>DJEG01000027.1:449-3441 GCA_002431305.1 Ruminococcaceae bacterium UBA5904 | reverse complement strand
AATTTCATATTGCTGACGCAATGTTATTATTCATATTACTGCAAGTCTTATGCGGGAAGACCTACACAAAGAATGTTTACGCCTTAAATATTTTATTGAAAAGCCGTCATATTGTATATTTTATATTAATTCAATTTTGAAAAAAATCCCGTCGGAGCACAAACCGACAGGATTTTTTTCTGCGTTAATATAAAATAGTCTGAGAAAAGCGGTTTTATATATCAATAAATTCCCTGAATTTCGGGAGCATGCCGATTTTATCGGGGACATGCGGGGGAAGCTGTAAAATATCGTGTCCGGGGAAGCGGCTGCCCTCGACAAGCAGGGGACCGTCCGGCGTTATCGCCGCGTCCCAGCCGACATAGCGTATATGCCTGTTTCGATTTCAGCCGCCTTCAGGCACATCTCTTTTGCACTGTCCCGGTACGGTATAACCTGCCCTACGAGAAAATGCCCCGTCATGGGGTGAGTTTCGTAGTAATTCTGTTCCTTGTCGAACGCGGGGTAGGCTATGGTTCCGGTATCGATATCAATCGGCGCCGCCATGCCTCCGGAATTTATATTATCAACATTCCGTCCGCCGTTTCCGAATTCTTTTTATAATATATACCCGTCCGCTCAAAATGCATCATCCGCCTTATAGTTTCATACTATATGAGCAGGAAAAATAAGGAATCAATCGAGTTTGTTCATATAATTTCTCTTAATATCCATAGACGGATGTACATATCTCTCCAGTGTAATTTTTACATCTGAATGTCCCAGTATCTCCGACAGGGATTTCGGGTCGAATCCGAGGGAAGCGCACTGCGTTGCGAATGTATGTCTGAGCGCGTGGAAACTGTGGTCGGAAACACCGCATTCCTTGAGAAAATTTTTATATTTTGAATAATACAGACGCGGTTCGATGTATTTGGGCGAATTTGTCAGGACGTAGCATGACGGGTTGTCCGTGCTTCTGATTTTAAGCTCCCTGCACACCGACGAGGGCAGGGGTATCGCACGTCTGCCGGATTCGGTTTTCGGCGAGTCGGTAATTATTTTTGTCTTTTTTTGAGGATTTTCGTCCGTCGAGTAAATTCTGAGCATTGTTCTGTTAACGTACAGCACGCCGTTTATGAGGTCGATATCCTCCCACCTGAGCGCGCAGATTTCCCCTATCCTCAACCCCGTGTACAGGCACAGAAAAACGCCGAATTTATATGCGTCCCGGCTTTCCAATGCTTTTGATTTCAGTATTTTTGTTTCCTCTTTTTTCAAAATGTCCGCTTTTTGCTTCTTTACTCTCGGAAGCGAAAATTTAAGCACCTTCTCGTCAAGATACCCTTTTTCCGTTGCGTATAAAAGTATCATTTTAAGAATCGAGAGTATATCCCTGACCGTTTTTGCCGACAGTCCGCCGGTTCCGTCCTTTCTGCCGTCTGTCATGAGTTTATACGAAAAACGCTCGACGGCGGTTGAATCGATATCGCGCAGCCGGGCTTGCCCGAGTTCGGGACGTATATGAGAATCCGTAATATTTTTGTAGTGCGAAAATGTGGATTCCTTAACCCTGAATCGTTCCGTGATAAAAAAGTTGTCGATAAGTTTGTTGAATACCGTGTTTTCTGCTCGTTCCGACATTTTTTCTGACATAAAAATACCTCCGAAAAGAAATTTGCAAATATTTTTTGCTTGTTTTGTTATAATATATTTGATATAATCATTTCGAAAGATATTTTTATCATATAGTATGAAACTATATGATTGCCGCCGGCGAAAATCGCCGACGGCATTCTTAAAGGCGGGTTTTATTATGGGCAGTCTGAAAAATTTAACGGCGAGAGTCAAGTCAATGAGCCTCAAGCGTATGAATATGTACATCTCCCGGATTCATGAAAATTACGGCGCTAACCGGGTTTCGACCGCCGCCGACATGTGCGTGTGCGCGCTCAAATACGGCATCGGCTATCTTGACTACACGGTTTTCGGTTTCGCTAAGGTCAAGGGCAAAAACCGCGGAACATTCCTGACTTACAATAAAAACGCTGCGCTTTCAAAGCAGGCTAACAACCCCGAGTTTACGTGTATGTTTAAGGATAAACTCAAGTTCAACGAGGCTTTCTCCGATTTTATCGGCAGAGAGTGGATCAATCTCGAAAAGGCTGACGAAAAGAAGTTTAAAGATTTCTGCAAAAAACACAAAACGGTGTTTGCAAAATACCCGCGTTCGTTCGGCGGTCAGATGATTAAAAAAGTCGACTCGGACGATAATACGGATTTTAATTCGCTCTATAACGAGCTTAAATCAAACGGTCAGGTTCTTATTGAACAGAAGATTGAACAGCACAAAAAAATGAACGAACTCTGTCCTAGGAGCGTAAACTCCGTCCGCATCGTAACATTAAGAGACAAAAACGGCGATGTTCATTATCTTTATTCGCTGCTGAGATTCGGCAACGGAACGAAGGATGTTGACAATATTACGAGCGGAGGAATGTATATTCTCCTCGATAAAAACGGAAAGTCCGCGTCCAGGGCTTTCTGCGATAAGACGGGACTTTTCTATGATAAACACCCGCTGACGGGCGTTGATGTTACATCGTTCGAGGTCCCCATGCACAAAGAGGCTGTCGATCTGTGCAAAAAGGGCGCCGATGTTGTACCAGAGGTCGGATATATCGGCTGGGATGCCGCAATTACCGCGGACAAACCCGTGCTGATTGAAGGCAATGTCCTGCCGGGATACGATATGTTCCAGAATTACAGCCTCTCGGGAAAAGATATCGGAATTTTGCCCGAAATACACAAGATTCCGGGATACGAAATGCTTTAAACAATAATTTACCTTACAAATCATTTATAAGGAATAAACAAATTATGCAGTACTGTGTACCGCCTAAAACTTTACAAGACTTACGGTTTTATTAATAATAAAATAGCGTCAGCAATACGAAATTTCCTGTTTTCCGAAGGCAAAATCATATTTGAAAATTTTCTGCCTTTACCCCGG
>DJEG01000027.1:267-417 GCA_002431305.1 Ruminococcaceae bacterium UBA5904 | reverse complement strand
ACCCCGGGAAGACAATGTCTTTCATTATTTTCTTATTTCGTTTAAAAATTCCAGTGTTTTAAATTCATACGACGTTTGGTGTTTTATATATTCTTCGCACGAAGAATAGAGTGATTCGGCGGTTTTTTCGTCGGGTTTTATTGAAAAAAG
>DJEG01000027.1:0-143 GCA_002431305.1 Ruminococcaceae bacterium UBA5904 | reverse complement strand
CGGCAGTTTTTGCAGTAAAGCAAACCCGAATCAAAATCAAAATACATCGGGTCGGTCTCGAATTCTCCGCACTCCGCGCACGCAACGAGGTCGGGCATGTAACCCGAGAGCGAGGCAAAACGCAGTTCGAAAACCGACTTTAA
>DJEG01000040.1:2877-8779 GCA_002431305.1 Ruminococcaceae bacterium UBA5904 | reverse complement strand
CCTTTTCGCAGTAAATCGTCGCGTCGATATCGATAATTTCGCCGTCATCGCGCTCTTTGAATTTTTCAATCGCAACGGCGGTTCCGTGCGGAATCTCGCAGTCGAGATTTTTAAGGAGTTTTTCGCGTATAATCTCGGAAGCCAGCACGCGTTCGGGCTGGTCGGTGAGCGTGTCGTCGGGAAAAAAGTGCTCGCTTTCAAAAGCAAGAGCCATAAGCTCGTCCTTTAATTCGTCGAGTCCGTTTCCGTCCTTAGCCGAGAGCGGAACTATCGCCTCGAATTCGTAAAGTTTTGAAAACTCCAGAATTCTCGCCATTAAATCCGTCTTTTCGGGGATTAAGTCGATTTTATTTATCGCAAGCACTGCAGGAATTTTCTCACGCTTAAATCTGTTGATAAGCTCGATCTCGGCGGGGCGGATTTCACCCTTGGGTTCAACTACGAGCAGACAAGCGTCGACTCCCGATATGCTCTCGTCGACAGCCTGAACCATTTTCTCTCCGAGCTTTGTTTTCGGGCGGTGGAATCCGGGCGTGTCGGTAAACACAAGCTGTGTTTCATTCTCTGTCAGAACGCCCATGATTCTCGTTCTCGTCGTCTGCGGTTTTGGCGAAACTATCGCCACCTTCTGACCGAGCAGACGGTTAAGTATCGACGACTTGCCCGCATTGGGGCATCCGACTATTGCAATAAACGCCGTTTTCGGCGCTGCGGGGGATGATGTCATATATTAAAATTCTCCTGTGAAATTATTCGTCCATCGTATACGCGTTGCTTCCGGGCAGACCGAGCTGAACGAGTACGGTTTCTTCCTTTTCTCTCATTCTGACAGCCTCGAGACCGCCGTTTACGTGGTCGTAACCGAGCAGGTGAAGCATCGAATGAACGGTGAGAAACGCCATCTCGCGCTGTAATGAGTGTTCGAATTCCTTCGCCTGTTCCTCCGCTCTCTCGACGGATATTACGATATCGCCGAGAACCTTTGCGCCTGTCTCGGGATTTTCGTCATAATTCGCGGTGCCGTCCTCCTCGACCTTTCCGAGCGGGAACGAGAGAACGTCGGTAGCGGAGTCGACGTTTCTGAACTGTTTGTTCAGTCTGTGAATCTCCTCGTTGTCGACGAAGCGTACGCTGATTTCAGCCGAATCGTGGAACTTCTCCATGACGAGAGTCGCGTTACAGCATCTTCTTATCAGCATTCTGATACCTGTGGGGATTTTTACTTTCTTCTGGTCGTTTGAAATGATGACCTTAATTTTCTCTTTCATTTTCTTTTTTTCGTCTCCTCGTGCTTTTCGTAAGCTTTTATTATATCCTGTACCAATTTATGGCGAACTACGTCCTTTTCGCTGAAGCGCACCGCCGCGATATCGTCGATGTTTTTAAGAATCTTCAGTACCTCGATAAGTCCCGAACGCTTGCCGTCGGGCAGATCGACCTGCGTGATGTCGCCGGTTACGACTATTTTCGAGCCGAAACCGAGACGCGTAAGAAACATTTTCATCTGCTCGGGCGTTGTGTTCTGAGCCTCGTCAAGAATTATAAAGCTGTCGTCAAGCGTCCTGCCTCGCATATACGCGAGCGGGGCGACTTCGATGCATCCCTTTTCCTGATATTTCTGAAAATTTTCCGCGCCGAGCATATCGAACAGCGCGTCGTATAACGGTCTTAAATAGGGGTCAACCTTCTGCTGAAGGTCGCCGGGGAGGAAACCGAGCTTTTCGCCCGCCTCAACCGCGGGGCGTGTGAGAATTATCCTCGTAACCTGTTTAGAGCGGAACGCCTTAACCGCCATTGCGACTGCGAGATACGTTTTGCCCGTGCCGGCGGGACCGACCCCGAAAACTATCGTATTATTTTTAATGCATTCAATATACTTCTTCTGTCCGAGGGTTTTCGGCTTAACGGGTCTGCCCTTTGTCGTAAGGCAGATACTGTCCCCGGAAAGCTCGCCTAATTTATCCTCGTTTCCGTCCTTCACGAGCGAGATAACATAGCCGACGTTCTGTTCGTTGAGCGTTTCGCCGTTCGTGACAAGCGCAAGAAGTCCGTTTATTGCGCGCGAAGCTGACATGACGTTTTCGGCTTCGCCCGAAATTTTAACCTCCCCGCCCCGGTTTACGACGGTGACGGAAAAATTTTTCTCTATTGTTTTTATATTTTCGTCGAACGAGCCGAAAAGGCTGACGGCATGTTCCATTTTGTCAATATCGATTGTGGTTTCAAACATCCGAATATATTTCTGTCCTTTTTTATTCCTTTTTATATTATTATAGCACCTTAATTTTTTTTGTCAATAATTAATAGAATTTTTAATAAGTTTTGTTTGAAGACAACAAAAATTTAATTTTCAAAAATTATGTTTTGACGTACAATTTCTTTGTCAGTCAGAACGTATTTTCCGTCTACGGTACAGACGCCGTTTTCGATTGAATATGAAAGAGCGCGCGACTCGATTTCGCATCCCGAAACCGTATTTTTTTCATTTTTAAAATACTCGTATCCGGCGAGCAGGAGCAGACTCTGAGAATCAAGGGGTGAATTGCCGGGCTGTAAAAATAAAAATCTGTCCGTCGCCGTACCGACGGGAAGCGTTACGCCGTTTGCTGTAAGCAGACTTTCCGTTCTGCTTTTTTTATCGCATTCCCGCGTGATTCCGAGCGGTATTTTAAGTGAGAAAAAGTAAACCGAGCTTCGCGTTTTCATCTCTTTAACCGAAAATCTCGGGTCGTTTTCGCCGACTGCCGAACTCAGAAAATCATTACGGCGGATTTCTATTTTGCCGTCTGCATTTACAGCCTTCGCACTGCCGTCGGTTCGCTCGAGGGTTCCGCTTATCAGAAGCTGTCCTTTCAAAACGGCGCTTCCCACGCTCACAACCCCCTCGCCGGAATAGACCTCGAGACGCGTCAGAACGCCGTCGCACGGCGCGACAATATTCGACGGGTTATCATCAGTGTGCATGTCGGGAGTTTTGACGCTCTCGCGTATTTCGATAAACGCACGGCTTCCGACGATGTTTACAGAGCACCATATGATATCGGGATTAGTCCCGACGACCGAATCCTGAACGTAATCCACGTCTATATTATCCGCAAAAACGCCCGGTTTAACGCCGTATGACGCAAAAATATCGATTATCTGTTTGTCTGTATATGACACCCCGCCCGAGACCGTGACGCTCCATATCATTGAGGACAATACAAACACGAGGGCGCACGTCAAAACGGACGAGACGAGAAAAAACACGCGCGAACGGTTATTATAAATTATAACGGGCAGACCGCGCCGATATTTTTCATAAACGGTCATTCCCGATTTTTCGGCGGGGATATCGATTTTTTTAAATGCGGACAGCGACGCATTTGCGCTCGTAACACCGCCGGAGCTTCTGACGTCCCAAAGTCTGACGCCGTTTGCAAAGCATAAATTTACAAACCGTTCGGAGAATCCGCCCTCGCACGTAAATTCAACATATCCCAGCAAAAATCTTATAAGTTTTATAAGAAGCATTTTTTTACTCCCTTCAGGAAAAAGAAATATTCATAACATCGCCCTTTATTTCGATTCTGTCGTCGTCATACGAACTTATCTCGAGCCGGGCACCCTCGTATGTTATGACAGCTCCGGTCAGATTCAGGCGGATTTTGCCCGAATCGTACTCTAAAACGCCGAGGCACCCCTCGGTAAGAATCTGATTCCTGCCGAAGAATTCGATGTGAAAATCATTCGTGACCTGAGTCGCGGGCATCTGCAATTCGTCGGCGAGAGCGCGCGTAATTTTCCTGCCGTTATTTTTTCTGTTCTCTCTTGGCATAAGCATTCCTCCCCGAAAAAAATATATGTTGATTTTTCATCGATTATCACGCTCCGGCATAGTAATGTATCGGTGATATAAAAATGAGGAGAACAAAAAACACTTTAAAAACGGCTGTTATTTTAACTTTAGCTGTGATAATAATGCTCAAGCCCTCGTACGCCGTGGACGGGGCGAGGCGCGGAATTTCAATGTGTTTTGACACTGTCATACCGTCGCTTTTTCTTTTCGCGGTGCTGTCGGAAACCGCATATAAACTCGGCGCTTTTTCCTCGGGCGCAGTCGGAACGTTCGGCTCGCGGGCGTTAAACATACCGCCGACGTGCATGTGCGCCGTTATTTTTTCATTCATAGGCGGATACCCGGTCGGCGTACGGCTGATAAAACAGGAATTCGACAAAAACAGAATCGATTTTTTGACTGCCCGCAGACTTGTCTCGTTCTGCGTAAACGCGGGGCCGGGATTTATAATAAACACCGTCGGCGTAACGGTTTTAAATTCCGCATTATCGGGCAGTGCCGTTCTTTTTTCGGTATTTTTATCGTCCGTAATAACGGCGGTTCTCCTTTCGTTTATATCAAAAAGGAAAAACAAAACCCCGGGTCGAAATAAAAAACCGGAGATACGGGAAAGTACGGACTGCGTTTCGTTTTCGGATGTTTTCACGTCCTCGGTGTCAAGTTCCGCGAATGCGATGATATCGATATCGGCATGGATAATTCTATTTTCGGCGCTCGAAAACGTTATGTTCTCATTTATTGAAAATGAAAATATAAAAACATGGCTCAGGATAATTTTCGAGGTGACCGACGGAGTTTCGGCGGCTCGGAAGCTCGGGGGCGCGCCGATGTGCGCGGCGGCGGCTTCGTTCGGCGGGATATGTGTTTTTATGCAGATTTTCCCCATGCTCACGAAAATGAAAGTTCGTCTGCGCGATTATTTTATCCCGAGAATATTTAACGCGTTTTTATCGTTTATAATATGCCGTGCCGTGACGGGCATAATTCCGTCCGCCGTCGAGACTGTAAAATTCGCCCCGCCGTCCGCCTCGTTTTCGTCATACGCGGTATCGAACGCGGTTTTGCTCATAGCGTCGGGCGTTATGATAATGTCCGACTCGCTGACGGACGTAAAAATTCTTCTAAAAAGGCGCAAGTCGACATGATATACTTGACATTTTATAAAAATATATATAAAATTAATAAAGAATGATTTTTTCAAATCGCCGGTCGGAAACGGAGGATTCGGTAATGGGCGGAAAACTTACGAATGTTAAAATAACCCCGCAGTGCATGTACTGCGCGCGCGGAGTTTCGGCGGCGGACAACACCGTTCTGTGCCCGAAAAAGGGAGTAATGCAGCCTTTTTCGTCGTGCCGAAAATTCAAGTACGACCCGCTCAAACGCCAGCCGGATTTTAAGAGCGAAAAAATGGATTTCGACCCGGACGACTTCGTATTATAATATAAAGATAATAATAAAGAGAGGAACGAAACATAAGAATCGTTCCTCTCTTGTTAATTTTAATATACGCACAGATAGACCGTGTCGGATGAAAAGACAATTTGAGTTTTCGAATCAAAATCCGTAAAATTGCCCTCGCCGAAAATTTCGGCTTTTTTGTCCTCGGACATTTTACTGCATTCAAAAACGGGTCTGTCCGTTTTCATTCTGCCGAGATTGATTATCGGCTTTACACCCCAGCCGACATACAGCACGCTGTTTTTGTTCAAATTATTTTCCGAATCGTAACAGTACTCCAGTTTAGTTACCATCGTGCCTGATTTGTTTTCATAATCGGCGACAGTCTCGTTTATTTTGTCCGCATAAGTCTCATCCGCATAATTTTCGGCTTTGAGTTCGTTTAAACTCTGAACGTCCTTTACCAAATTTATCGGAATCAAAATTAAAAGTACGCACAGCGCGAGCACGGCGGGTATCTTTTTCTTTGTAAGCGATATACTTTTTTATTTTCAAAATTTTCGTCCTCCGCAAACGACGTAAACGTAAGTCCGCTCGTAACACTCAGAAGCATCAAAAGCGACATAAAAAGAGATAAAATCCTTTTCGGTGTTGGTTTCATAT
>DJEG01000040.1:2134-2755 GCA_002431305.1 Ruminococcaceae bacterium UBA5904 | reverse complement strand
AAATGGGCGCGAGATGCAAAAAATCGGCTTGAAATACATTAAAAATGAAGCAATTCCCCGCTCTGCCAACAGGCAGAACGGGGAACGCTTCCAACTATATAATATTAACGCATTCAAAATAATTAATATGCCTGAAAAAAAACATCCGGTCGTAATTATAACGACAAAATTTCAGGCTTGATACAGAGCGATTTATTCAAGTACTTTTTTAGCATGCTCTTTTATTCGCTCAAACGTTTCGTCGCTGATATCGTGCTCGAGTTTGCACGCGTCCTCGGCGGCGGTCTCCTTGTCAACGCCGAGCGACACAAACATCCTGGTCAGGAAAACATGGCGTTCGTAGATGTGCGACGCGATTTTTACAGCCTCGCCGGACAAAATGATGTCGCCGTCAGACTCAACGCTCAAAAGCCCCTGCTCCTTAAGCTTCTTTATAACGACGCTTATGGTAGGCTTCGAATAGCCCATTTCCTCGGCAACATCCACCGCGCGGACATTGCTTTTTTTGAGCTTTAACATGTATATGGTTTCGAGATAGTTTTCAATGGATTCCTGAATCATAAAATCACCGTTCAAACACAGATTGATATAATTCTTACATAAACAAAATATGTAGGGGAA
>DJEG01000040.1:0-1987 GCA_002431305.1 Ruminococcaceae bacterium UBA5904 | reverse complement strand
CCCTACATAAAGAATGTTTGCGCTTTCGAATGATAAATTATTGTTCTTTCGGCAGTCTTACGCAGAACGTTGAGCCTGCTCCGATTTTGCTTTTTACGCTGATTTTTCCGCCGCAAAGGTCGACAACGCGTTTAACGAGGCTGAGTCCCAGACCGTTACCCTGCGCCGTGTGCGACGTGTCGCCCTGATAAAATTTATCGAAAATATGACGCCGAGTATCGTCGTCCATTCCGATGCCCTCGTCCGAAATTATAACCATAATATCCGAGATATCGTTTATGCACTTAATCGTAATCGTTCCGTTTTCGGGCGAAAATTTTATCGCGTTATTTATAATATTCATCCAAACATGCGAGAGCATATCCTCGTTGAAATTATACGTAACCTCCTGCAAATCGAGGTCAAAATCAATATTTTTTTTGCTCCACTCTTTTTCGAGATAGAGTATGCATTTTCTAATCTGCTCGTCGAGGTAAAACTCCGTTTTGTCGGTTACAATCTGCTGATTTTCATACTTCGTAAGCAGTAAAATATTTGAAGCCATGGTCGTAAGACGGCGCGACTCGGCGATGATAATATCCGCGTACTCCGTGCGCTCCTCGTCGGTGATTCCGGGCGTTTTAAGCTGTTTTGCAAACCCCGAAATCGACACGATCGGCGTTTTGAATTCGTGCGAAAAATTATTTATAAAATCGTTTCTGAACATCTCGGTGCTGCCTAATTCGTCAGCCATTGTATTAAAACTTCTCGACAGAAGATTCATTTCCTTGGGAAACTTCGTCTCGCTGACCCTTACGGTAAAATCGCCGTCGGCAATTTTCTTCGTCGCGGAAATCATTTCCTTTATAGGATTCAAAAAATTCTTACCGATAATAAACGACAGGAACGTGCCTATTATTATCGACGCGGCAAGGGACAGAAGAAGAACGCTGTACGGCCGTATTCGCTCAAAAATGTGCAGATCCGTTACGTTGAGAATATACATGAGTCCCGCGATAATCGCCGCCGCCGAGGCGAGAATTATAAACACGAGGACGGAATACGCAAAACGCATGGAGTGGCGTTTTTTTACTTTATAATCAAATTTAATTTCAGGTTTCATATCTGCCTCAATACGTCGCCTTATATCCGAGTCCGCGGATGGTAACTATCTGAAAATCGGGATTATTCTTAAACTTGTCGCGCAGTCTGTTTATGTGAACGTCGACAGTGCGCTCGTCCGTATCGGAATCCATATCCCATAATTCGTCCATGAGCTGTCTGCGGGTGAAAATCTTATTTTTATATGACAGGAGCTTAAAAAGAAGCAGAAATTCCTTTTTGGGAAGCTCAATCGAAGTGCCGTCCCTCGTGACGGTCAGCGCGTCGTAATCGAGAACGGTATCGCCGATGTTTAAATTATGCTCGTTCGCAATTTTCGAACGTCTGAGAAGCGCGGCGATATGCAGAAGCATTTCCTCGTCGTCGACGGGTTTAACCATATAGTCGTCCGTGCCGGCGCGGAATCCCTCTTTTTTGTCGCTGACATTCTCCTTCGCCGTGACCATCAAAATCGGTATATTCCAGTCGTTGTCACGCAGAGTTTTCGCAAACTCGTAGCCGTCCATGTTCGGCATCATAACGTCGAGAATTATCAAATCGACGTGAACCCTGTCGAGCTTGTCAAGCCCGTCGACCCCGTCAATCGCGGTGTACGCCTTATAGCCGTTCTGCTCGAGAACGGTTTTTGTCAGTCTGCGAGTGTTTTCGTTATCGTCAACTATGAGAATGTTAAACATATCATACGCCCCTTTACATTATATAAAAGGTATCATGTATATATTAAGGGAATGTAAACAATAATTTATCGCGTTATATGCGATAAATTATTGCAGTGAAAAGTGAAGAGTGAAAAGTGAAGAGGTTCGGTGCAAATCCTGACGGATTTGTCATTATAAAAGATATAAATCAAACCGCGTCAGCGAGAGACTTACGGTAATATGAATAA
>DJEG01000069.1:11754-13434 GCA_002431305.1 Ruminococcaceae bacterium UBA5904 | reverse complement strand
TTCTTACAAAAAATTTTATTTTTTTATTCATAAGTATTTAATTAGTTGATTATCGCGTTTCGTTATGATACAATCAAGAAAAAATATCGGAGGATTAAAATGATTGATATATTAAGAATACCTGATTTTGTTAAAATAACGTGTGATTCAGATAAAAACGACGCGTCCGTTCGGTTTGTTATCGGCGAGGGAATGAAGGTCTTTGTGTCGTGTTCCGATTCGGGCGTTAAATACGTTGATTTGAGATGGAAATTCGATACCGAGGCTCCCGTTTCGGTCATGAGCGACTCGTGGGAACGCCTTTATAATGACGCCGAATGGGGTGCGCTCGACAGTGAGCGACCTCTGCCGTGGTATTTTATCGCAAAGGACGGCGGGGATAATTTCACCGGCTGCGGAGTCAGGGTTCTGCCCAACAGCTTCGCGTGTTTTTCGTTTGACGCGTCGGGCGTGACGTGCAGGCTCGACGTGCGGTGCGGCGGTATGGGCGTTAAGCTTGACGGCGAATTGGAAGCCGCCGAAATTCTGTGCAGAAACTATACCGATATCGGCGCGTACGAGGCATGCAGGGAGTTCTGTAATCTGATGTGTCCGAATCCCGTTCTGCCCGAAAAGCCCGTTTACGGAAGCAACAACTGGTACTACGCGTACGGCAAAAGCTCATATGACGAGATAATGACCGACGCGCGTCTGCTCGCTTCTATTACCGAGGGACTTGAAAACCGTCCGTTTATGGTAATCGACGACGGCTGGACGATAAATTCGTGCGCGGGACCGTGGATTCCCAATGATAAATACGGCGATATGGAAAAGATTGCCGGAGAATTCAAAGCTCTCGGCGTTCGTCCCGGTATATGGATGAGACCTCTGCATGACATTCAGGCGGAAAAGGAGCATCCCGAGTGGCTTATAAACCGCGCGGACTGCCGTTTCCTCGACCCGACCGTTCCTGATGTTAAACGCAAAATCGCCGAGGACGTAAGCCGAATTTACAACTGGGGATACGAGCTTATAAAGCACGATTTCAGCACGTTCGATTTGTTCGGACGGTTCGGATTCGAGATGAATTCTCTTGTAACGAAAGAGGATTCGTGGGCGTTTAACGACAGGCATAAGACCTCGGCGCAGGTTGTCAAGGAACTTTATAAACTCATTCGTGATAACGCGGAAAACGCCGTCATAATCGGATGCAATACGATAGGTCATCTGTGCGCGGGAATATTCGAACTCAACAGAACGGGCGACGACACGAGCGGTGAACGCTGGGCGAGAACGCGGAAATACGGCGTAAATTCGCTTGCATTCCGAATGTGTCAGAATAAGACTTTCTATATGTGCGACGCGGACTGCGTAGGTATTCTCGATAAAAATATTCCTTGGTGTTTAAACAGGCAGTGGCTTGATCTGCTCGCAAAAAGCGGTACGCCTCTGTTCGTTTCGGCTCAGCCCGAGGGCATGACCGATGAAATCAGAGAGGATTTGAAAAACGCGTTTAAAATTGCATCGAAACAGGCGGACGAAACGTTCCCCGTCGACTTCGAATTCAATAAACATCCGAGAATCTGGAGCATAAACGGGGAAGTCGTGAAGTACGATTTTTATATGTCGGACGGATGGGACGTGCAGACGGAAAGGTAAACAATAATTTATCGCTCTGAAGCATAAACATTCTTTTTGTAG
>DJEG01000069.1:1525-11651 GCA_002431305.1 Ruminococcaceae bacterium UBA5904 | reverse complement strand
GCAATATGAAATTTCCGGGTTTTCGAAGGTAAAATCATATTTAAAATTTCCTGCCTTTACCCCGGGAAGACATACATATTTTGTTTGCGCTTAAAAAAGTCCGCGGTTATTCACCGCGGTTTTTTGTCAGTATATCTGCAATTCGCTGAGACGTACGTCCGTCTCCGTACGGGTTTGACGTTCTGCTCATTTTTTCATACTCTTCTTTATCCTCGAGCAGTGTTTTAAACGCCGAGTATATCGTTTCCTCGTTCGTTCCGACGAGCTTGAGCGTGCCCGCCTCGACTCCCTCGGGGCGTTCGGTCGTGTCTCTCATGACGAGCACGGGTTTGCCCAGCGACGGAGCCTCCTCCTGAATTCCGCCCGAATCCGTCAGAATCAGATACGACCGTGCGAGAAAATTATGGAAATCAAGCACGTCCAGCGGGTCTATAATATGAATCCTGTCACAGCCGCCGAAAATCTCCTTCGCGGCGCTTCTGACAACCGGGTTCATGTGTATCGGGTAAATAACCTTTATATCCGGCGTTTCGTCGATAATTCTCTTTATTGCGCGGAACATGTGGCGCATGGGCTCGCCGAGGTTTTCTCTTCGGTGCGCCGTCAGCGTTATAAGGCGCGAACCCTTTGCCCATTCGAGTTCGGGGTGTGTGTAATCCTCTCTGACGGTGGTTTTCAGCGCGTCAATCGCCGTGTTGCCGGTTACGAAAATCGTATCGGGGTCTCTGCCCTCTTTTAATAAATTATTTTTCGCCCGCTGAGTCGGAGCAAAATTATACTTTGAAATAATGCTGACCGCCTGGCGGTTAAATTCCTCAGGGAACGGCGAATAAATATCGTAAGTCCTGAGTCCCGCCTCGACGTGTCCGACGGTTGTCTGTGTGTAATAACAGGCGAGCGCGGTTACAAACGTCGTCGACGTGTCGCCGTGAACGAGAACGATATCGGGTTTTACCTCGTCGAGAACGGCTTTTATTCTCTCGAGAATATTTACCGTAACGTCGAAAAGCGTCTGCTTATCTTTCATTATCGACAAATCGTAATCGGGTACAACATTAAACGTTTCAAGTACGCTGTCGAGCATCTGTCGGTGCTGACCGGTAACGCAGACGACGGTTTTCACCGTTTCTCTTTTCTTAAGCTCGTTTACGAGCGGACACATTTTAATCGCTTCGGGTCTCGTGCCGAAAACGAGCATGATTGTTTTCACTTGTTTTCCTCCGAAAAAGGCTTAAAGTCTGTAAGTGCCGTCAATGTGACAGATATTTCTCGTATCGAGAATTACTTTGTCCTTGATTTTATCCATATTATTTTTAATTTCGTCATGACCGACGAGAATTACGATCATATCTATATCGTTTAGGAATTTATCGAAATCGTGGTACTGGTTTTCGACCATATTCTTAGTAATGAACGGGTCGTATACTTTGACCCCGCGCGAAAGGTGGCGTTTCATGCATTCGAGCATCTGCAATGTCGGACTCTCGCGGTAGTCGTCGACGTTTTCTTTGTAGGTAAGTCCGTACAGACCGACTCTCGAAACGTCCGTAATACCCTTTTCGTCCATAATGTCACTGATTCTGCCCAAAACGAACTCCGGCATGGAGTCGTTAATTTCCCTTGCTTTTCTTATTAAATTCGCAAACATCGGATAGTCGCCGACGAGGAACCACGGGTCGACGGAAATGCAGTGACCTCCGACTCCGGGTCCGGGATTTAATATATTAACTCTCGGATGACGGTTCGCGATGCTGATAATTTCGAGCGCGTCCATGTTGTCCGAACGGCATATCTTTACAAGCTCATTTGCGAACGCGATATTTATATCCCTGAACGTATTTTCAACGACTTTTGTCATTTCGGCTGTTCTGATGTCGGTGACGACGATCTCGCCCTTGCAGAACGACTCGTAGCACTTCTTGACCTTTTCGCCTATCGCTCTGTCGTCCGCACCTATCGTTCTCGAATTGTGTTCAAGCTCGTAAACCATGTTGCCGGGAATGATTCTCTCGGGCGCGTGAACGAGGTTTATGTCCTTGCCTATCGTGAAACCGTCTGCCTCGATAATCGGACGGACGTATTTATCAATGGTTCCGGGCGATACGGTCGACTCGATAACAACGGTCGCGCCCTTGGGGCAGACCTTCATAACATCCCTTACCGCGCCGGTGACATAACTTGCGTCGACCTTTTTATTATCCTTGTCATAAGGCGTTGCGACGGCAATAATGTACATGTCGGTCTTTTTGTACTCGGTTGAAAATTCGATTCCGCATTTGACCGCCGAAGCGTAAAGCTCGTCGAGTCCCTTTTCCTTAAAAGTCGTGTGACCGTGCTGTAACGTGGAGACAAGCTCCTTATTGTAGTCCGTTCCGACGACCTCAACGCCGTGAGACGCGAACATCAGCGCGGTGGGAAGTCCGATATAACCGAGTCCGATAACATTTATCATTAAAAATGCGACCTTCTTTCAATAATGAAACAGAAACTTTCGTTTTATTCTATGAATATAAATTTTTATTTATGTTATAATATCATATAAATAATAATGTTGTCAAGATTTCCGAAATTCAGGTTTTCTAAAAAAATATATTGACAAATCCGCACAAATATTATATACTTCAAATAAATCGAATACCCATTGGGGAGTAGCTATGGGGATATCCCATCTGTTGTCGTCATCCGCCTCGGCGTTCGACTGCTCACGGCCGGCAGCAGACAGATACTTTTGTGTTTGAAGCAAGACCTTTGGCAGACTTCAGTCTGTCGAAGGTCTTATATATATTTTTTTTATTTAATATTTTTCGGAGGTAAATTATGCAGCGTTATTTTGAAGACATTTCGACCGTTTTCAGAGAAACGAATTCGGCTGAATTCGGACTTGACGATGCCGCGGCAAAAAAAAGACTGGAGACAGACGGAAAAAACAAGCTGAAAGAGGCGAAGAAAAAATCGCTTATAAGCCGTTTTTTCTCACAGCTTGCCGACCCAATGATAATTATACTGATTGCCGCCGCCGTTATATCCGCGGTTACGACGGTGTACGAGGGGATATCGTCCGGCACTTCGGCGTTTCCGACGGATACGGTAATAATTTTGATTGTTGTTCTCATAAACGCAATACTCGGCGTATTTCAGGAGAGTAAAGCAGAAAAGGCGATAGAAGCGTTGCAGGAGATGAGCGCGGCTACGTCGAAAGTAATACGTTCGGGCAAAATAACCGTAGTTAAAAGCGAGGATATTGTCGTAGGTGATATCGTTGTTCTCGAAGCCGGCGACGCGGTTCCTGCGGACTGTCGTATTATAGAGAGCGTAAGTCTTAAAATCGAAGAAGCCGCGCTGACGGGGGAAAGCGTTCCCGTCGACAAAATAACGGCGGCTCTCAAAATTCCCGAGAGCGGAGACGTCGGACTCGGCGACAGAAAAAACATGGCTTACATGGGCAGTACCGTTGTATACGGCAGAGGCAAAGCGATTGTGACCGCAACGGGTATGGACACGGAAATGGGCAAAATCGCGGACGCGATATCTTCTGTTTCCGAGGAGCAGACTCCGCTTCAGAAAAAGCTGTCACAGCTGTCGAAGATCCTCACGTATCTCGTACTCGGAATCTGCGTTTTTATTTTCGCTTTTTCGCTCTTTATGCAAAGAGACGTGCTCATGTCCGGCGACGGTGCGCTTATTTTTAAGAGTGTTATCAATGTATTCATGGTTGCCGTAAGTCTTGCGGTTGCCGCCGTTCCGGAGGGGCTTGCCGCAGTCGTAACGATAGTTCTTTCGATAGGCGTTACGAATATGTCGAAAAAAAATGCGGTTATAAGAAAACTGACCGCAGTTGAAACGCTCGGATGCGCTCAGATAATCTGTTCGGATAAGACGGGTACTCTTACGCAGAATAAAATGACGGTCGTCGACTGTTCGTCAAACGAAAAAATCCTTGCAAAGGCAATGTCTCTCTGCTCCGACGCGGAGGAAAACGATGACGGAACCGTAACGGGAGAACCGACGGAGGCGGCACTGGTCGCATGGGCTTCAAAACTTGAAATGAAAAAAGAGGCTTTGTGCGCCGCAGAGCCGAGAGTCGGAGAGGCTCCGTTTGATTCCGTCAGAAAAATGATGTCCACCGTTCATAAAACGGGTACGGGATATATTCAGTATACAAAGGGTGCGCCCGACGTTCTTATAAAAAAGTGCCGTTATGCTCTTATCGACGGAAAAGAAACAGAAATAACCGACGAAATCATTGCTGATATTTCAAGGGAAAATAAGAGAATGGCGGACTGTGCTCTGCGCGTTCTTGCGGGAGCGTACAGAAAGTATACGGATATTCCGTCCGATTTTTCCGCCGATAAACTTGAAAGTGACCTCGTATTCATAGGTCTGTGCGGAATGATAGATCCCGTCCGCCCCGAGGTCAAGTCTGCCGTTGAGGAATGCCGTGAGGCGGGAATCACCGTGGTAATGATTACGGGCGACCACAGAGACACCGCCGCGGCGATTGCAAAAGAGCTCGGGATAATCAAGGATTCATCACAGGTCATGACCGGAGATATGCTGTCGGCAATGAGCGACGATGAATTTTTACAAAAAGTCGAAAGCACCTTTGTATACGCCCGCGTTCAGCCCGAACATAAAACGCGTATTGTCAATGCATGGAAAGCAAAAGGCAAAATCACGGCAATGACGGGAGACGGAGTCAACGACGCACCGTCGATTAAGAGTGCGGATATAGGAATCGGCATGGGAATTACGGGTACCGACGTTACGAAAAACGTTGCGGATATGGTTCTCGCCGACGATAATTTCGCCACGATAGTGAGCGCGGTCGGAGAGGGCAGACGAATTTACGATAATATCCGAAAGGCGATACAGTTCCTGCTCGGCTCGAATCTTGCGGAGGTTCTTGCAATATTCACCGCGACGATACTCGGATTTACAATACTGAAAGCTCCGCATCTTCTTTTTATAAATCTTGTTACAGACTGCTTCCCTGCGCTCGCTCTCGGACTCGAAAAGGCGGAGAGCAATATAATGAAAAGAAAACCGCGCAATCCGTCGGACTCGATTTTCTCGGGCGGACTCGGTATCGACGTTGCATATCAGGGCGTTCTTGTAACGCTGCTGACCCTTACCGCATTCTTTATAGGCGAACGGTTTGAAACGGGTCACTGGGCATTTATGAACATTGCCGACTGCGAACAGGGCATGACGATGGCATTTTTAACCATGTCGATGTGCGAAATATTCCATTCGTTCAATATGCGTTCGCAGCGGGGTTCGTCGGTTATGATGAGCATTAAGGGTAGTCATAATATTCCGCTGTTTTTGGCTATGGCGTCGTCGCTCGTACTTACGACGGCTGTTATCGAAATTCCGTTTCTCGCGTCCGCATTCGGATTTACTCCCATAGGACTTGAGGAATACGCGGTATCTCTCGCGCTTGCTTTTTCAATAATTCCGATAGTTGAAATAATTAAAAAAATACAGCGTTCGCGTTCAAAAGAATAACTCTTTAATTGTTTAAATACAGTTAATTTTACCGCGTGCTATGATTGTCTCGGTTAAAGGGGAGCAGCTCGGGAACGCATATACGTTCCTCCCTGCCGTCAACAACCGGCGTTTTACGTCTGGCGCAGGGGCGAAACATTCGTATGCAAGACCTTTGACAGGGGGTTCCTCTCTGTCTTGGGTCTTTTTTTTTAACGATCTTCCCGGACTGCAAAAAACAATGTCAGGCATATGACAGAAAGGAACGAGCCCGAATGAAGTTCTGCATCGAAGAAACCGAGAAGGTTTTTTCCGACGTTCAAAACTCACCCGCAGGTCTTTCGTCAAAAGAAGCGGAAAAAAGACTTGAGCGCGACGGAAAGAACAAACTCGAAGAAGCCGAAAAGGAAAGCCTTTTCAAAAAATTCGTATTCTCGCTTGCCGACCCGATGATAATTATGCTCCTCGCAGCTGCCGTTATCCAGGATTATAATTATCAGTAAAAATCCCCGCTGAACGCACGGCGGGGAAGTGAATACGGAGTCGTAAAATTACTTTACGGCTCCGTAAATTTATATTGCTTATATAAAAACTGCGCGGACGTAAGGAGTCTGCGCAGTTTTGTCATGTCAGAAGTATTTTTTTAAATTTTCGATAATATTTACAAACACCGCAAGGAATCTGAACATAATCGACGATAATATACCGCCCGAACGCGCAGCTGATTTGCTGTCATCATACGAAAAGAGAAAATCCCGGTTTATGATATCCGCCATTTTTTCCACAACCCTTGCAAAAATATATTACAGTACAATAATAACGAATTTACATTTGTTTGTCAATATTTGTAAAGCTAATTAAGAGACATAAATAAGGGTGACTGTTTGATATTTATAATTATTTACATATTATTAACATTTAAACATCGAGCGCGGTCATGTGTTCGTACGTTTCGCGCTTAATGATAACCTTCGCCTTTCCGTTCTTTACCGAAACGACCTCGGGACGGGTGACCCTGTTATAATTCGAAGCCATCGAGTAGTTGTACGCGCCCGTGACGAGTACGGCTATGATGTCCCCGCGTTTGGGCGAGGGAAGCAGAACGTCCTCCTGTATAAGGTCTCCGCTTTCACAGCATCTGCCCGCGACGGTGCATTTAAAATCGGGCGTTTCGTTCATTTTATTCGCGCAGTAAACGGTATACTCGGACTGATAAAGCGCGTATCTCGGGTTGTCTGTCATACCGCCGTCAATCGAAACGTAGCTTTTATATCCCGTTATCGTCTTAACGCTTCCCGCGGTGTATAGAGTCAAAGCCGCGTTTGCGACGATGCTTCTGCCCGGTTCCATTAAAACAGCGGGCGTTTTGAGATTGAGAGACGCGCATTTTGACTTTACATGCTCGCTTATCTCGGCGATATTTTTATCGTAATCTATTTCGGGGTCTGACTCAACGTATCTTACGCCGAATCCTCCGCCGAGATTGAGCACGGAAGCCTCGAAGCCCTTATGCGCTTTCATTTTCGCGATAAAATCGAGCATAATATCCGCCGCGTCGCAGAACGGGTCAATGTCGAAAACCTGGGAACCGATATGACAGTGATAGCCCTTTAAATCTATATTTTTAAGTTCCAGCGCGTAATCGGTCAGCGCCTCGATCTGTCCGGTTTCGACAGCCGTTCCGAATTTCGAGTCAACCTTGCCGGTCGAAATTTTCGCGTGGGTGTGCGGGTCGATTCCCGGCGTGGCTCTTAAAATAATTTTCTGAATTATGCCCTTTTCGTGCGCGATGGATTGAATAGCGTCGAGCTCCTCGCGGTTGTCGACTACGAAGTAACCGATACGGTTATCAATCGCGTACGCAATCTCTGCGTCGGTCTTGTTGTTGCCGTGGAAGAACACTCTGTCGGTCGGAAATCCCGCGCTGACCGCTGTGTAAAGCTCTCCGCCCGAAACTACGTCCGCGCCGACGCCCTCGTCGGCTGCGATTCTGTACATCTCCTTACAGCAGAACGCCTTGCCGGCATAGAGCGCAAGAGAATTCGAGCCGAAATGACGAGCCATTGATTCCTTATAAATACGGCAGTTTTCTCTTAATTTATTTTCGTCGAATACGATAAGAGGAGTGCCGTGTTCCTTCGCAAGTTCAACGGTGTCGACGCCCGCTATCGTAAGATGTCCCTTTTCGTTTACTCCTAAATTATCGTGAAGCATTTTCATTACTCTCTCCCCTTAAATTCAGACGTTTATACCCTGTTCTCTCATCAGAGAATAAAGCTTCTCGGCATGCGCAGACTCCATCTCGGTAAGAGGCAGTCTTAAAATATTGTCGCAGAAGCCCATAGCGGACATTGCCGCCTTAACGGGAATGGGGTTGACCTCGCAGAAAAGCGCGTCGATAAGGTCGTGATATTTATACTGCATGTTTCTCGCGGTCTCGATGTTGCCGTCGAGGAATGAATGACACAGCTTCGACGTCTCGCCGGGGAGAAGATTCGACAGAACGGAAATGCATCCGACTCCGCCCAACGCCATGAGCGGAACTATCTGGTCATCATTGCCCGAATATAAATCGAGTTTACCGTGAACTCTCGCCATTGTCTCGACGATTTTTGACATATTGCCGTTTGCCTCTTTAATTCCGACAATGTTTTCATGCTCTGCAAGCGCCTCATACGTTGCGGGTTCAATGTTTACGCCCGTGCGCGAGGGTACGTTATATAAAATTACGGGAACGGTGCTTCTGTCCGCAATCGCGTTATACATTTTAATAAGTCCGTTCTGCGTGGCTTTGTTGTAGTAGGGCGTGACGGAGAGAACCGCGTCCGCTCCGGCACTGCACGCGCAGTCGACGAGGTCGAGCGCGTAGGACAAATCGTTGCTTCCCGTACCTGCAATAATGGGAACTCTGTGATTCGCGGTTTTAACGGCGAAACGAATAGCGTCGCGGTGTTCGTCGTCGGTCATTGTCGACGATTCGCCCGATGTTCCGCAGATAACGAGTGCGTCGATTCCGCTTTCTATCTGCCAGTTGATAAGTTTTTCGAACTGGGGATAATTAATACCGTCCTCGGTGAACGGGGTGATGAGCGCGGTCGCCGCGCCTGTGAATACTCTCTTCTTAGTAAAATTTTCTGACATTACGCATAACTCCTTAATAATATAAATTATGTGATAGTCTCGCTTTTATTGCAAACAAAAAAGCGAACCGTAAATGCGGTTCGCCGAATACCCGATAAAAAAGATGTAAAACGGTATCAGATAGCTCTCCGCAGTTTAAGCGACAGTCGGACAAATCTTATTTTGCCAAACCGGCAGACTCCGCGCCGTGAAGTCCCCTCGGCGTCCGCGCCTTTCGTATCGGACATCGACCCGGCCGGTCTTAACATTCCGATAGTACTGTTCGCAAAACGCACCTCTATCGTCTTTACATTAACACATAAAATACCCGTTGTCAATAGAAAAAAACTAAACTTATGTATAATTTTTAAATAAGACCTCTGAATTCCTCTAAATTGTCGGGAGTTATAGGACGGTCTCCCGATTCGATTTGCTTAATCATAGTGTAAAGCAGGTCGTTTACGGGCGTTTTTACGTTATATTTTTTGCCCATGCGTGAAAAATAGCCGTTGAAAATATCAATCTCCGTCTTTTCTCCGCGTTCAAGCGACTGAAGAGTCGACGGCTTAACCGAAGCGTATTTCGACTTGCCGACAAGCAGAACAACGCCCTTGCATATTGCGTTGTAAATTTTATTGTCGCCGAGCATTAATAAATTATAATCAAGAAGCGCGCCGTATTTCGGAACCTTTAACCCCATAGCGCGGGCGACGTACATGCCCTCTCTCGCGATTTTTAAAAACAGAGAGCGCGCCCTGGGGTCGTCGAGTATAACGCCGAGCGTCTGCCCCGATATCGCCGCGACAGCGTTTATACACGAATTAATTATTAGCTTCGAATACTGTCTTGCCGTAATATTTTCGGTCGTTTTAGTCGGCAGAACCTTATTAAGAGTATCGCGGACCTCGTCGAGAATCGGAGGGTGCGAATTGTCTGCCATTCCGACATAGAATTCGCCGAGACTCGTCATTGTAACATCGTTTACGTCGTTTCTCGTTGCGCCGAAGCCTATCATACATCCGACGGTTCTGTTTCTGCCCGCGATTTCGGCAAGCTCGTCTGTGCAGATTCCGTTTTGCATACCTATCATAACTCCGTCGGACTTTAAAAGCCCGATTGTTTTTTCGGCGGCTTCTTTCATCGCAAGGTATTTTGTCGCAATCATTATAATATCGAATTTTTCATCCGGAACTGCGGAATCGAGATAACACACAAAATCCGCGTGATGTTCGCCCTTTGCGCCGTGCAGATAAAATCCCTTTTCCTCGATAATAGATTTCGTTTTTTCACTGTGACACATTATGCGCACGTCAAGTCCCGCGTTTTTTAATAAAACCGCGATGCATCCGCCGATGGCTCCCGCGCCGGAAATTAATATTTTCATAACGATTCCCGCCCTTTTGCTTTTTATAAAATTGTAACATTATTCAGTGAATAAAACAATAGTCCGAAATGAACAATAATTAATTGATGTTCCCTTTTTGAAGCATAAACAATATTTTGTAGGGGAAGACATTGT
>DJEG01000069.1:1168-1379 GCA_002431305.1 Ruminococcaceae bacterium UBA5904 | reverse complement strand
AAGACAATGTCTTCCCCTACATGCTAATCCAAATTTTTACAGAAAAACAGCCTCCGTTTATGAGCTGGTTATATTAAAATTATCACAACTGACTATTTTAATATAACCACGCATGCGTTATACTGCCGTCAAAAGAGAAAACAATTTCGGAGGTAAAAACAATGGAAAACAGATACGAACTTAACAAACAGCTCGCGCAGATGCTCAAGGG
>DJEG01000069.1:897-1118 GCA_002431305.1 Ruminococcaceae bacterium UBA5904 | reverse complement strand
CAGATGCTCAAGGGCGGAGTCATAATGGACGTTACGACTCCCGAGCAGGCGAAGATTGCCGAATCTGCGGGTGCGTGCGCGGTCATGGCACTTGAAAGAATCCCCGCAGACATACGCGCGGCGGGCGGAGTGTCGAGAATGAGCGACCCGAAGATGATAAAGGGCATACAGAACGCCGTTTCGATTCCCGTAATGGCAAAGTGCAGAATCGGGCATTTCGC
>DJEG01000069.1:263-838 GCA_002431305.1 Ruminococcaceae bacterium UBA5904 | reverse complement strand
GAGGCGCAGATTCTCGAAGCGATTGAGATAGATTATATCGACGAGAGCGAAGTTCTCTCCCCGGCGGACGACGTTTATCATATTAATAAACGTGATTTTAAGGTTCCGTTCGTATGCGGAGCGAAGGACCTCGGCGAGGCGTTGAGAAGAATCAACGAGGGCGCGTCCATGATCAGAACAAAGGGCGAACCCGGCACCGGCGACGTCGTTCAGGCGGTAAGACATATGAGAAAGATGAATTCGGAAATCGCGCGCCTTGTTTCGATGAGAGAGGACGAGCTTTTCGAGGCTGCAAAACAGCTTGCCGTTCCGTTCGAGCTTGTAAAATACGTTCATGACAATGCAAGACTGCCCGTTGTCAATTTTGCGGCTGGCGGAGTCGCAACACCCGCGGACGCGGCTCTTATGATGCAGCTGGGCGCTGAGGGCGTTTTTGTAGGCTCCGGAATATTCAAATCGGGCAATCCCGAAAAGAGAGCCAACGCGATAGTCAAAGCCGTAACGAATTTCACCGACGCGAAAATGATAGCCGAATTAAGTGAGGATCTCGGCGAGGCAATGGTCGGAATCAACGA
>DJEG01000069.1:0-157 GCA_002431305.1 Ruminococcaceae bacterium UBA5904 | reverse complement strand
TTCAGGGCGCGTTCATTGAACACGAAAAAGTCCTCGCCCGTCTCGGCGTGCAGAGCGTCGAATTACGGCAGAAAGGCGATATAAACGACAGTCTCGACGGTTTGATTCTGCCCGGCGGAGAGAGTACCGTCCAGGGCAAACTGATAAAGGAACTCGG
>DJEG01000025.1 GCA_002431305.1 Ruminococcaceae bacterium UBA5904 | reverse complement strand
TTTTAGGCGTACAGAGTACCAAAGGCGTGAGACGGTGCTTTTTGGGCTTATGGGGTTCGACTTTCTTTTGCTATACATTATATTTTCCACTTGATTTTATTTTTAATCTGATATACTATATATAGGTAAAAGAAATTTCTGCTTATGTAAAATATCGGAGGAATGAAAATGAATCACGCAATCAGACGCATATCAGCTCTAGCCCTGTCTGCATTGACTCTTGCCGCTGCGTTTTCCGGCTGCGGTAAATCTGTCGACGCTGTAAATCAGGGTGAGGTTCAGACGCTGTTTGACCTTGAAAGTAAGGTTTTCATTCCCGATGTCAATATGATGGTTTCAACGGACGGGATATATTCGTTCTCGCTGTTTGCAAGCCGGTTTACGTCTATTTATAATCAGATACTCGAAAACGAGCCGAAATGCATTCTTACCCTTGCGTCGGAGGATGAGCGCGAGGAGGACAAGACCCCCTACTTCGGATATGATGCATACCGCTATGATTTAAAAACTTACGGTGCGTCTCCCGATTCTCCGACTCTTACCTTATATACCCCCAGATCTAACAGCTCGATATATGAGATGAAAATGACGTTTGACGCTGAAAATTATACAGAAGAGTATTATAATATTTATAAACAGATGTGTCTGTGCACATTCAGAATTATGCTTCCTTCGTGCCCGGACAGCGAATTGACCGATTTGTTCGATGCGCTTTATAATTCGGCGATGGACAATGATTATTCGGACGAATATCAGCGTCCGCCTCAGTCTCTTTTCAGAAGCAAAAATGCGGGGCTGTTTTCGTACTACGATAACGGAACGATAAATATAAGTCTGCTTCCGCTTGACGATTTGTTCTTTGACTCGATTGTCGGAAGTGAGGTTCATATTTATGACATTTCACCGAAGAAAAGTTATGATTCTGCCGATTCGGATGAGGATTAATGTTTTTCAATTGAATCGGGCTTTTGTGCTCAATTAAAAATACATAGTAAAAATCCGTTCCGCTTGCGCGGGACGGATTTTTGCATATTTACTATTGAATTTTATTTATCAAGATTTCTCGTGCAAACGGTAACGGTCTTGAAAACATCCTCGAATCTGTTAAGAGCTTCGTCGATGATTTCGTCAGTATCTGCAAGAGAGGTGTAAAGACGGCTGCCTGCAAGAGTAACAAGTCCGTGTGCCATGTATGCCGCGCCCATCTGCTCCATAGCGACTTTTCTTCTGAGCATTTCGGGTTTAGCCTTGAGCATGGGGACTACCGATTTAAGAACGTTGAACGAGCTGAAATCGTAGCTCATTGCGCCCGTGCACTCGAGGTGAACGATAGAGCCCTGGTTGTATACGACGAACGGAAGAGCGTATCTGTCGACAAGCTCCTGGAGACCTCTTGTAAGTCTGTCGCCTGCAAGACCTGCTTTTTCGCATGCATTGGTTTTTTCGATTTCCTGAATAGCGCAGTAGCCTGCATAGGATGAAAGCGGGTTGGCAGCGAGAGTACCGCCGACATAAGCGCGCTTCATCATAGTGCCTACGCCTGCCGCCATACCGCTGACATATTCTTTCTTACCGCCTACGCCGCCTGCCGCGGGATATCCGCCGGCAACGATTTTGCCGAAGATCGTAAGATCGGGTACTACGCCGAAGTAGCCCTGAGCACCGCCCAAGCCTACGCGGAATCCGGTAACAACTTCGTCGAATATCATGAGAGCGCCGTACTTGTCGCAGAGTCTGCGTACGCCCTTGTTATAATCAAAATCAATGGGTCTGGTTCCGCTCTCGGGACCTACGGGCTCTACGATAACAGCAGCCGTACCGCCCTTGAGCATATTGATTCTGAGCATTGTCTCAAGCATGTCGAGATCGTTTGGTCTTACTTCGTCTGTGGTGCCGTAACAGCTTCTGGGAATACCGTGGGACTCAAGGAAGCTTCTCGAACCGGGAATCTTAAGACCGTAAACCATCTGATCCGACCAGCCGTGGTATGCTCCGCCGACTTTAATGATTCTCTTTGCTTTTGTAGCGTTTCTCGCAACGCGGATAGCGGCCATAACCGATTCGGTACCCGAACCGAGCATACGGAACATCTCTACGTTGGGCATGTGCTTATTGATTTCCTTAGCAAGAAGAAGCTCGCCCTCATGGAAAAGTCCGGTTACGGGGCCGCACTCCTTGATGAGCTTGATAACTTTTTCCTGAACGGGTTTGTAGTTGCTTCCGAGAATGGTGGGACCGCCCGCCTGAAGGAAGTCGATATACTGGTTGCCGTCTCTGTCGTAGAGGTAAGCGCCCTCCGCCTTGGTTACACAGATGGGGAACGGGAAGTTGAAAGCGAGGTTGTGCTGAACTCCTCCTGGAATATACTGCTTAGCCTCGGTTGTGATTTCCTTTGACTTAGCGCATTTTGTCTCGAAGTGGGCGAGAACTCTTGCGAGCTCGTCGTCGGAAATACAGTAGATGGGCTGAGAGGTAAGGTTGTTAAGTCTGGCATAGATGTCTTTAGCATCCTGCCAGTTGCTGATAGCGTAGCCGTTACTCATGTTTAATATCCTCCTGATCTTTCAGAAAATTAATAAATTTCTGTATTTTATCGTTAGTTTCGTCCCGATCGTCAAAAGCCTCTTTATTTATAAACTTTTGAAAAATCAGTCCGAAATATGATCCTAAAATAAATGCGGAAATATCTTTCGGTGAGAAATTCTCTTTAAGCTTGTCATAACCGGATTCGGCTATTTCCGAACGCATTATCGCGTCTATATGTGCGACGGAGTTTTTGCCGTCGTAGAGAATACTCCGAATGAACAAATCTATCATTAAATTCGGATACGGGTACGTGTCAAACGTAAGCCTTTCGAAAATCGAGCCGATGCTGTGCGAGGAGTCGGTTGCGTTTAAAATGTCGCCTATTTCTTCGTTTGCAATCTGATTCATCAAATCGTCAAGCGATGTAAAGTGCGTGAAAAACGTAGAACGCGAAATGTCTGCGTTTTCGCTTATCTGATCTATTGTGACATTGCCGATGCCTTTTTTTTCAAAAAGCATCTTCGCGCTGTGCATTATCGCCTTGTGCGTTCTTTCACGTTTTTTCAGGCGGTGTTTATGCTCCATTTTCTGTCTCCGTTCTTTTTTTATCATTATACAATGTATAAACGCGAATGTAAAGCATAAATTTGAACATGAGTGTAAAAAACGACATATTTGTATTATGTGACTATTTTTAAATATCTTTCAATTTGCGAATGATTTGCATATTGACAAGTGTGTATTTGAATGATATAATAATTTGCGAATGAATTGCAAATTTGAGAGATGATAAAACATGTCTAAATATATGACAAAACAGAGACGAATGCTTACCGATTTTTTTCTGTCTCATGTTGACGAACAGCTGACGGCTAAGCATATTGCGCAGAAGCTGACGTCATGCGGGATAAGCGTCAGCGCGATATACAGAAATCTTGCCGACATGGAGTCGGACGGTCTTATAAAAAGATGCTCGAAAAACGGTTCCCGCGAGGTCTATTATCAGTACACGGCGGCGGGAAAATGCGCGGGATGTTTTCATATGACGTGCAGAATATGCGGAAGGGTATTTCATATGAATCCATCGGCTGCGGGGCTTATGCTCTCGCGCGTTGCAGACGAGGACGGGTTCTATATCGATATGTCTGACACCGTAATTTTCGGAGTATGTTCAAAGTGCGCCGAGGCGTGAGAAAGCGTTAATACTATGAAAAAAAGATTATTATTTTTAATTTTGATATCGATTCTGTGCGTTTTGACCGTCTTTTCGTCGTGTGCAAAACCGGGCGCGGACGACGGCGGGACGGACGGGAAAAAAATAATAACCGTTTCGGTTTTCCCCGTGTATGACTGGGTGCGCGAGGTTTCTCAGGGTTCGGACGGGGTTGATGTTCGACTGCTTATAGATTCGGGAACGGATATGCATTCGTATCAGCCGTCGGCTGCCGATATACTGAAAATTACAAAATCCGATTTGTTTATATTTATCGGCGGTGAGAGTGATGAATGGGCGCAGAAGGCATTGGAGAACGATTCTTCGGCAAAAACAGAGGGCTTATCCGTAACGGACGCGCTTAAAAATTATCTTCTTACGGAGGAGGAGCTTCCCGGAATCGAGGATAAACATTCTCATTCACATGAAGAGGCGGGCGAAACCGAGAACGACGAGCATGTCTGGCTGTCATTGAAAAATGCGGAGATTTTTACGGATATTATAGCCGAAAAACTCGCATTAATCGACCCTGACAACTCGGGTGTTTATTATAACAATGCGAAGGAGTATATTAAACAGCTCTCGGCGCTGGAAGACGAATACCGCTGGGTTGTGAATAATTCGAAAACAGATACGCTGATAGTCTGCGACAGGTTTCCGTTTCGATATCTTACGAATGAATTTTCCATAAAATACTATGCGGCGTTTTCGGGCTGTACGTCTGAAACGGACGCGAGCTTTAAGACGGTTTCGTTCCTTATAAATAAGGCGGAAGAAGTGAAAACGGATTGTCTTATAACAGCCGACGGCTCCGATAAAAAACTTGCGCGTACCGTCGCCTCGTGCATGGAGAAAAAAGATATTAAAATTCTGACTCTTGATTCCATGCAGACAATATCAAAAAGCGATATCGACAGCGGAAAAACGTATTTGTCGGTTATGAAAAATAATTTAAAAACTCTTTCTGAGGCTTTAAATTCGGAGGAAAAATAAAATGGTACAATGTATTTGCCGTGATCTTTCGGTCGGATATGATTCGAAAACCGTTGCGGGAGGAATAGATTTTACAATAGAAAAAGGGGACTATATCTGTATTCTCGGCGAAAACGGTTCGGGTAAAAGCACGTTCGTAAAAACATTGCTCGGACTGCTCGAACCGGTATCAGGCAGTATAGAATTTAAAAACCGCAAAAAGAACGGCATAGGTTATCTTCCCCAGCAAACTGAAGTTCAGCGCGATTTTCCCGCGACCGTCGGCGAGATAGTCCTGTCGGGATGTCAGGGAAAGGGCGGACTGTTCTATTCTAAGAGGGATAAGGAATCCGCGGAGTGCGCAATGAAGAAAACGGGGATTTTAAATCTTTCAAAGAGAAGCTACCGCGAGCTGTCGGGCGGTCAGCAGCAGAGAGTTCTGCTCTCGCGCGCACTGTGCGCCGCGGACGACATGCTCCTGCTCGACGAACCCGCCGCGGGACTTGACCCGGAATCGACGGAGATTATGTATTCAATAATAGAAAAATTAAACAGAGACGACGGCGTTACTATTCTGATGGTAACTCACGATATTTCCTCGGCAATGCGGTATGCAAAGCACGTTCTTCATATCGGAAAACAGGTGACTTTCTTACCGCGGGACGATTATTTCTTTAATAATAAGGAAAGGGGAGAATACTGATATGGCTTCTTTCTTTTCGAATTTATCGGAATATCTTGCCTATCCGTTCGTAAGATACGCGCTGATAACGGGCGCGCTAATTTCGCTTTGTTCGTCGGTGCTCGGCGTGTCGCTCGTGCTTAAACGTTTTTCGTTTATCGGCGACGGACTTTCCCATGTGGCGTTCGGTGCCATGGCCGTTGCGGGCGTCATGGGGCTTAGCAATAACATGCCGTTAACTTTGATAATAACGGTTGTCAGTGCGGTGCTCATGCTGTCGGCGGGCAAAAACGCAAAAATAAAAGGCGACGCGGCTGTAGCCATGATATCGGTCGGTGCGCTTGCTGTCGGATATCTGCTGATGAATATTTTTCCGTCAACTTCGAATGTTTCGGGCGACGTCTGTTCTACGCTGTTCGGCTCGTCTTCGATTCTGACGCTTACAAAAACGGACGTTATCGTCTGCGCTGTAATGTCGATTGGAGTACTGATACTTTTTGTATTGTTTTACAATAAAATATTCGCCGTTACGTTTGACGAAGACTTCGCGCGTTCTGCGGGAATAAAAACGAGACTTTATAACATTATGATAGCCGTTTCGTCGGCGGTCATAATAGTTCTTGCAATGAATCTCGTCGGCTCGCTTCTTATCTCTGCTCTGATAATTTTCCCCGCGCTGTCTGCAATGCGGATGTTCAGAAGCTTTAAATCCGTAGTTATCGCCTCCGCCGTATTTTCGGTTATATGCTCGCTTACGGGAATTCTTATATCGGTTTCGGCTTCAACGCCTGTCGGAGCAACGGTAGTCGCGGCGGATATAGCGGGATTTTTTGTTTCCTGCGCGGTCGGAAGAATAATCAAAAAGGCATAAAGATTTGAATAAATCATAACCACCCGTTAAACGGGTGGTTCAGTCTGTAGAAAAACCCTAAATTTCGCATGAGATTTAGTGAGATTTATGGTTTTTCTACAGACTGAGTCGCCTCCTTATCGGAGACGACTCTGATGTCATTTACCTACAAAAAGATGTATAACGGTAAATATAATGTTAACCTGACGTTACATTTGGAGAATTATTAGTTTGATGTGTCCAATAATCATTTATACTTTTATTGAATTGCTTGTGATAGTTTTCCGTAAGTCTCGCCGGAGGCATTTGTTTTATAACCAATAGTTTCTGTAGTTGCAGCAAAAGAGTAGGAAGTACACGAGAAAAGCATAATCATAGCAATAAGAACCGTAAAAATCTTTTTTGCTTTTAATTTCATAATATTAATCCTCATTTCTTTGACTTTTTAATATTTTTTATAAATATGTATTTTCTAATTTAAATAAACCATCGGATATCACCAATCCCTTTTATACAAACTGTAATATTATACCTCGACAGATTTCTTTCGCTTTGCATCGAACAAAATCATAGCGGTCACAACAGCAAAAATAAGAAAAGTAACAAAAATCGGTTCAAATTTTGTTATGAGTATTCCACCGTCAAGTGATAATCCATAAGATATATAACGACTGAAAAACAGTATCGGAACTGCCATGAACAGTAAATTAACAGCAAAGGCGGAAACAATGTTATCAAAACGGTATGACACTACGGCAGCTAAAGAAACAATCAAAATGCCGCATATCAACAGTCCAATCAAGAGGAAACAATAAATCTGAATCAGTGAGCATTCGGAGTAACATCTTCTCAAAAAATCGGAATAACCAATACTTTTATCTCTATATAGCAGTGTGCTTATATTGCTGTGATAATACCGTGACAAATTCCACTTGGCAAAAATCAAAGCGGAACAACCTGCTCCCATTCCAATGGTACAAATCAAAGAAATGATAATGGCAGCTATCTTATTAAAATAAGACTTTCGACCCACCCTGGATGTGTACTCAAATAATTCAATTTTGCTTCTGTTTTCTTCTACCATATAAGGTACGACAAGGAAAAGTGCGGATGCCGTAGCCCATGAAATGATTTGAAGATCTGTTATTATTCCTGAAACAACAGCATTGCTGAGCACATGATAGACTGCCGTACCGCTTCCGCTTTGATTTTCCATATATTCAACGATATTTTTAAGTGCTCCCGCAAAATAAATGGGATAATCCGTATTTTCAAGCTGCCTTACACCGTTCGTACACTCCCAAATATATTGCTGATCCATTTCTGATATTTCATGTGCATTTTGTGATTCATAAATCGAGTAAAAAAACAGCTCATCGCTTAGCACAATTCCGTTACGATTTAAAATCTTGTCATTTTGAGATGCTGTCTTGAGTTGCTCTGCAAATGTTTCCAATTGATTTTTAACAAGAGGCAATTTCGTCGAATCAATTGAATTCCCGTATTTTTTCAACAGCATATCGTTAAACTTCAGTTCCACAGAATAAACGGAAACATCAAGCGGTATTTGTTCGGGATAATTTTCAGAGTCAAATTTAACGGTTAATGATATATCTTCCCGAAGAGTTCCGGGAAAAACAAGGCACAGAAAAAGGAATATGAGAACTGCTATAAGCAGAGATTGCGGTTTGAATATTTTTTTCAACTCATTTATTATCAATCTCATTTCTATATGTCCCTCCTTCTGAAAACAACGTTTGAAACAGCAATTCCGATAACACTGATAATTCCCCAGATAATCAAAACCTTTATCACGAAGCTCTCCGATGAAAAAGCTCCGTCTGCGTGCAAAAACCATTTTTCGGTATTGACAGATATATTTTTATTAAAGCATATATTTCTTCGTAATAGGCAGAAATCAGCACATCCGCCGCCTGTCTGTCGTAATGCTTTTGTATTTTTTTAATTAATTTACTTTCGTTTTCCACTTCTGACCTCATAATTATATTCGTATTACAGGATAAAATAGTTTTGACAAGTTAAACTTAATTTTAAATCATCTGCACATATCTACGCTTTATTACTATTGATTTTTTATGATTACGCCTTTAAATTATAGAAAGGGATACTGCACATCTTGATTTTTCAATAATATATTCGTATAAATGTGAATAATAGTTTTATTTTTTTATTTTATAAAAAAACTTTTTTCAATTTGTTCAAATTTCGGTGAGGTGCTATGTACATTTATTGCTGTTACCTGTGGCTGCCATCTTAAAAAGGCGCAGAATGAATTGTTTTTTTATCCACCCCACGTTAAACCGGGGGGGTATTTGTACTAAAAAGTTCAAATAAAAGCACGAACTTGAATTTTCGTTCGTGCTTTTTATTATTTATTCGGTTTTATTTGTTTACAGCCTTTTTGATTTCTCTGAAAATTATCTGGAACAGAGCGAATATCCTTGTGCTCTTGAGTGCGAAGCCGATTTTATGCATTGTTGCTTTGAATCCGGTAGGCGTTGTGTAAACAGCGGGTTCTGTTCCTCTGTCGAGGACAACGGGCTGTGAGAATACCATGCCGTTTTCGTTGTAGATTTCGGCTCTTACATAGAGCATACCGTCGGTATCGTAATTATCAAGGTCGAGAACCGCAACGCCGTTATCCGAATCAAAATCCGTTCTCTCGATAACTTCACCGTTTGCAATCCAGTTTACGTAAGTCGCATTTGAAACGTTTAATGTAATCTTATGACCGTCTGCAATAAACGAGTGAACCTCTGCGACGGGCTGCATAATTCCGTCGGGAGCGTGTACGTCCTGTTCGGGACCTATCTTCGAATTCGAGATAACCGTATGCGTTGCACCGAAGAATGCGCCGTTTTCCATACATTCGCGTATAGACTCCATAGATACTTCGTCGAGCATGAAGTACTCCCAGCAGGAGTTGAGTCTGCCTTTGTCATGAGCGTCCGAGCCGGCAAAGCCGTATACGTTCTTGCCGTAGGGGAGGCAGTACATAAGGAGATTGTCCCAGAGAACTCTGTCGTAGCGGGTAAGGGAAGTAAATCCGTTTACAGCCTCAACTCCGAGACATGAGTTATAACGAAGAATGTAATCGGCGAAGAATGCGACGTTTTCGGGTTTTGAAACAGCGGATTCGTCATCGCCGTACGAAAGCCAGTCGCCGGGATGGTTGATGTGTGAAAGTCCGCCGTGCTTTTCTACCAGAGAAAGCGCGTAGTCATATCCGTTTTCAAATCCCCAGTCCATGTTTCCGACAGTTTCGGGAAGAAAATATCCGTTTACGTGGCTCTTTGTGAGAGTAACTGCGTTAAGCTCGTTCGCGCCCGTAACGCAGAACATGCCCTTGCCTCTTGCTTCGCCCGTGGACGAAAGAGGAGCGGAACCGTTCTGTATAGCCTCGAACTCTTCGCTTGTCAGCGGTTTACGGTCGTAACCGGCTGCGATCTGATAAAGGTACAGCGGACGGATAAACGGCTGCTCATCCCATGCCTTACCTGTTATTCCGTGCTCGGAGAAAGCGAGAATGTCGAAATCCTGGTCGTATGCCGCCTGAATCATGTTTCTGTAAGTTTCGCTTCCGTCGCTTACTGATGAATGTGTATGAAGATTCGTTTTGTATGACTTGTATGTATCCCAGTCAACATTCTTATAGGGGGAATCGAGAGTGTAGTCGAGCGAAACCGCGGTATCGGAATCCGTCTCGGCATCCTCGGCTGCCGCCGCGAAAGCCGTGACGGGCGTTAATGCAGTTATCGCCGCCAGACACAGAGCGATAAGTTTTGTTTTTTTCATTTTATGACCTCCGGAATGTGATATATAAAATATTCTACACTAAATTTGTTAGAAAGTCTATGCATTTTTCGTATAAAAGAAAAGATTTGTTTTGTTGAAAACGCCGATGAAAAGTGTTATTATTAAATAGGTGATATAACAATGAAAGAGATAAAGAAAGTCAGCATTATAGGTCTCGGGGCTATCGGCTCGTTTTTTGCGTCGCGTCTTAAATCGGCTGCGGATATTACTGTTGTCGCAGGCGGAGAAAGAGGCGAAAGACTGAAAAAAGACGGATTGATAATAAACGGCACTCAGGAATATTTTAACGTTGTTTCTCCCGAGGATAATTCGGGTAAAGCCGATCTCGTCATTGTTATTACGAAGATGACGGGACTTAAAGACGCTCTTGAAGACATCAAAAATCAAGTGGATGAGCACACGATTATAATGGCTCCGCTTAACGGAGTCGAGAGCGAAGATGTTGTTAAATCGGTTTTCGGTGATAAAAACGTTTTATATTCGCTCGTCAGAATCAGCAGCGTAAAAAAAGATAATGTCGTAAATTTTGAGCCTAATGTAGCTATTGTCGAATTCGGAGACGTTAAAAACGATTTCGATAATTTAAGTGAGAACGTAAAAGCCGTGCGCGCTCTTTTCGAAAAAGCGGGCGTAACTTATAAAATTCAGCCCGACATGATAAAAGCGGAGTGGGAGAAATTCATCTGCAATGTAAGCGAGAATCAGGTTACGGCGGTTCTCGGCATTCCGTTCGGCGCGTGGTGGTCGTCGAAAGAGGCAAACGATTTGAGAGTCAATACGGCGAGAGAGGTTATCGAGGTCGCAAAGAAAAAGGGAATCGACCTTGATCCCGATTACGCCGTAAAACACCTTGAATTTTTAAAGAAATTTCCGCCTGAGAGCAAAACTTCCATGCACCAGGATATTCTCGCCGGCAGACATACGGAAAAGGATATGCTTTCGGGAGCCATGATAAGATTCGGCAAAGAGACCGGCGTGCCGACTCCGTATAACGAGTTTTTGTATAACGCGCTCTGCGTACTCGAACAGAAGAACGACGGCAAAATAGCCGGCGCAGGTAAATAACGCGGATGTTAATAAATTGGACGAAATTAAAAAGATGTAACTTTTAAAATTAAGGGTTACATCTTTTTTGATTGTCAGAATATGTCTCCTGTTTCCCAAAATTAAAAAAATATTGATTTTGGGAAACAGAATCTATTCATATAAAAAAACCAAGGCTTCGGTGATTCAATCCGAAGCCTTGGCTGTTGTTTTTTGAAATAATAAAAACTCTGTTGTCTTTACGTCGTAAATGATTTATTAATCAGAAATCAAATTTATCCTCCCAAAACGCTAATGCGTTATGGGGTTTTTCGTATTTTTTGCCCGTTTCGAGTTTTGCCGATATTCTGAGCGCGGTTCTCGCGTCCTTTGCCGTAATCTTCATGTCAAGATCGGTGTCGGATAAAATAAAGAATTTTTTACCTTCAGCCATGTTTTCGGGGGCGGAGTCGAGTTTTGCAGTGTAGCGCAGAATTTTTCTCGCGTCGGAAGCGGTCGGAGCGTAATTAAAACTGAACTCATCCGTGGTCACGCGATCGCTGCCGTCGTCGGACGCGCTTGCAAATGACGGAAATACTGCCTTTACGTTCTCGTCATTGAGAATTGCGTCAAGATCCGACGGTTTAATTTTAAGCATAGAGGCGGAAACAGATTTGCACGGCGCAATAATAAAGCCTTCGTATTTTTTCTGAACTTCATCGGTAAACGAATTAAACACGACTGTAATATAGCCCGTTTCCCATTTTCTTATATTATCCCGAAATTCGGATGAGATTTTAGCCCCGTCTGTCTTTTCCGCGAGTTTAACGAAATGACTGCCGAATTTATCGGCGTATGCCTTATAATATTCGCTTTCGAGGTATGAAACATTTTCTCCGTCAACTGTAAGAAACGCGCTGTCGTTTGAAAAACCGTATTTAATTTCACTGTCGGCATATCCCAAAACCGAAGCTGAAGAAACGACGGCGGCTGAGAGTAAAACGGCTGATGCAAGTTTAGGTAAAATTTTCATTTAAAAGCCCTTCTATCGTAAAAAAGACAAAC
>DJEG01000021.1 GCA_002431305.1 Ruminococcaceae bacterium UBA5904 | reverse complement strand
GCGAGAAGCGGTTTCCTCGTCTTTAAATTTATACGCATGCCCAGTAACGTATTTATGAGGCTGATGCCGTCCGCGCCCGCGTTCTCGCACGCTTTTGCAATCGAGACTATATCCGTGACGTTCGGCGACAGCTTTATTATAATCGGTTTATCCGTCGCTTCTCTTACGGCTTTGGTGACGAGTTCCGCCGATTTCGGGTCTGTGCCGAAGCTCATACCGCCCCCGTGAACATTCGGACAGCTGATGTTTATTTCGAACCAGCCTATCACGTCCTCGCCGTCGAGTCTTTTTACAGTGTATACATAGTCATCGACGGAAAATCCGCTGACGTTCGCCATGACTTTTTTATGAAAACACTTTTTAAGCTTCGGCAGTTCCTCGCTTATAACCTTATCGACTCCCGGGTTCTGAAGTCCCACCGCGTTGAGCATGCCCGACGAACATTCCGCGATTCTCGGAGTAGGATTTCCGAAACGCGGTTCTTTCGTCGTCCCTTTAAACGAGAATGTTCCGAGCATGTTTATATCGTAAAGCTCTGCAAATTCATATCCGAATCCGAACGTTCCCGAAGCCGGAATTATCGGATTGTCAAGCTCGATTCCGCATAAATTTACGTTCAGTCGTCCCATATTATCTCCTCGCTTTCCATGACGGGGCCGTCCTTGCAGATTCGTTTGTTTCCCGTGAGCGTTTTGCATGAACATCCCATGCATGCGCCGAATCCGCATCCCATACGTTCCTCGAAGCTGTACTGTCCCGCAGTTTTAACGCTCTTTGCAACCGCTCTGAACATAGGCTCGGGACCGCACGTGTAGAAGTATGAATAATCAATATTTTTAAGCGCGTCGGTTACGAATCCTTTAATACCGGACGAGCCGTCGGCTGTCGTTATGTAGGTTTTAACGCCTAATGATTCAAATTCGTCTTTATAAAAAACTTCGTCTTTTGTATTGTATCCGAGAATAACGCTCGGTTTTTTACCCTCGGAAACGAGTTTTTTACATAATAAATACATCGGGGGAACACCCGCTCCGCCGCCGAGCAGAACGGGATTATGTCCGCTTTTTTCTGTGTTATATCCGTTGCCAAGCCCCGTCAGCACGTCGAGAACCGCGCCGTTTTCAAGTTCGCTCATCACTTTCGTGCCCTCTCCGACGGTTTTATAAATAATCGTAAGCGTGTTGTCCGTTTTATCGCAGACGGATATCGGACGTCTTAAATAAAAGCCGTCGAGCTTTATATTTACGAATTGTCCCGGTTTGGCAATCTCGCCGACATCGCCCGAGAGAATCATTTTAAATGTGTTCAAAGCAATTTTTTCGTTCTTTTCGACGGTTAAAAGTACCTGTTTCATAGCTGTCCTTTCAGAATTATATTGTTATTATAAACGGTTAAAAGATGTTTTCCGTAAAGCTTTGCGCCTTCGAACGGCGTGGCTCTTCCCATTGAATAGAAGTTATCCGGATTTACGGTGAATTCGTCGGAAATATTGAATACGGCGAATCCCGTATCGGAAGTTATCGAAAAACGCTCTCTTGCATTGTAACTCATAAGCTCGGCAAGACGTTCGAGCGTTATTATTCCGTTTTTAACGAAATTCGTATACATTACGGGGAATGCTGTTTCGAGTCCGACGACGCCCATCAGGCTTTTTTCGAGACCTTTTGATTTTTCCTCTTTCGAATGCGGCGCGTGGTCGGTCGATATCATATCGATCGTGCCGTCGAGAAGTCCCTCGATAAGAGCTTCTTTATCCTCCCTCGAACGAAGAGGCGGATTCATTTTATACCTTGCGTTCTCCTGCAAATCATCCTCGCAGAGTACGAGATAATGCGGAGCGGTCTCGCATGTTACGTCGACGCCGTCTTTTTTTGCCTGTCTTATGAGTGAAACGCTTTCCTTTGCGGAGATGTGGCAGACGTGATATTTGCACCCTGTTTTTGCCGCGAGGTTTAAGTCGCGGTCTATCTGTCTGTACTCGCTTTCGGAGAAAATCCCGCGGTGCGAATGAGCCTTTGCATATCTTCCGTCATGAATATATCCGCCGTTTAAGAGTGAATTTACTTCGCAGTGAGCGGCGATTATTTTGTTTAATTCCTTCGCCTTTATCATGGCGCGTTCCATCATTTCGTCCGACTGAACGCCCCGTCCGTCGTCCGAAAATGCGCAGACGTACGGTGCAAGCGAATCCATGTCGGAAAGTTTCTCGCCCATTTCGCCGACGGTAACGGAGCCGTATGGAATCACATTAATAACCGCGTCACGCTTTATAATATCTGTCTGGATTTTTAAATTTTCAAGACAGTCGGGAACAGGATTTAAGTTAGGCATGGTACACACGGCGGTATATCCGCCCGCCGCAGCAGCGAGAGAACCCGATTTGATCGTTTCTTTATAAGAAAAACCCGGCTCTCTGAAATGCACATGTACATCGCAAAGACCGGGTAAAACAACATAATTATCAAACTCGCCGAAAGACGAAACAAAATCCCTGTCGGAAATAAAACGCTCGGCTGTCATCTTTAACTGATTGAGGCTGTCAAACGAGGGGTGAGACATTTATATGCTCCTTTCATGCTTTAAAAGCGTATAAGGCACACAAAAAGAACCCTGAAAGCAGGGAAAATATATATGTAACCTTGTCGGCATCACGGTACCGACTTAAAAATCTTTTTTATTATATTAACATATTGATATTTGAATGTCAATGAGCTTTAAAGTTAAAATTGAGTTGATTTAATTAATGTATTCATATAAAATAGACAAACGGGGGGTGTTTTTGCATGAAAACAGCGGTTATTGATGTCGGGGGCGGAATCCGCGGAGTGTTCGGCGCGGGCGTTCTCGACAGATGCATTGAACTTGATATAAATTTTGACGAATGCATAGGCGTGTCGGCGGGCAGTGCAAACGTCATATCATATATAGCGCGACAGCGCGGAAGAAACTATCTTTTTTATCATGAGTACGCGTTCAGAAAAGAGTATATGAGCTTTTCAAATGTTATAAAAAACGGCTCCTATCTCGGACTTGATTATATTTACGGCGGATTAAGCAATGCGGACGGTGAAAATCCGCTTGATTACGACGCAGCTATTAAAAGTGAAAAGAATTTTTACGCCGTAGGTACGTCTGCATATACGGGAGAGGCTGAATATTTCACAAAATCCGACCTCATAAGAAACGATTATGCCGTTTTGAAGGCTTCATGCTGTATTCCCATAGTCTGCAAACCGCAGTCCGTCGGCGGGAAATATTATTTCGACGGCGGTATAAGCGATCCGGTGCCGATCGAATTCGCGTTAAAACTCGGGTGCGATAAAATCGTCCTGATTCTGACCCGTCCCGAGGACGCGGACGTTTCGTTTAATATGGAAAACGTCTCGTCAAAACTCCTTAAAAATAAATATCCCGCGCTGTGTGAAAAACTTCTCGAACGCGGAAAGAAATATAACGACGGCATCGCCCTTGCAAAAAAGCTTCGTGACGAGGGCAGACTTCTTATCGTCTCGCCGAAAAATACGCACGGAATGAATACGCTGACTAAGGATAAATCGGCGATTAACGATATGTATTTCGACGGGTATAATTCGGCACAGGAGATTAAAAGGTTTCTTGACGGCGGGGGTTGACTTTTTTAATCGGGTTTGATAGAATTGATGAGGTGAAAACAGATAATGATATTTGCCTCCTTAGTTAAATGGATATAATAAGCCCCTCCTAAGGGCTGGTTGTGAGTTCGATTCTCGCAGGGGGTGCCAATGAACCGCTGAATAAAAGGCGGTTCTTTCTTTTGAATCTGATGTAAATTTGCTCCTTAGTTAAATGGATATAAGAACCTGAATGAAATACAT
>DJEG01000088.1 GCA_002431305.1 Ruminococcaceae bacterium UBA5904 | reverse complement strand
AGCGTACGACCGCTGACAAAGAATACTATAACGGCATACAGCATACTCTCAATGCTTTTATAAACGATACCCGCCAAACAAACAACGCACAGATCCATTATCATGATAAGCCTGCCCATCGGGACATACGGAAGAGCGGATTTTATCAATTTACCGAGAATATCCGTACCTCCCGTCGTGGCTCCGCGTGAGAAAACCATACCGAGTCCGAGACCGCACAGCGCGCCGCCGAACAGCGCGGCAAGAAGCCTGTCGCCCGTATAAATCAGGTTGTATTTCGAAATAACAATCTCCTGAATATCAATTATCGCCGAAAGTATCAGAGTTGCGGTAAACGTTTTCATTATAAAATTCTTACCGTATTTTATAAACGAGGCGATAAACAGCGGGATATTTATTAAAAATAAAATCGTACCGATAGGCAGTACGGGAAAAATGTAGTTTATAAGAATCGCGATACCCGTCGCTCCGCCCTGCGCAATGCTGTTGGGAGAATTAAATATATTTACCGCCGCCGCATAGCAGAATCCGCCGACTATATAGCACAGCAGATCAAGAGCCACCGTTTTCGGCGGAAAATCGCGTTTTAAGTCGCCGATAAAATTACTGCTTTCCTTTTTTTTCATAGATAATCCTTTCACCGATTCACATTTCGTAAATATATGAAAACAGCTCTTTGAGCCTTCCGAAATTCTTATTAATATACAGATATCCGAACAGTGTTTCGAGTCCCGTCGCCCTGTGATACTGCGCCTCACTCGCGTTTTTGGGGGTATGCGAGGTGTGCGCGTTGCGTCCGCGTTTAAAAACCGCAAGCTCCTTTTCGTCGAGAATATCGAGTATTTTTCCGGCAAGCTCGGACTGAAAAACCGCGCTTACGTATTTCGTTGATTCGAAATGAATACTCGACGGCGCAATATCGTTTCTGCTCACGAGCATTTCCCTTATCATAAGCGAATATACCGCGTCGCCGAAAAATGCGAGATTCAAAACGGGTATCTCCGAAATTTTCACGCTGTCGGAAATACTTATCATATCCGCGTCCGAATTAATGTTATCAGGGTACATATTCGAACTCCATATCGTAAATATTTACGGTGTCGCCGTCCTGTATTCCGCGCGAACGAAGGGAGGCAAGAATTCCGCTCGTCTCCAATACCTTCTGGAAATACTGTAACGATTCGTAATCGTCGGGGTCGGTCTTATTAAGTATTTTAAGAAGCCATTCCGCCTCGACGTAGTATGTGCCGTCGATAACGTTTATCTTATATCCGCCTGACTTTTTCTTTGCAAGCGTTTCCATCGGAACGCTCTCGGTCTCGTAACGCTTTATCGGCGGAAGAGTTGCAAGCATGGCAGCCGCCGCATTTATAAGTTCCTTTGTGCCCTCTAAAATCGGCGCGCATATCTCGAAATACTGAAGTCCCTTATCCTCGATATATTTTCTGAAACTCTCCCTCTGCTCGTCCGACGCCATGTCGATTTTATTGCCCGCGACTATCTGCGGACACTTGACAAGTTCGGGATTAAATACAGCAAGCTCCTTGTTTATCGTTTCGAAATCCTCAACAGGGTCTCTGCCCTCGCTTCCGGATACGTCGACTACGTGTATGAGCATACGGCATCTCTCAACGTGTCGTAAGAACTCATGTCCGAGTCCCGCGCCCTCGCCCGCGCCCTCGATAAGACCGGGAATATCAGCCATAACAAAACTGCTCTCGGGACCCATTCTGACAACGCCTAAAACGGGAGTAAGAGTCGTGAAATGATAGTCAGCGATAATGGGTTTTGCCTCGCTGACAACGGAAATGAGCGTCGATTTTCCGACATTGGGAAAACCTAAGAGTCCGATATCAGCAAGAAGTTTCAATTCGAGCGTAACGTCCCATTCCTCGCCGGGGACTCCGTCCTTTGCAAAACGCGGAGTCTGTCTCGTCGGAGTCGCAAAATGGCTGTTGCCCCATCCGCCCTTACCGCCCTTTGCGGCAACAAAGCGTTCGGAGTCGGACATGTCCGCAAGAACGGCTCCGCTCTCCTCTTCTCTTATTATTGTACCCTTAGGGACTTTAATTATTAAATCCTCGCCCTTTTTGCCGTTACGGTGACCGCCCTGTCCGGGCATACCGCTCTGAGCCGTGTACTTTCTTTTATAGCGAAAATCCGAAAGCGTAGACAAATTCGTATCTACCTCAAAAACGACGTCTCCGCCCTTGCCTCCGTCCCCGCCGTCGGGACCGCCGGAGGCGACGTACTTTTCACGGTGAAAAGCGACGGCTCCGTTCCCGCCGTTTCCTGCCTTGATTTTAATTTTAGCTTTATCTACAAACATATATTTTACCTCTGACAAACTTTTGCTTATATATATTACCATATAAATTTTAAATAATAAATAGTAAATAAAAATTTTTACGATTTTATTAAAAGAAAAAATCCAAATAAAAACATTTCAAAGCCCGAATCAAAAATGACTCGGGCTTTGAAATTTTGCACGCATCCTATTTAAAACCAGAAAGGAATAAACACTAAATTAAACAGAAATTATTCTGTCTCGTCCTCTTTACCGAAGATGCCGTTGATACCGAGAAGCTTTAAAATAGCCTCGATGATTCTGATGAAAGAGAAAATCTTGAGTTTAGCCCAAGAGAGGTCTTTCCAGTTTATATTACCGTAATCCATTTTATCTTACTCCTTTATACATTATTGTTTTTATTTATTATAACGTCGGATGAAAATAAATTCAAGTCTTTTTTATCATTCTTTCGTTTTTTTGTTGATTATGCCATAGATTCTATGATAAAATATATAAAAATTATTCTACGGAGTTTCATATATGGAAAATACGAATACAATATCCGCCGTTACGCCCGACGAAACAAAGGCTTCCGACATTTTAAAAAGCGAAATCGAAAAGAGAAACGCAAAGTGTAAATACTCCTTTAAATTCGTCTCGGACAACAATGCCGGCAGGGATTCTTATAAAATATCGAAAACAGAGGACGAAATAACGTTCACCGCATACGGAATACGCGGATTCATGTTCGCAATGGGACATTTTCTCAGAAAAATAAAAATTGCCGGCGGCGAAATTATGCTTACCGAGGATATTTACGGCTCATATACGCCTATTAAAAAAATACGCGGACATCAGCTCGGCTACCGCGATACGCCGAACACATACGACGCATGGGATTACGATACGTATTTTAATTATTTTAAAGAGCTGATGTTCTTCGGATGCAACACAATGGAGCACACGCATTTTGAGGACAAAGAGGAAAATTACAATCCTCTTATGAAATATAAGCAGGACGAATTCTTAAAAAACGCGTCATGTCTTGCCGATAAAATCGACATGGACGTGTCCGTATGGTACCCGAACGACAATTCGGACGAGGACGAATACTATTCCTCGCGGGAGCATACGTTTGAAATCATGCCCCGGCTCGACGTTATTTTTCCGCCCGGAGGGGATCCCGGATGCTTTGACGGCGACGAATTCGTTAAAAGAGCAGATAAACTCGGGGCTAAGCTTAAAAAAATTCACCCGAATGCGGAACTATGGCCGAGTGCGCAGACTCCGGATATTGAGAACTGGGGCGAAAAATTTATCGGCGAAATGAATAAACTGCCCGAAAATATAGACGGCGTTATAACAGGTCCGAACAGGGCGTTCGACCTTGACATTTTGAGAAAAAAGCTCCCCGCGAAGTACCCGATACGCCTTTATCCCGACATCACGCACAACGTTCGGTGCGAATACCCCGTCCATGTTTTCAGAGACGACTGGCATTACGCGCTCGCATCGACATTAAGCCGTGAGTCCGTAAATCCGAGACCGCGGGAATACGCGTCGCTTCACAAGCTGACGTCGCCCTACGTAATAGGAAGCGTAAGCTATTCCGAGGGCGTCACCGACGACGTCAATAAATTCGTATGGTCATATCTCGACTTTTACGGCGAGGAAAATATACGAGATATAATCCTCGACTACGCGCGTCTGTTTATATTTGAAGCGGATGAAAACAAAATTGCCGACGGTATTTTAAATCTCGAATATAACTGGGAGGGCTCGCCCGATACGAACGCGGGAATAGAATACACATATCTGATTTTCACATCCGAATTAAAGAAAAATCCCGTTCTTTTAAACAACTGGCGTTTTCTGATTCTTCTGTTCAGGGCAGAATGCGACCTTGTCGTAAGAAAACGCATGATTTTTGAAAATTCTCTTATAAAAAAAGCAAAAGACAGTTTAAAATACGGCGATATATTAAGAGCACGGGAAATTCTCAGCACCGATTTCGATTCGGATTATAAAAATTTAAGAAACGATATCTCGTCTCACGCTGAAATGTTATTTAAAATGATAGGACTACAGCTTGACGTTGAAAACTATTTTGCCTCGGGCTGGGAGCGCGGAGCGGTTCTTGATACAATCGACAACCCCGTAACCGACAGACTATATATTTTAAACCGCCTTGATTACGCCGAAAATCTCCCTGCACCGGAACGCGGTGAATTCATTTCGGAACTTCTTAACAGAAATAAAGTAGGCGACGACGAATACTATTTTTCTTTTGCTCTGCACGGCTTCGACGTATTGGGCGTAAGGCAGAAACCCGATTTTTACATGGATTTTCAGGGCGACAATCCCGGCAAAAACAACGGCACTATCCCAACGTGCATGCTCAAAGTTTACGACCATTATTATTTTGACTGTAAAGTCGGAGGGCTTAATTCTAAGTGCGATTACAAACTCATATTAAATATAAAACCGAGATACAGGGATGAAGTTGAACATTTCAAAATCACCGTAAACGGACAGACTCTTTACGACGGAAAACAGTACGGCGGAAAAAGAGACGAAAAGTACGACAAAATGTACTCCGCTCCTGGATTTGAAACGCATTCTTATAAAATCAAAAATTCAATGCTCATAAACGGATGCGCAGACATTAGCATCCATGAACCTGAAGTCGGAGTTATGATATCCGAATTCAGAATTATCAAAGACAAGGAGACTGACAGATGAAGAAGAAAACGAAAGCTCTGTTTTCGCTTTCCGCGCTGACTGCCGCGGCGGCAGGCGGAGCCGTTGCGGCGGAGAAAATCCGCATAGCTTTAAAAGAGGATAAAAACAAACGCAAACTTTATGACCTCGCGGACTGTGCGATTAATGCGGTAACCGGCGGTCTCGCCGCCGTTCTGCCCGATGTCGGCAGGCCCGACTTAATAGATTACGAGAGTAAAAATTTCTATGCGGGCGACGAAAAATTCTTAACATCCCCCGCAGACGGCGCGAAGTGGAGATTGGGATTTTCGAAAGAGAGCATTCTCCCGTATGACGTTACGAACGACGAATTTTATATAGCCGGATACCTTGCGTACCCTCCCCACAGAGCCGACGGCGTTCTCGACGATTTATTTGTAAGAGCCGTCGCGCTCGACGACTGTTCAGGCAGAGGAATAACCGTTTTTGCAGTCGTCGACTGCGTAGGCATTTCGAATCATGACATACGCGACATCCGTTTTCTGCTCGAGGATTTCGCAAAGGAAAACAATATAAAATCTATTAATGTTTCGGCAACTCACTGCCATTCGGGACTCGACACGCTCGGAATCTGGGGCGATATTGTCGGTTCGCTTAAAAACAACATAATCGAAACGATAAAGAAAACATATAACTTCAAATCAGGCAAAAACGCGCGTTTCATGGGCGAATTAAAAGAAAAAACCGCCGAAACCATCAAAAAAGCCGTCCTCGATATGAAAGACGGCGAACTCTCGATTGCAACCGTCGACGGCGGAAAATTCATACGAGACAAGCGTCCGCCCGACGTTTATTTAAAAGATATCAACGTAATGCGGTTTATCCCGTCCGACGGCACCGCGCCGACAAAAGCCGTTTTCATGGCGGCGCACCCGACGTGCGTGGGCTATTCGAACTGCTCGGTAAGCTCCGACTTTCCGCTGTACATATGCTCACAGCTTGAGGAAACGGGAAATAATGCGCTGTTTTTCCAGGGCGCGGAGCTTGCGATAGCCACGGAGCGCGGGGCAAACATCCCCGAGGGGCTTGACCATTTCGAGGGTATACAGGAGTACGGCAGAGTTATCGGCAGATTCGTAGAATCAATCGGCGAAGATTCATATAAAAAAATCGAGCCGTTTATAAACGTAGGAATTAAGGAATTCTATATTCCCGTTACAAACAAGCTTTTCCTCGCGCTCGGAAAATCCCATCTCGTCAATCATAATATAGTCACCGTTCCCAACAGTTCGGACATGGGATTCATAACTGAAATAGGCTATGTCGAATTAGGAAGCGAGTACAGAATAGCCCTGCTCCCGGGCGAGGCGGCTCCCGAGCTTCTGCTGGGCGAATGCTATTCGAAGGAAGAGTCCTATAATCACGAGGAATGGACTCTTCCGAGCATGAACTCACTGACCGACGGTTACATGTTCGCCGTCGGACTGTGCAACGACGAAATAGGTTACATCGTACCCGACAACGACTGGGGCGGATTCGTTGCTCCTCTCCACTACGAGGAACTCGTCTCCACAGGCAAAACTGCCGCGTCGCATATAGTCAAGGCTTTCATGGCTCTTATCGACGAATGCAAAGCAAAACGAAATTAAAATTAAATAAAATAAAGCCGAGATAAACGAGAAAATCAAAGTCACGTTTATCCCGGCTGTTTTTGTATCTTACCGACATCATGTCGAAAAATCTACCTTTTCGGTCGGCATTGACGTTATAGAAATCAACGAATAAAAAGGTAACGAAGCTCCGCAGAAAACTACGGAGCTTCGTCGGGGAAGAGAAAATAAAATGAAAAGGAATTGAAAAAACTATACGTTTTTCACAATTGATATTGTATATCATTCCAACCAATTTGTCAACACCGAAATAATCAAAATTTATTAATTTTTGATTACAATTACCGTTAAATGACATCAATTATGTATAATATACAACACATGTTGTATAATTAATCGAGAAAGTCTCTTAATTTTTTGCTTCTCTGCGGATGACGGAGTTTTCTTAAAGCCTTCGCCTCTATCTGACGTATACGCTCTCTCGTAACGTTGAATTCGAGACCGACGTCCTCCAATGTTCTCGGATGACCGTCCTCGAGACCGAAACGAAGCGTAAGAACCTTAGCCTCTCTCGGAGTGAGCGTAGAGAGAACGGAGTTAAGAGCCTCTTTCAAGAGCGACTGCGAAGCTGCGTCTGCCGGAGCGAGCGCGTCGTCATCAGGGATAAAGTCGCCCAGGTGGCTGTCCTCCTCCTCGCCTATCGGGGTTTCGAGCGAAACGGGCTCCTGAGCAACTCTAAGAATCTCTCTGACCTTTTCGTTTGACATACCGAGCTCAGCGGCAATCTCCTCCGCGGTGGGGTCTCTGCCGTTTTTGTGAAGAAGCAGACTGTTCGTCTTTTTAACCTTATTAATAGTCTCTACCATGTGAACAGGAATACGAATTGTTCTCGCCTGGTCGGCTATCGCTCTGGTGATAGCCTGTCTTATCCACCACGTAGCGTAGGTTGAAAATTTAAATCCCTTTGTATAGTCGAACTTTTCAACGGCTTTGATAAGACCGAGGTTACCCTCCTGAATAAGGTCCAAGAACTGCATGCCTCTTCCGCCGTAACGTTTAGCAATGCTGACGACAAGACGGAGGTTAGCCTCTTCCAGTCTCTTTTTCGCCTTTGCTCTGTCAACGGGGTCGTCGCCCGCAATTCTTATGGCGAGGTCAATCTCTTCCTCGGACGTAAGAAGCGGAACCTTGCCTATCTCCTTAAGATAAACCTTTACGGGGTCGTCGTTTACAATGTTTTTGCTGTCGCTGTCGTCGACCTCGGCTTCCGCGTTTCTGCCGATATCCGAGTCAAAATTGATATCGTCGAGTGAAACGTCCGCAGGCATATCGTCAACTATTTCGATGTTGTTCGCTTCGAGCGTTTCATAGAGTTTGTCGAGTTCCTCTATGTCGAAATCAATTTCGAGAATAGTGGTATCGATATCCTGCGTAGTGAGCTTGCCCGTCGCCTTACCGCGTTCGACAAGTTTGTTAATAATATTTTTTTTCTCGTTTGCGTCCATATCTTTCTCCGATCCTTAATTTTTCTTTCACATATATAATACGAAATATCTGTTTAAGTTTTCTTAAATTAAGTCTTCTTAAACAAATTGAGGAACTGCTCGTCGCTCATCGACGACGGGTCGCCCTGTTCTCTTATTCTGCGTTCTTCCTTAAGCACGTTTACGCAGTCTAGACACTCCTTTTTTGTATTGCCCAGTTTGGAGCGTTTTGATTCGAGCATTGCGAGATAACCCATTTCCTGCGGTGTAAGTTCGCCCGCAAAATACGATAACTCAACGGCTCTGCAATCCTCGATGCGCTTTGCTATAAGAGAATACAGCCTGTAATTGAACGGCGTTGCAAAATCCTCTTTCGCCAGTTTGTCTTTTATTTCCTTATAAAAATCAGGGTTGCTCAGCAGCGTGGAAATCAGCGTCTCCTCCGCAATGGCGGCACGCAGATTCTTTTTTCTGTCGGGATTCGGACTGTTCTGCCCGCCCATCGCGGCAGAGCGCGCGCTGTTATAAATCTCCCTGTTTTCCTTACGTTTTTCGGCGGTTTTTCTGCGCTTTACCTGCGCCAGTATAGCCTCTTTCGAAACGCCCAGCTCCTCTGAAAGTTTCGAAGCGTAAACATCACGGCTTATCGGGTCGTTATACGAAGCGAGAACCTCAGCTGCCTTGTTTAAAAACTCGACCTTGCCCGCCGAATTCGACGTGTCAATGCCCGCCTTTATTCCCGCTAAATCAAATTCTATATCGTTTACCGCGCCCGAAAGAATCGCGCGCATGCGCTCTTTTCCGAATTTTTTAATAATTTCATCGGGATCCTTGCCCCCGGTCATTCTTGCAACTCTGATTGTAACGGGCGTTTTTTCCAAAATACCCATCGTCCTTTTCGTCGCCTTCTGCCCCGCCTCGTCGCCGTCGTACGATAAAATGATTTCGTCGGCGTACCGTGAGAGAAGTTTTGCCTGCTCCTGCGTGAACGCTGTTCCGAGTCCCGCCACGGCATTTGTAAATCCCGCCTGATGATACGCGATTACGTCCATATACCCTTCGCAGAGTATAAGCGTTCTGTCCGTTCCGCGTTTTGCAAGATTCAGCGCAAAAACGCCCTGGCTTTTTTTATAAACGAGCGTATCGGACGTGTTTAAGTATTTAGGCTTCGAATCGTCGAGAACGCGCCCGCCGAAAGCGATAACGCTTCCTCGAAGGTCGATTATCGGAAATATAACCCTGTTTCTGAACATATCGATAATCGAGCCGTTTTTCGTTTTTCTCGCAAGGTCGGCAGACAGAAGTTCGTCGTCCCTGTAGCCGAGCGAACGCATGTGACGTGTGAGAGAATCCCACCTGTCGGGAGCAAAACCGAGTCCGAAACGGCGTATGGTGTCGTGCGTAAGCCCTCTTGAGAGAAAATAATCAAGTCCCGCCTTACCCTCGTTTTCATAAAGCGTTTTATAATAAAACCGCGCCGCTTCCCTATTGGCTTCGAGCATGCGTCTGCGCGCCCTCGCCATACCGTCGTCGTAGCCGTCCTCGGGCAGAGGCAGTCCGCTTCTCTGCGCAAGGGACGTAACGGCGTCCGCATAGTCGAGGTTTTCCATAGCCATTGTAAACGAAATAATGTCCCCGCCGGCTCCGCAGCCGAAACAGTAATACGACTGGGTGTCGAGATACACGGTGAACGACGGCGTTTTTTCGTTGTGAAACGGACACAGCCCTTTCATTATCCGCCCCCGGCTTCTCAAATCGACATAGGGCGAGATAACGGCCTCTATATCGTTGCGCTCTTTTATCGCCGCGATAAATTCATCGCTGAACCGTGCCATAATCTCTCCCTCCGTTTCTGCCTTTTCACCTTGTTATACGCAAATTAATGCGTTAAATCCTCTTTTTTTTCGAAAAAAATTTCATTATTTATAAAATATTTGTTTCGATGTTTGTTTTGCTATACTTTTCTTCAACAATTTCAAACGTATATCTTCCGCGCCCCTCGTCGGTGAGTTTAGACGAGAAACGGCTTACGTTCTCTTTCGGAATTAAAAACGAAACGCTTACTTTATCCGTAAATTCGGCGTTTTCGACCGAGCCCGCAAATTCGGGAATCATGGACGAGAGTTTTCCGTAAAAATTATAATCGCACTCCGTTTTTAAAACGCAAAACGGCATCATCGCGACTATTCCCGCAGCCTCGAGAGCTATTGACGCAGTGTGCGAGTATGCCCGAACGAGTCCGCCCCCGCCGAGCAGAATTCCGCCGAAATATCTTGTCGCTACGACAACACAGTCCGTCACTCCGCTTTTTTCTATAACGTCGAGTACCGGTACTCCCGCCGTCCCCTGGGGTTCGCCGTCGTCGGAATAGCGTTTGGTATTCGATTCTCTTAAAACGTAAGCGTAAACGTTATGCTTCGCATCCCAGTGAACGGAGCGTATCTTTTCTATGAATTCAACGGCTTCCCCGGCAGTCGAAACAGGCTTTGCATATCCGATAAACCGCGAACGCTTTTCGGTAAATTCGGCGTAATTTTCTTCATTCAACGTAAGATATCCGTTCATCTGATCGCTCCTTAATACGGCAATACGGCAAAAAAGCCACGATAGGCGAATGCATACCGTGGTTTTAACGCTTGTTGTTACGGTCTAAACCGCTCTCATTGAAAGTAAAAACTTACTTTGAGAGGTTGTAACGCTTGTTGAATCTGTCAACACGTCCGCCTGTATCTACCAGCTTCTGCTTACCGGTAAAGAACGGATGGCACTTAGAACAAATATCAACGCGAAGATCGGACTTGGTAGAAGAAGTCTCGATAACATTACCGCATGCGCATCTAATCTGCGTGGGTTTATAATTAGGATGAATACCCTCTTTCATTTGGTTCACCTCTTTCAAACAGTTTATAACAAATGTAATTTTAACACAACACGTAGGAAAATGCAACTGTTATTTTGATATTTTTTATTTTTTTACATCGAACAAACAAGATTATGCGTTTTCTTTCTGCTTTTTCGATTTTTTAAGCCATACCGCGTTTGTTTCGGACATCTTTTTACCTACGAAAAACGGTGCTAATTTATTAACTTCAAAACACGGCAGAATCATTATAAGCATAGCGATAATAACAATTGCAAGCCACAAAAGCCTGTTTGTCTTCAGGTATGTCTTGTCTATATTCATTCCGGTTATAAGTCCCGTTGCTATCATTACAAAAGTGTACGCCTGATTATGGAAAGCATAATAAAACAGCGTGTTTCTGCCGAGTGCTTTCATAAATTTCGGCAAAGGTATAAACTGAACGAGCAAAAAACGACGCTAAAGTTCCGATAAACATTAAAATTATGTTTATAAGATAATTGTTGTATATACTGTCGTTTATATTCATTATAATCCACTGACCGTAAACTGCACGCGCCATGCACAATCCGAGACAGAAAACGCCCGCGGCGATAAGACCTGTATAAAGTTTGATTTTCGTATCCAAATTATTTATATAATCCCTGAACAGATATCCGAAGACGAAAATAGGCCATATAACCAAAAGAGCGTTAACTCTGAACGGAAGGTTCTTGCCCGGAGTCAGGGAAAAAAATCCCGCAATCAAAGACAAACATGCAAGCCATATCAAAGTTTTATCGTTTTTCTTTGTAATTTTAAAAATGACGAACATTATAATTTTCGTAAGGAACAAACTCGGAACGAACCACAAAATATCGCCGTGAAGAAGCATTTTCGCAAGAGACAGCGGATATTGAAGAATAAGAGAAGGGTCGTTTATAAACTGCGGAAGCATTGTCAGCGTTTGCGCAATAACTGCAAGATACAGATACGGAAGCAACAGCCTGAATATCTTGTTTTTAAAGAATTCTTTAGGATTATCGATCTTTTTCTTGCTGAACAAAAATCCGGATACCGCAAAGAACAGCGACAAAATAATAGCATTTTTTTGAATTTAAGACAAGTTATTTTCAATATTTTTTATATTTTTTCTCTTTCTGACAATAAAATCATTAAAAACATTGATATATTTTATATTTTATAAAAAAATTT
>DJEG01000055.1:16041-50789 GCA_002431305.1 Ruminococcaceae bacterium UBA5904 | reverse complement strand
TTATCCTTGTAAATACTGTCGGGAAAATCTCTGATATCGAGAATGTATTTTACCTCCAGAGAATTCTGTCCGCTTCTTTCGACAATACTGTCGCGGTTCTTGTCCATAAGCTCAACAACGCCGGAACCGACCGTACCGAAGCCCATTACAGCAACCTGCATTTTTCCAACTCCTCTTTCATTTCATTTTGACTTTACTATTTTAACAATTTCCTTAAAATTATCTGCTATTGTATAAGCCGCCTTCGGACCTACCGAATTGGTCTCGGGATAGTGTCTTTTGCCGAATTTATCCGTAGGCTGGTCTATAAACGGATTTGTTTCGGAAAGATAATAATCGTTCGGCGTGAGAATATATCCGATCTCGTCGTTTGCAAGTCCGAATACGAGCAGATTTTTATCTCCTATTATATCGCACAGCGGTTCGGGATTTATGTCCGGGGACGCGTCAATTGACGACTCCTCTTTACTTAAATATCCGCCTAAAAGAAGTTCGGGAAACAGCTCGCACGGGAGCAGGAGCATGTTTACTCCGCCGAACGAAATATAACTCATCTCCGTTTTAACCGAAACGTTCAGATCTCCCGACCCTGTATATTCTACGTTCATAGGGATAATTCCCGTCTTACCCGCCGCGTAAAATACGGGATTCTCAACGTCCATATAGAATTCGCGTTTTAAAATATTAATGCTCGTTTTAAGTTCTCTCTCATCTTTAACCGAGCAGACGTATTCACCGAGTTTCTGCGCCGTTTTCAGCATTGAAATAACGTTGTTATCGTCAAGAGGCCACGTTCTTATTCCGCCTATCGCGCCGGAAAAATACATAAAATCCCCGCCGAGATGTTCGTCAACGTATTTTGCGGTATACGCGGGAAAATCCGCGCTGACCATCGAGTTTCTGCCCTCGAGAGCCTCCGGGTGAGAAGCAAAGTTGACTATGTACACGTCACGGCTTCCGTCGTCGGGAACAAAATGAAACCTCGTAACAACATCGGAAAATACGTGAGGCGGTCTGTCCGCGCGCTGGAATCCCTCGTCCGTCTTTACGCTTCCGACAAATATACGTCCGTCTTTTCTCGAATAATAAGCGTCCTCGACGGCATGTCTTACGGCGTTCTTAACAATTTCGATATATTTTTTATCTCTGCCCGAACGCGGGAGAGGTCCCCACATTCCCATGGTATCGATTCCCGCATGCGTGTGAGTTGCGCAGATATTAATGCTTCTGCATCCTACATTATTAAGGAAAACAGACATGCTGTTCTTTATATCCTTAACGTCCGATGAAAACAGTCCCACGCAGTCGACGGCGACAAAAACAACGCCACCGCGCCCCGTGTTGTCATCGACCCAAAACGCCTTTGCCCTCGGGATATCGAGAACGCCGACGGCGGGATTATTTATCCTGTAGCCTGCTATATAATATTTTTTCTTACCGGGTATTTTTTCATCGGGTATCATTTCCGAATAGCCGAAGCCTGCCGTAAAATGCTCCGAAACGCTTTCGGCATAGTCATATTTACGTTCGTATATACGCTCGGGCGGATTTTTCTCCGCCTTTCTTTTCGCACCTTTGCGAACCGCTGACTTTATGCAGTTCACAGCCTTCGGAAATATATCCATATAAATTATCCTCCGAGATATTTTAATATTGCAAGTCCCGCAACATATCTTAACAGCAGTCTGGCGTCCGCGGCGGTAACCTTGCCGTCGGCATTTATATCGCTGCTTAAAATCTGAGTATCGGTAAATTTTTCAAGTTTTGCACTGTATCTTAATATAAGACGCGCGTCCGACGCTGTGATTTGTCCGTTAGAATCAACATCACCCAAATGAACGCCGTTATCATTATATATATAGTATATTCCCGCTGAGTTCGCAATAAACGAAACTTCGGTATCTGACTGTTTCGAAAGGCATTCAAAAGTCGTCCCCGTCGGCAAAACGCTGTAAACTTTGCATTTAGAGTTTGTAAATCCGTCAGGAATCGGAATGCTGAAAACAGCAGTTCCCTCAAACGAATAAGCCGTTCCCGCGTCCGAAAGTTCTACGGAAAAAACCTCAAACTGGTCAAAGGAAGAATATCTTTCCTTTATTTTATCATATATAATTCCCGATACTATACTGTACGACGAAACCGACAGGTTTTCGGGCAGTTTGCTTCTGTCTGCAAATGAAGCGGTAACGCCCGAAGCTCTGTCTTTTAACGTAACCGACATATCCGAATTGAGAATACCCGACGCAATTTCATTGAATTCATCCTCTTTCGAATACGAATATGAAGAACTCGTATCCTCGCCCTGCGCGGACGAATAAAACGCATTAACGCCTATAATCATCGACACGGACATAACTGCTGAAATTATTCTTATAACTCTATTTTTGAACATTTAAGCTCAGCGCCTTTTTTCGGCGGGATCAGTCATCATAGCCGTTGGGATTGTTTTTCTGCCAGCGCCACGTATCCTCGCACATTTTGTAAATATCGCGCTCGGCTTTCCATCCGAGTACGTTCAGAGCCTTTGAAGCGTCGGCATAGCAGTAAGCGATATCGCCGGGTCTCGGGTCTACGATTTCATAGGGAATTTTAACGCCCGTTGCCTTTTCAAAAGCGTGTACAAGCTCGAGAACGCTTACGCCCTTGCCCGTACCGAGGTTGAAAACCTCAACGCCCGTCTGCTTAAAGAGAACGGGGACAGCCTTCAGATGTCCTATAGCAAGATCAACTACATGAATATAGTCTCTGACTCCCGTTCCGTCGGGCGTGGGATAGTTGTTGCCGAATACGCTCAAATGGTCTCTCTTGCCTATCGCAACCTGCGAAATATAGGGCATAAGGTTATTGGGAATACCGTTGGGCGCCTCGCCTATTTTACCGCTCTCGTGCGCACCGATGGGGTTGAAGTATCTTAAAAGAACAACGCTCCACTCGTTATCGGATGTATAGAGATCCTTTAATATCGTTTCTATGTAAAGCTTCGTCGTGCCGTAGGGATTTGTCGTACCGCCGACCTTCATATCCTCTTTAAACGGACACTTGTTTTCACTGCCGTAAACGGTTGCCGACGAACTGAACACAATTTTTTTGCATCCGTGGTCTCTCATGCACTCGAGAAGGTTTACGGTTCCGCCTATATTATTTTCATAATATTCAAGAGGCTTTCTGCAGCTCTCTCCGACGGCTTTAAGACCCGCGAAGTGAATAACCGCCTCGATATTCTCTTTTTCGAATATTTTATCAAGTCCCGCTCTGTCTCTTATATCGCAGTCATAGAACGGGAACTTTTTGCCCGTAATCTCCGACACTCTGTCGAGAGCTTTGGGACTGCTGTTGGAATAGTTGTCGAGTACGACGATATCGTATCCCGCTTTAAGAAACTCAACGCATGTATGTGAGCCTATGAATCCGGCTCCTCCTGTGATAAGAATTGACATTTTATACCATCTTCCTTTAATAAAATTGACCATTGTAAATTATATTGAAGCACGGGGACTTTATTGAGTAGTCCATTATTTTGTCCCTGAACACCATTCCCGCGCCCGATTCGATTATTCTGTCGCCGACCTGCATTGAATAAACATAGCCCGTCGTCTCGTTTACCGCGTCGTCATGGGCTAAAATTCTCAGCCATTCGGCAGGGTTGTCTGACAGTATTATCGAGCCGTCGTAGGCAGTTATGTAATTTTTCATCTGAGCCGGAGTTACCGTTTTAACCCCGACGTAGGATGAATAATTGCAGTCCCAGTATGACGGCACGTTTGCGATATACGGCTGACCGGAGGTTCCCCATACTGCTTGATTCGTGGCGGTAATGCCCGCCGACATCGCACCGTAGTACGCGTAAATCGGAGCGCCGTCATACATTATAAACTGACCGACAACTTCCTTCACCGCGTTTATAACATCGTCCGTGCAGCGTGAAAATGATGAAACGTACGTACATCCCTGCACCCTGTAACCCGAATATTTCATGTTTGTATACGCGGCGACAGCCTGAGCTTTCAGCGCGTTTGCGTCAAGAGAATTTCCTCTGCGGGTAAGTCCCGCAATCTCCTGCTGAACGATTCTCGACAGCATTTCGACAGTGTCAACCTGCGTTCCTTTCAGTGAAACGGTGGCTCTCGGCTGTTCGTACGCTATCTGAACGTTGTAATAGTAATGCTGTAATATCTGAATATAATTAAATCCGTCCCGCGCCATCCCGACCGCACCGTACTGACTCATTCCGAGACAGTGACCGTAACCGTATGTTACGATTATAAATGTGTCTCTTATACTAAGAAGCGAACTTAAATCGGGATAGAGATAGATTTTTTGATTATCTGCATATTTTGCTCCGGTCTCGCCTACCGACGCGTCGGTAACGAGCTGAACCTGATCCGAGCCAATGCCGTCCTTGCCCGATTCCGGCGTTACGGTTTCCTTTACAAGCGTAATGCCGTACGATTCGAGCGAGTCGGGGTCGCTTAACGAGATTAGCCCGAGCGACGCAAAATTTGCATACATCGCGTCTTTTGTCGTAATTTTTCCGTCGTCGTTTACATCCGCCGCCTTTTTAACAGTCAGGGATGACGGTCTGTCAAGCCTTGCGGTATATTTTAATATCAGAGAAACGTCGTCGGAAGTCACGCTGAAATCAGAATCGGGATCTCCCCTTATACAGAAAATATCCTCGTGCAAATCCATTGTCACGGCACAGAAACTTATAATCGCCGTAATTACAAAAACCGCAATTCTGTTTTTTAATCTGAACATAAGAAATCACAGCCCGAAGAAAAACGTACCGCTCTCGGCAAGTTTAGCCGCATAGTATGTAAGTCCGCACGCCGCAGCAACAAGCAGAGCGTAAAGATACGGCTTCCATCCCTTTATCACCGAGCGGAGTTCAGGGTCTTCCTCATCGCCGGCGTATTCAATATCGGGATAGGCGCGTCTTGAGTCCGAAGTCGAAATCATCTGCGACATCATTATCAAAAACTCACACATAACGGTATGTATAAAGTCGTCGTAAGTTTCATCCGGGAGAGACGAAACGCATTTTACGGCGGATTCAGTCTCATTGACAACTGCGATGTATACTCTGTAGTCCCCGCTTACGCTGTCGTTGTCCTCAACGAGAGCCGCGCCGAACGGATATTCAAGAAATTCCGCGGCACCCTCCGCCTTCATCCTCGTATAGTCGGAAAAATCGCGTATATCGTTTTCGTGAACATACGGAACAGAGTCTGTATACCGGCAGATTATATCATCGCAGATTTTATGTTTTTTAACATATTTTAAAACGCCCGTGTTGGCAATTGCAATTTTAATATCGCTGTCCGCAGCGGCATTTTTGAAAACCACTCCGGCATAATCGGTTTCAAAATCCGAAAAGCTCGTGCATTTGCAGTTATAAAACTGCTCAAGATACGGAAAAACGTGGATTTTCATGACAAGGAACGTTCTGTCACGGCATATCGGCATGAAGAAAATGCTCTGCTTTTTAGACCTGATTACGAATGATGAGAACATTCCGTCGCTTAAAGGCAATGCAAGCGCGCCTACGGGCATAAGAGAATGAACGTCGAGCAGATCGGCGTCAGGCTGTGTCGAAAGTCTCATGCGGATATCGGCGTTGTTCTCGACTTTGAAATGAAACGCCTGGCAGATGCCGCGCTTTGTCTCGTGATACTTGTCAAGAGATGTAAGGATAAAAAGTGCATCACACTCCTTGAGCGCAGAAGCGATGGCGGGAAGTCCCTCTTTTACGCTCTTATAAGACTTCGGAATCGCTATGCTCTCCCCCGAAACGGTCATAAGGGAATTAAGTAGCACCGACGTGATGTCGGGATAACTTTCAAGTCCCGTATCCGAAAAAGAAACTATATCTATTTTCATTGCTAATCTTTCTCCTTGATAAAACGAAGCGGTTATCAGCCCGTCTGATGCCATCTGTACGCGTCTTTGTACGGGTTCGGCAGATTCTTTGCATCATACCATGCCTGAGGATATCTCGCGTCCTCGTTCACCGTCGCCTTTGAAACGTCAACTGAGGCACTCTCTCCGGGTCTGACCATTCTCGCGGCAACTCCGAGATGCGCGCCGTTGAATACGTAACAGCATGTATTGAGAACGAGAAGTTTATCATCGGCGTTTACGTCAACATCAATGTTGTATAAGCTTCTCTCAAGCAGTCCGTTTATAAAGTCGGCTTTGTTCTGCTTGCTTCCGAAACTCGGCACGGTGAAATCGAAAACATATCCGTTATCGCCCGAAGCCGAACCGTTTGTTATGATTACAGCGAATATCTTCCACTCGTAATCCTTGAACAGCGTATTGTACTGGATTGTCGGAGATTCCTTATATCCGTCTATCTTATAATATTTTTCAAGATCCGCGAACATGAGATTATCATACATGTTATGTCCGTGAATGACTGTAGTATCTCCCAAATTAAACGGGTCGCACTCTGCGCTCATGAACGGCGTACCGTATTTGCTGTCCTTTTTCTGGAACGAATGTTTGAGATAATACTGATAGTCGTTCGTATCGTCCTTGCACTGAACTATCGGGATATCTATAGCCGTGCCGGGAATTTTGAGTTTGCCGACCATATCCTGATTTACGGCGTATGCTCTGGCATATTTGATATTCATTCCGTCGGGGAAATCAACATCGGGGAATTCCGCTTTGATTTTCGCCCACTGTGCGGCAAGATCCGCGTCGGGGTCGGTCGTAACTTCGACACCGAGTTTTTTAAGCTCGTCTTTTTCGTTGAAATGCTGTAAGTAATAATTGCCGAACCATACCGCACAGACGAGAATCGTAAGCGCGGAAACGATAAGTATTACTTTTCTGACAATTTCGCCGGGCGCGTCGCCCTTCTGAGGGATAACGGCTCTGACAAAACGCTTGAACGACCCCTTGGCGTCTTTTTTTCCGAGCGCCTTGCTTCTCTCTTTTTCGTAGAGAAGCATGTCGTCCTCCGTAAAAACATTATTTTCCGACGGGTCAAGAGATTCAATCTTAACCTCCTTAACATCGTCAAAAAATTCATCAGCGGAGTTGTCGTCTGCATTCTTTGAATTTGAATCGTTTTTTATGTTTTCCGATTTTTTCTTATCTGACGGTTTATCCGTCTTTTTATTTTTAACGGATGAAACATCGTCGGAAGAAGCAGACTTGCCGTTTTCCGATTCGATGCCGTTTAATACGTCTGCGAAATCGTCGCTGTCCGACGTACGGCGTTCGGATTCTTTTTTCCCGATCCTTTTGTCTGAGACGAAAGTTCCGCCGTTCTTTTTAACTCCGTCTTTTTCTGTTTTTCCGGATATATCCGTATCGTGTTTATTAACCGCGTGTTTTTTTGAAATTACAACGGCTTCTGCCGCGGGTTTTGAATCAACCGGAGTATCTGCGGTTATTTTTATATCATCTTTTTTTTCTTCGTTCTTCGCACTTTCTTCATCGGCGGAGAAAATCACACGGCTTGACGCGTTTTTCTTTCTGCCTATCGGGATTCCCGCGGCGGGACGAGAGGGTTCTTTTTTCTGCGAAACAGCCGAAACGCGGGATTCCGCATTTCTTTTAAGCACAACCGGCTTTTTTTCATCCGAAAATCCGCCGTCCTCTGAATAAATAACCTTCGGACTGTGCCTGGGTCTGTCTGCTTTGGGCATTGTCTTTTCGAATTCGTTTACGATATCGTCTATATTTTTTTCATCAGCAGGCTCTTTCTTTTCAGTCTGTACGGTTTTTTTATTTCCGCCCGAAAGCTCTCTGAAAAGCGATTCGACTCCCGCCAAATCAACGTCGGATGAAACCGAATATTTATCTGTAAGAGCCCCTAAATCAAAATCCTGAGTTCCTGACTCGGAAACGGGGTCTTTTTCATTTTTCGTATGAGGCATTTTTCTCACCTGTCTCTCCTAAATCAATATGCCTCCCATTTGGAAGCGTTCTTATACGGATTCGTACCTCCGAATACGTCGTAGTAAAGCTGAGGCATACGGGGATTTTCATTCTTTACGGCTTTTGAAGTATCAACAGCCTCGCTCTCTCCGTCGCGCACAAGCCTTGCGACAACGGCGCATCTTGCGTCCTGAAGCGCTCCGTTTCTGTCAAAATAATATGTACATGTTGAAAGCGTCAGAAGTTTATCCGTACCCTGAACGTCAACGCCGGTTTTTATAAAGCTTCTCTGTTCAACCTCGTCGACAAAGTCGAGCAGGCACTGATCGGACATATTGGGCTCTACGTAATAGAAAAGATATCCGTTGTCGCCCGTACTGCTTCCGTTCGTTACGAAACAGCCTATGACTTTGAATTTATAATCCTTATATCTTGTTGAAAAATTAATAACCGGATTCGCCTTATAAAAATCGAGATCCATATACTTGTGAAGATCGTCGAACAGCAGACCGTCGCCGTAGTTATGAGCGTGAATAACGGTATTTTTGCTGCCGAGGTCATCTTTACAGTATTCATCGACGAAAGCCATTCCTCGTCTGTAATACTGACCGTAGTTGTCGTGTCTGAAATACGTATCGTTCGTTTCGCCCTGATACGTCGGCATGTCAATGCTGGTATTCGGAATATTAATCCAGCCGTAAAAATCGTTGTTCTGAGCATAAAGCTGTTTAAATTTATCCATAAGTCCCTCGGGATAATCCGCCTGCTTTGTCTTGACGGTATCGCCGAACGCGCTTGTAAACTGATAGCTTACGATTTTCGCCTCGTTTTGTTTTTCGATGTTAATTTCGCTTGAGCGTCTTGCGACAAAAAGATGCCCGACGGAAATCACAATCATAACGGCGCTTATGCCCATGAGAATGGAGAATATAAGCGTGTTTTTCTGCTTTTCCATCTTCTCTTTATGGTCGTTCATTATTTTTTCGGCTCTGTCCGAATTCTTTTTAAACGCAGGGTCGGACGCAATATCGTCAGCGTTGATTTTCTTTGAAGAATTCGGGTCGAGATAGAGCATCTCGGGCAGTCCCGCGGCTTTGTCGGAAATGTCCTTTGATTCGTCTTCCTTTTTTACTTCGCCGTTTTCACCGGCGGAAACGTCCTTTCCGGACTCTTTTTTCTCATTTTCATCCGAAATTTTGTTTTCGGCGTTGATTTTTTCATCGATATCTTTCATTATGATTCACTTCCGAAAATTGATAATATAGTATCGAATACCGCCTCGGCGGCAGAAAGTCTGTTTTGCTCTCTTACGTTCGTTTCAAACGAGTTCGTAAGTTTTTTTGTAACGGTTTTTCCGTCTGCGATAACGCATATCCATATAAGTCCTACGGGCATGCCGGAGCCGTCGGATTCGGGACCCGCTATTCCGCTGACTGCGGCTGCGATATCAGAGGACGAAAGCCTCTTTACTCCCTGAGCCATTTCAATAACGGTCTGTTCGCTGACAGCTGTGTACTTTTCAAGCGTTTCGCTTTTTACGTGAAGTATATCGTGCTTGATTCTGTTCGAATATGAGACGATACCGCATTCGAATACTGATGAAGAACCGCTCACGTCGGTTATCATTTTTGCAAGAAGTCCGCCCGTGCACGACTCGGCGAACGAAACGGTCATCGATCTCTTTTTGAGCTCTTCGACAATTTTCTGAGCACTCGTCACGGTTCTCGCCTCTTTTAAATAATATCTATAATTAATTATAAGTATAGCAGACCCGCACGTTTATTACAAGTAGAAAAATAAAATATATATTGATTATTTTTGTTTAAAACTGTATAATATATTTCAGCAGCGTAACAGTTAAGGAGAAAACGTCTATGGACAAAAATAAAGTAAAACTCACTATCGGCGGAGTAAATTATATCGTAATTACGGATAACGAACCTCAGTACGCCGAATTTCTCGCCTCGGAAATAGACTCCCGTTTAGGCGAAATAACGGCTCGTTCGCGTTTTATAACGGACGCGCAGGCGACTGTGCTTTTAAGCCTTGAATACGCAGATTCTTTCCACAAAGCGCAGAAGGAGTGCGAAGAACTCAGAGAGCGTTTAAAGGAAAGCCTTGAGGACGCGGCAAAAGCGAAAACGCAGAGAGACACGCTCAAACGCGAAAATATGAAGCTTAAAAAGAGCAAAAAACTGCCCGAAGATGAAGAACAGAAACACGGAGAATAAACAATATGCCTACGCTTAAAATTAAAAAATTAAACGATAACGCCCGCATCCCTTCCCGCGCAACGAGCGGAAGCGCGGGCATGGATCTCTATTCAGCGGAAAGCGAAAATATTACCATAAATCCGCACGAGTGCAAAAAAATTCATACGGGAATCGCAATTGAACTCGAAAGCCCCGATTACGCGGCTTTTGTTTATGCAAGAAGCGGAATTGCGATAAAACACGGCGTTGCGCCCGCAAACTGCGTCGGAGTTATCGACTCCGACTACCGCGGTGAGATTATCTGCGGACTCGTCAATCAGTTTGACGTCCCCTATACCGTCGAACCCGGAGACAGAATCGCGCAGCTCGTAATCGCCCCCGTTATTCTCCCCGAAATACAGGTTGTCGGCGAACTTGATGAAACCGACAGAGGCACCGGCGGATTCGGCTCCACGGGAAAAAAGTAATCGGAGTTTTTATACATGATAACAATTAATCCGTCCGCGTACGACTCGGTTTTTGTACTGCCGTCGTCGGTTGCGGATAAGCATATACGCCTTGCAGGCGCGGTTCAGCTCAAAGTCCTGCTGTGGATTTTCCGCCACAGTGCGGATAAACCCGAAATTCAAGACGTTTCGTCCGCGCTTGGCATACCGTGCGCGGACATTTCCGACGCGCTTCAGTACTGGATAGAGTCAGGGATTATAAGCATAGGCGAACCGTCCGCAATTCCCGAAGCCGGAATAAAACAAACAGAAAATACACTCTCCCCCATTTTAACGCTTGAAGAGTCGGGACAAACTTCATTTTTAAAAAATCCGGAGACGACCTCCGAACCGACCGTTAAAAGCGAAGAAAACAAAAATCCCGGTTCCGCGTTTTCCGATAAAGCGCCTGCACAGCCCGAGCACGTCATGCCCCCCGCCGTCAGACCGACGCACGAGCAGATTGCCGCGAGAATTACCGAAAGCCGTGACATACGCGGTATGTTTTTCGAGGTTGAGCGCATTTTCGGCAGAACTCTCGGCTACGACACGCAGTCGAGTCTTCTCTACCTGACCGACCACGAGGGACTGCCCCCCGAGGTTGTAGTCATGCTGTGCGAGTACGCGCAGTCAATCGGAAAGAAAAGCGTTCGTTACATAGAAAAAATAGGCGAGGACTGGGCGGAAAACGACATCGACACATTCGAAAAAGCCGCGAAGCGGATAGCAGCACTCGAGGGTGTAAATTCACTGTGGAACGAGCTTAAAGTCATGATGGGTCTTGACAATCCGAAACCTACGTCCAGACAGCGCGAATACCTGCTTAAATGGTCGAATTCATACGAATACAGCGCTCAGATGATATTTTTCGCATACGAGCGAATGATTGAAAAAACGGGAAAACTTAATTTCAAATACATGGATACCATGCTCACGGCGTGGCACAATTCGGGATTTAAAACGCAGTCCGACGTTGAAAAACAGGATGAAAAGTTCCGCGAAAAGACCGCAGAAGCGAAGAAAAACACACTTACCGCCTCAACCGACGGCAAGGCTTCATACGATATAGAAAAAGCGTTCAACCCCTCGGATATCCCGACTAAAACAAAGAAAAGCAGGTGATTTAAATGCCGTTCGGAAGCAAGATTTTCGAGCTCGCACGCGACGAACTCGCAAAAAGAAAGAGCGAAGCGGAAATGACTCAGCGCGAGCACCGCGGCGCGTTTGCCGCAATGAGACCGCAGTATCTCGAAATTGAAAAAAAGATGAAGGAATCGGCGTTCGGCGTTCTCAAGGTTATCGGAATGGGCGAAAACGCCGCCGAATATATAGAAAAACTCAGAGACTGTAACCTGAAGGCTCAGTCCGATATCGCCTCGCTTTTAAAGGACGCGGGGCTTCCCGAGGACTATCTCGAAACGCCGTACACATGCAAAAAATGCTCTGATACAGGCTTTTTCGAGGGTAAAATATGCGCCTGCCACAAACAGCTTTTAAAGCATATCGCAATGGAACAGCTAAGCAAGACATCGCCGTTGAAGCTCTCCTCGTTCGACGATTTTGATTTAAGCTATTACGAGGGCGACGACCGTATTATTATGAGTAAAATTTTCAATTACTGCGTGTCGTACGCCGAGGATTTCGGCATGGATTCATACAGTCTCATAATGATGGGCGAAACAGGACTGGGAAAGACCCACCTGTCGCTCGCAATAGCCGGAGCGGCAATAAAAAAAGGTTACAACGTCATTTACGGTTCGGCTCAGTCGTTCTTTTCGAGAATAGAAAACGAGCATTTCAACCGTTTTAAATCCGACGAAAACACGGAGGAAATCATAACCGATTCCGACCTTTTGATAATCGACGACCTCGGAGCCGAGTTTTCGACATCATTTACGGTATCGGTATTTTACAATATAGTAAACAACCGCATGCTTACGGGCAAGCCCACGATAATAAGCACGAATCTCACTCCCGCAGAGCTTGAAAAAAGATATTCCCGCCGCGTAACGTCGCGCCTGATAAGCGAATATCAAGCGCTTAATTTTGTCGGAAAAGATATCCGTCAGCTTAAGAAATAAGGGATTTTTATGTACGAATTAACAAATATAAATATTATAAAAAAGATAATGTCCCGCCACGGATTTTCTTTTTCAAAAGGACTCGGACAGAATTTCATAATCGACCCCGACGTCTGCCCTAACATGGCTCAGATGTCCGGAATCACCGAAAACTCGGGCGTTATCGAAATAGGAGCCGGAGTCGGAGTTCTGACCGCCGAGCTTGCAAAACGCGCGAAAAAGGTCGTTTCCGTCGAGCTTGATACAAGACTTCTGCCGATACTCTCCGAAACCTTATCGGACTTTGACAATATCGACGTCATAAACGCCGACATTATGAAAATCGACTTGAAAAAACTGATTGACGACAATTTTTCAGACTGCTCGGACGTATGCGTCTGCGCGAATCTCCCCTACTATATAACCTCGCCGATTATAATGATGCTTCTTGAAAGCAGAATCGATTTCAAAACGATAACTGTCATGGTTCAGCTTGAAGCGGGAGAAAGACTGTGCGCCGAGGTCGGCTCAAGACAGTCTGGCGCGGTTACGGCGGCGGTAAACTACTATGCGAAGGCGCGCGAGCTTTTTAAAGTACCGCGGGACTGCTTTATGCCCTCGCCGAATGTCGACAGCGCAGTTATCAGACTGGATATAAGAAAGACGAAGGATTTCAATATCGCAGATGAAAAATTCTTTTTCAAAACCGTCCGCGGAGCTTTTTCACAGCGCAGAAAAACAGCGGCAAACGGACTGTCCTCCGCACTGGGGCTTGATAAAAACACGGTAAATTCCGCTCTCGAAAACGCCGGACTTCGGACAAATGTCCGCGCAGAGGCTCTGACAATGGACGAACTGTGCCGGTTAAGCAATGAATTATATAAACTGACAGGGGAAAAATAATAAATGGATTCTAAATTTATAGTTATCGAGGGGCTCGACGGCAGCGGAAAGACCACTCAGACAAAAATTATAGCCGAAAGACTTGAGAAACGATTGATAAAAACTCATGTCACCGCGGAACCGACGAAAAATACATACGGAAAGCTGTGCCGTGAATATCTCTCCGGCAGACCCGCCTCAAAAACGCTCTGCGCGGCTGTTTTTACAGCCGACAGGATTGACCATAACACCGACCCCGACAACGGCATAAACGCGCATTTAAAACGCGGAGAAACGGTTTTGTGCGACAGATATTATTACTCCACTCTCGCCTATCAGGGAGTTGACGTCGGCATGGACTGGCTTAAGGGGCTTAATCTCGGCTGCGAGGACATCCGGAAACCCGACTTGTGCCTATTTCTCGACCTTACGCCCGAGGTCAGCATGCAGAGAATCAACTCGGCAAGAAGCTCAGACGATATAGAAATCTATGAAAATATCCCGTATCTTACGGACATACGTACGCGTTTTTACGAGGTTATCAACATGTTAAAAGGCGACGAGAATATAAAAATTATCGACGCGTCGAAAACGATAGATGAGGTTGCTGACGATATAGAATCCGCAGTACTTGAACTTTACAAATAAAAATATTAATCACCGCCTGTGAACGCTCACAAGCGGTGATTTTTTATTATTCATTATTCCATTCATATCCATAAGATTCATACACTTTTTTCATGTATTCCTCTATTTTAAAACTGTATATCTCGGACGCTTTTCCGTTAGGATGAATACCGTCGGAATTCCGCCAGTAATTTTTCAAATCCTCCGGTGTGTAATACGGCACCGTGGTTTCTGCTGACATATCGCATACGGGAATCGAGAAGTAACCGCACACGTCCTTTATCGCCTGAACATATGCCGACAACGGCTGATTTACGTCATGTCCGTTTGCACCTCCGCCGTCCCGAACGGCTGTCGGACACGGGGTGATCCACAAAATCGGAATATCGGGGTATTCGGTTTTCAAATACTCTGCGAGTCTGAATACCCCCGCATAAAACGTATTTTTAAGCGGAAAAACCGCTCCTGTACTGCTGACGTATGCCCCGGCGCTCGTATCATACGACGATATATCCGTTGTAAATTCGCCGAGAGGTACGCACCAGTTCCAGTCGTTAAAACCTCCCGCAACGGTTATTATATCCGGTTTTACGTTAATCTCGGTTGCTTTTTTATACATACTCGGGTATAAAATCTTTGTATCACCCGCTTTATTTACCCTTTCGTTCGTAATCATTCCGCCGGCGGAGCCCATGTTGATAAGTCTGAGCCCGGGGTTTCGTTTCGCAATCCAGTACGGGTAATTATCGGGTCTTGATACGCCGTTGTTATTAAAATCCGTTTTTGAATCGCCTATAGCAACCCAAACTATATTTTTATTTTCCTTTTCGGGAAGACTGCTCTCCTCTTCGGAAGGACGGGAAACGTCTTCATAATCGTTCTTTGACGTACTTTCTGTCGTAATCTGCGTTTCGGATGTTGTATCAGTCTGTCGCTTTGTAGTAATTTCCGTCGTCTTTTCCGTGCGCTTTTCGGTTGTAATTTCGGCTGTAGGCTCGGGCTTTTTTACTGTTGTCGACGCTGTCGAAGTCTCCGGTTGTTTTGCCGTTGTATTTTCCGTCTTTGTGCCGGGGTGTTTTTTTGTCGTGATTTCAGATGTCATCTCTGGCTGTTTTTCTGTCGTAACCTCCGCAGTCGGCTCAGACGTTTTCAGCGTTGTTGTTTCAGCCGTCACATCGGACAGTTTCACCGTCGTCTTCTCGGCAGCCGTGCTCTGTTGTTTTTTAGTTGAGGACTCCGATGCAGTTTTTTCCGTAGGCTTTGAACTTATCGGAAAAGAGGTTATTTCATCTTTTACAGTCTCCGACGCTTTTTCGGAAAAATCCGTTTTATTTTCGGCAGAATTAAAAAGTCTGTCTGAAAGTTTTGCGGCAAATCTCAGAACATCCCTTGCCTCCGACGCAGTAATATTTCCGTCGGAATTAATATCCGAAGCGTCGCGTACAGCGTCCGAAGCATTGTCAAGCTTCGCCGTAATCCTGAGAACTGCGCGTGCGTCGCCTGCCGTTATCTTTCCGTCCGAAACCGCATCGCCTTTTATTATAAGCAGATATTTTTCCTTGTTAACCGTAATTTCCGCGCCGTTTTTGACCGATTCGCTGTCGGGCAGTTCGACGTTCTTTTTTAATGATTTCGAAATATCTTCCTCTGTAATTTTTTCGGTGTTAGTCGGAATAACAGTTATTTTCTTTATTTTTTCATCGGCAGAAACATAAACCGCACCGCTTTTGATTCTGCTTAAAGCACGGTCGCTTCCGTTCGGCGAAAATCCGATAACAATAACAAACACGGCGATAACCGATATTATAAGAGAAAATAATTTTTTCAGTGTTGATTTCATCGGGAGTCCTCCGTTTTCACGTCAAACAAATTTATCCGCGTTTGACATTTGTCATTATACCCCCCCCCGTCAATATTTGTCAACACTTTTTTTGTTTTTTTTCGACAAAAAAAACAGCGTCCGCCGTAACAAACGACAGTCGCTGTCTTTTTTTTAATTTAATTGTTCAAAATCCGACGATAAACTCCGGATTCTCGAAATCAAAGCCACATTATAATAAACTGCGAAACAAGAACCACCGAAATAAGAGCTATCGGATAAGTAGAAGCATACGCCGAAGCTACGTCGTCGGTTCCCGCAACGTTGATAAGAGTTCCGAGAGCGGGGGTGCTCGTCATTCCGCCGGTTATTGAACCGAGGTCGTTAAGCAGCGGTAATTTAAGTACGAATTTCGCGAACACAAAACCGATCAACAAAGGAAGAACAGTCATTATTATTCCGTAAATAAAGTAAATTCCTTTAAAATACTGTACGAATTTAGCGCCTCCGCTGACTCCCGCTCCGATAAGAAACAGCATAAGACCGAGTTCACGGAATGTTTCGAGAACCCTCTTTTCCGGCATTACTCTCAGTCTGCCGAAATGTCCGAAATGTCCGAATACGAGAGATGTAATAAGCGTTCCGCCGGTAGTTGTAAGTGAGAATGTTGTTCCGGAAAGACCGCTTGAAGTAAGCGGAATCTTAATGTTTCCGACAACCACACCGATTAAAACAGCAAGAGCAAACGGCATAAATTCGAAACTGTCTATTTCAAAAAGCTTACCCTTATACTCTTTTCTCAGGCCTGTATCAACAATAATTATTTTTTCGCGTTCCTTTTTCATATCCGCCTTCATGATTTTAGGAACAAGCTGAACAAAGAGAACAACACCGATAACGCCGAAGAGATATGCGATACCGTAGCCTACGGAAACAGCCCCCTCATACTCCGCGGCAACTGCGGCCTTTGAAGCGGAAAAGGCGGGAGTACTCGTAAGAGCACCGGACATCAGTCCTACGAGAATCGCAACGAACTGGTCGTGATCAGGCTCGCTTCCCTTGCCGATGAAATAGCAGATCACGCATGCGAGCGCACCGGACGCGATTATGATAATTCCTAATAAAATATAGGATTTATAATTCTTTTTAAAGTTTTTAAAGAAGTTGGGACCGGCAATAAAGCCTACTGCCGTTACAAAGAAAACAAGTCCCAAATTTTCGATTATTTTTAAAGCATTGGAACTGATATCAACAACCGTGCCGTCTGAAAGATTCTGAACAACGGTACCGCTTAACGTATCAGAAAAAAGAATACCGTAAACAAGCGAAATAACAAAAACTCCCGCAGTTCCGAGATCGATACCCTTAATTTTTATTCTGCCCAGCGAGTAGCCTACCGCTGCAATACAGAACACCGAAAATATCAGAAAAGTTACACCCTGTAAGGATATAACACCTCCGAACAAACTCATATACTATTCCTCCGAAATATTAACTTTTATAGAAAAACAAAAAGACAGACCGGCGAACTTTTCCGTACAGCGGAGATTGATTCACCGCCGCGCCGCCGGTCATGCATTATAATTTTAAATTTACTTTCTTGCGTAATCGGGAAGAAGCTTGGGAGATACAATCTCGGGCTTGATTCCTGCGTCGGCAAGTTCTTTTTCGAACTTGTCAACATGTTCGAGAGTAAGTTTTGAAAGCGTTACGTCCTTTGACTTATTGCCCGCGTTGCGTCCTGCGTTTCTGCCGAAAACAATAATGTCAAGAAGCGAGTTACCCATAAGACGGTTTCTGCCGTGGATTCCTCCGACAGCCTCGCCCGCTACATAGAGATTCTCGACTCCGGTCATGCACTCGGAATTAATATCGAGTCCGCCGTTCTGATAGTGAAGAGTCGGGTAAACGAGGATGGGCTCTTTTCTTATATCAATGCCGTATTTTGCGAACATACGCATCATTGCGGGGATTCTCTTTTCGATAGTTCCCTCGCCGTTCTTAACCTCAATCATCGGTGTGTCGAGCCATACACCTACGCCCGAACCGGTGTGAACGCCCTTGTTCCTGTCGGAGCACTCACGGATAATCGAAGCCGCGGAAACGTCTCTTGTCTCAAGGGGATGCATAAATGCCTCACCGTCAACGTTGATAAGCTTTGCGCCGATTGAACGTACCTTTTCGGTAACGAGTGCGCCGAAAATCTGTTCGGGATATGCGGCGCCCGTCGGATGGTACTGGAGAGTATCTGCATAAAGAAGTTTTGCGCCGGCTCTGTATCCGAGGATAAGTCCGTCGGCAGTCGCTCCGTAATGGTTTGAGGTCGGGAATCCCTGATAGTGAAGTCTGCCTGCTCCGCCCGTTGCGATAATAACGGTCTTTGCTCTTGCGACAAGGATTTCCTTAGTCTCCATATTCATAAGGACAGCGCCCGCGGCCTTGCCGTTTTCGTCAAGTATAAGTTCGATAGCCGCCGTGAAGTCAACTACGGGAATCCCTCTGTTGAGAACTTCATCGCGAAGCGTACGCATTATCTCCATACCGGAGTAATCCTTAGCCGCGTGCATCCTCTTTCTCGAGGTTCCGCCGCCGTGAGTCGTAATCATGGTTCCGTCGGGAGCCTTATCGAATTCCACTCCGAGATCGTTGAGCCACTGAATAGCCTCTGGAGCCTCGGTAACGAGAGTGTAAAGAAGCTCGGGCTTTGCCGCGAAATGTCCGCCGCCGAACGCGTCTATGTAGTGAATAGCGGGAGAATCGTTGGGCTTGTCAGCCGCCTGTATTCCGCCCTCAGCCATCATGGTATTGGCGTCACCCATACGAAGTTTCGTAACAACCATAACGTCGGCGCCGGTGTTGTTTGCCTCGATAGCCGCGCTTGCGCCGGCTCCGCCGCCGCCTATGATAAGAACATCGGTGTCATAGTCGGGATGCTCGAGGTCTATTTTCATATCTTTGACTCTCGAATCCGCCTGTAAAAGTCCGCACAGCTCGGTGGGAACTTTCTCGCCCTTATTGGGACCGACTGTGAGAACTCTGAACTCGCCCTGCTTATAGTCGGGATGATACGTTGCAAGAAGTGTATCCTTCTCCTCGGCAGTCATACGTCTGGGCTCAAGCACTGCATTAGCCTCGCGGTTAGCCGCGACCTTTTTCATTGATTCTATCATTTCCTGAGTATACATTCTGACCGCCTCCTTACTTTTCTATCTCTCTGTGATTGTAAAGCTCTTTAAGCTCGTCAATCGGTTTGTTCATGAGAGCTTCAAGAAGATCCTTGAAATCTCCGTCGTTGATTTCCTTAACTCTTTCCTCAAGATGCTTCGACTTGGGAGCAAGATATTTACCGTTAAGACGTCTTGCAAGCATGGCAACCTGCGGATGAGAAATACCGGCGGGGCATCTTGATGAACATACTCCGCACATTACGCAGTCGAAAGATTCGTCGGCGCACTTCTTGAAATCGCCTCTCTGCGCGTAAGCGATGTACTGCATGACGTTGAGTCCCTGCGTACAGCTCTTGGTGCACGCGTTACAACCGATACAGCTGTAAATCTCGGGATAAAGCTGCATCATAATCATCTGCTCAGGCTTTATCTTCTCGATATCGTAAACCTGCTTAACAAGCGGGAAGAACGGAAGCGTAGCTATGTACATGCCCTCCTCAACCTGGGTCTGGCATGCAAGGCACGCGTTAAGCTCCTGATGACCCTGAATTCTGTAAATCGTCGCGCATGCACCGCAGAAACCGTTACGGCAGCCGCAGCCGCGGACGAGCTGATAACCGGCATACTCCATCGCCGTCATAATCGTAAGATTCGACGGAACGCTGTACTTTTTGCCGAATAAATATATATTAACCATATTATCCATTTCGTTATCCCCTTATCAATATTCGTTAGGAAGCTCGTCGAGCTGGTCGCAGCGGAAAACGGGTCCGTCCTTGCAGACGTATTTTGAACCGATATTGCATCTTCCGCACTTGCCTACTCCGCACTTCATGCGAAGCTCCATTGTCGTAAAGACCTGCGTTTTCTCGAATCCGAGTTCGGTAAGTCCCGCGAGCGTGAACTTAATCATTATAGGCGGACCGCAGATTATCGCAGTCTTGTTCGTATCGAAATTGAGCTCTTTAACATAGTTGGGAACGAAGCCTACGTGACCGTCCCAGCCCTCCTGCTCTCTGTCGATTGTAAGGTAAACGTTAATTCCCTCTTCATTGCACCACTCGTCGATAATCTCTTTATAATCGACAAGATCGTCCGCGCTTCTCGAACCGTAAACGATATCGACCTTACCGTAATTCGAACGGTAGTGACGGACATAGTTTATGACGGAACGAAGCGGAGCGAGTCCGATACCGCCCGCGATGAAAAGAAGATCCTTGCCCTTAAAATCGGTCTCAACGGGGAATCCGTTCCCGTAGGGTCCTCTTATGAGAATCTCCTGGTCTACATCCATACGGTGAAGCCAGTCGGTAAGACATCCGCATTTTTTAATGCTGAACTCCATATATTCCTCGACCGTCGGCGACGACGTAATCGAGAACATAGCCTCTCCGACTCCGGGAATCGAGAGCATGGCGCACTGTCCGGGAATGTGGACGAAAGGTTTTTTGCCGTCGACGCCTACGACTCTGAAAGTCTTAACGTCGGGTGTGTCCTGTCTTATATCGGTAACAACGCCGACCGACGGGACAAGCGATTCGTAATTACTCATTTTTCTTCCGCCCCCAATGTTTTGATTACTTTAACGATATTCATTGATATCGGGCATTTTGAAAGACATCTTCCGCATCCGACACAGCCGTATTCGCCGTTGTTGTTTGCGGGGAAATATATAAGTTTGTGCATAAATCTCTGTCTGAAACGCTCGACCTGCGATTTTCTCGGGTTTCCGTGAGCCATTTTTGTAAAGTCCGAATACATACACGAATCCCAGCAGCGGAATCTCTGTATTTTATTTCCGCAGTCGAAATCTCTTATGTCGTAGCACTGACACGTCGGGCATACGAATGTACACGTACCGCAGCCGAGACAGGCTTTTGAAAGAGAGATCCACTTGGGAGAATTGAATACGGGCAAAAGCTCGTCGGGAGTAAAGCGGGAAAGATCCAGATTCGAAAGAGGCATTTTAGAAACGATATCTTTCGTCTGCTTTTTAGCCTCTTCGACAGCCGTTTCATCGCAGTTCTCAAGAAGAGACGAAACCTGTTTCTCGGCTTCTTCCCCCTTATCGGTATTAGACTGCCAGTAAAGAAATCCGTCCTTTGCCCATGTCGTAACGTCACCGGCGGGTGACGACGGGGCAATCGAGAACACGGAGCAGAAGCATGTCTCCTCGGGAGCGGGACACGCGAGGGTTATAACCGTCGAATTATCGCGTCTTGCCTTATAGTACGGGTCGATCGGTTCCGCAAGGAACACCTTGTCGAGAATCGAGAAGCTCCTCTCGTCGCACGCTCTTACCCCGAAAACGGTGAATTTCTCGCCGTCGGGAGTACCTGCAATAACAGAGATCTTCTTGCCCTCGGTTTTAAACGAGGCAATATCCTCGACCTGCGGGAAGAAAAGATCCTTAGCCGATCTCGACGTTTTGAGAACGGTCAGATCAACGTCCGCACCGTCGGTCCATTTTGAAAAGTATACATCCTTTTCGTCACGTCTTACGGGTGCATAAACCGCGCCGTCAGAGGACAGTGCCGAGAGAAGTTCGTTTAATTTATCAAGCGAAACTCTTTTCATTACTTGTCCCCTCCTCTCTCGTGAACGATCGAAGGCTCCGCGTCGGTTTTCGTATACGTAAGCAGAGGCGGACGCGAAGAATCGTCCTCGCCTGCCTGATACTCGCCGTAAAGCTCGTTCATATCCTTAATGAATTTTCTGTTGAGAAGATGAAGCGGAATATGCTGGGGACATACTCTCGAACATTCACCGCAGTCGGTACATCTTCCGCAGACGTGGAACGCGCGGATAATGTGGAACATATTTTCCTCGAAATCGTCGGCGTTCGCCTTTGAAGCGATACCCGAATTATCGTTATCAAATATGCATTTAAGGCACGAACATGCGGGACATACGTTACGGCACGCGTTACAGCGTATGCATTTGGAAAGCTGTGAACGCCAGAACGCGAATCTCTCGTCGGGAGTCATGTTTTCAAGCTTTGTTACAAGCTCGTATTTATCGCCGTTCGTCGTATCTTCGCTGAGTTCCGGAGATATAAATTCGTCGCCCGCCTTGTGTTCCTTGCCCTTGCAGGCGTAACACTTATCGAGAAGAACGTCCGCTTTAACAAACGTCTTATCGCCGTAAACGGTCTTGACGGTAATCTCCTTATCGCCCTCTTCAATCGAGATAATTCCGCTGACGCCCTGAGCCTTTATCTTGTCGATATCGATCTTGCCCGCGCAGGGAATTCCGACGGCATATATATTTTCTTTTTTAATTCTGTTATCCTTAACAAGCTGATTAAAGCTGTAAGTGTCGCACGGTTTTAAGAATGCGAGCGTCTTGCCTTCCTTTTTCGACTCGGCGATAAGGTATTTGCTTATGTTCGCTCCGCAGAATCCGTCGTATACGAATCCTCCGAGGCTCTCCTCGTCCTCAAAAAGTGCGGGCGTGGTATCATAGCCGAATTCACCGTGACCCCAGCCGAAAACTCTCGCGACCTCACCGGAAGCCAACAGCTCTTTTGCTCTTTTTACGAGTACGTCCGTCATTACTTGCATCTGAGATCACCTAACCTTTTGTTTTCTCCGAGTTCATGGATTTTGGCGGTAAAATCGTTCATCGTTGCTGCGAATTTCGCACCCTCCGCTGCAGAAACCCATTCGACTCTCGTACGGTCTCTCTCGATTCCGAGGTAGTCGAGCATGCTGAACAACAGAGTCATACGGCGTCTTGCAAAATAGTTGCCCGACGTGTAATGACAGTCTCCGGGATGACATCCGCAGATGATAACTCCGTCAGCACCGCGCTGGAACGCTCTTAAAATGAACGTGGGATTTACACGACAAGAGCAGGGAACTCTTACGATTTTAACGTTTGCGGGGTAAGCGAGTCTGCCCGTTCCGGCAAGATCAGCGCCGGCATATGAACACCAGTTGCAGCAGAACGCAACTATGAGCGGGGTAAATTCTTTATTTTCTTCATTTATCGGCATATTGCGTCCACCTCCGCCATGATTTGTCTTGATGTGAAGCCTTTGAGATCCATCGCGCCCGACGGGCATGTTACCGTACAGGCACCGCAGCCCTGGCAGACGGCGGGATTGACGACGGCGACGTTTCTTACGTCTCCTCTTAAAACTTCCTTATCCTCGTACGAAATCGCGCCGTAGGGACATACCTTTTCACACTGACGGCAGCCGTTGCATACGAGTGTATCCGAGCTAGCAACGCAGGGGTTGCATGTGAGTTTATCTTTAGCAAGCAGTCCGATAACCTTAGCCGCCGCGGCTCCCGCCTGCGATACGGTTTCGGGAATATCCTTGGGTCCCTGGCATACGCCCGAGAGGAATACGCCCGCCGTGGGGCTTTCTACGGGACGGAGTTTGGGATGCGCTTCGGTAAAGAAATCATTTGTATCCATGCTCGCGGTGAGCATTGTTCCGAGGCTTCTCGCCGTCGGGTCGGGTTCGATAGCGGCAGCGAGGACAACCATGTCAGCCTTGATTTTAAGCTGTTCGTTGGCTATAAGGTCGGAAGCCTGAACTACAAGCTGACCCTTTCCGTCATCGGTAACCTTGCCTACCATACCCTTTATATAATGTACGCCGTACTGCTCGACGGCTCTTCTGTAAAACTCGTCAAAGTTCTTGCCGGGCGTTCTTACATCAATATAGAAAACGTAAACCTCGGTATCGGGGTACTTTTCACGTAAAAGCATCGCGTGCTTTGCGGTGTACATACAGCATATCTTAGAGCAGTATTCCTTACCGCAGCCGGACGTATCTCTCGATCCTACGCACTGAACGAATACAATCTTCTTAGGCTGAGTATGGTCGGACGGTCTCTCGAAATGACCCTTTGTCGGACCGGCGGCGTTCATTATACGTTCGAGTTCGAGCGAGGTTACGACATCCGGGTACATTGAATATCCGAACTCCCCGAATTTATCGAGCTTAATGGGATTAAAGCCCGTTGCCACGACGATCGCGCCGTAGTTTCTCTCAACAAATTCGTCCTGCTGTGAGAAGTCGATAGCCTTAGCCGCACAGTTCATCTGACACAGTCCGCACTTGCCCGTCTTGAATTTAATACACTGTGTTCTGTCGATAACGGGAACGTTCGGAATAGCCTGCGCGAACGGAATATAAATCGCGCCTCTCGTATTGAGACCGAGGTTGAATTCGTTCTTACCCTTTCTGGAGGGGCACTTTTCCGTACAGACTCCGCATCCCGTACAGAGATCTTCGTTTACGCTTCTTGCTTTCTTTCTTATTGTAACGTCGAAATTGCCGACAAATCCCTTTACTTTTTCAACTTCCGAATATGTAAAGAGCTTTATTTTTTCGTTCTGTGCCGCCTCAACCATTTTCGGCGTTAAGATACACGCCGCACAGTCGAGCGTCGGGAATGTCTTGTCAAGCTGAGCCATTTTACCGCCTATCGTCGGCGACTTCTCAACTATATCAACCTCGTAGCCCGCGTCCGCGATATCCAAGGCAGTCTGAATACCGGCGATACCTCCGCCTATGACAAGCGCACGCTTTGTAACGGGGCTTTCGCCCGCGATAAGAGGGGCGTTAAGGTTAACTTTTGCTACGGCGGCTTTTGCGAGAATTATCGCTTTCGCCGTACCGGAGAGCATGTCCTTATGAATCCATGAACACTGCTCGCGTATATTAGCTATCTCGACCATGTAGGGATTAAGACCTGCGGCCGCGGCTGTTTTTCTGAATGTCGCCTCATGCATTCTCGGAGAGCACGAGCAAACGACGATACCGGTAAGGCTGTGTTCCTTTATAGCGTTTTTAATAATCGACTGACCTGCCTCGGAACACATATACTGATAGTCGGTGGAAAATACAACGCCCTGTTCGCTTCTTACAGCCTCTGCGACGCGTTTAACGTCGACCGTTGCGGCGATGTTGCTTCCGCACCAACATACGAATACGCCTATTCTTTGCACTTGATTCACTTCCAATTCGTATTATTTGCTGTACTTTCTGAATGCACTGACAATAGCCTGCTGGGGCATATCGTCATCAAGAATATCGGGGATCATATCGGCTTTGAGATGATTCTGTCCCTGCTGTCTTATTTTAACAAGGCGGACAGCCTCTATGAGTTTTGCGGGCTCGACGCCTCTGGGACATCTCTCTATACATGCAAAGCACGTAAGACATTTGTAAAGAGACTCGGAATCAAGCAGTTTTTCAACCTGACCTTTGTCAATCATATCGACGAACTGATGGGGATGATACTCCATCTCGTCATACGACGGACAGGTTGCGGAACATTTACCGCACTTCATACATTTTCTCGGGTTGACGCCGCTGATTTCTATGACTCTCTGAGCCGTTTCCTTTTCGTTTATCATTCGGGCGCCTCCTTATTCGTCTTTTAATCCGAGAGCCTCAGCAAGTATCTCGGTGAAATAACGGACGGGAACGTCAAAGTCCGTGCCGTTTTTGCTTAAATTGTACATGCACAGAGGACATGCGGTGATAACCATATCCGCACCCTTGCCGACAGCCGAAGCGAGAATATCATTGCACTTATTCTGAGCTATCTTCTTATCCTCCGCAACGGTGTAACCGCCGCAGCATTCATTTCTGTAAGGATAAAGAACCGGTTCGGCTCCGACAGTCTTTATAAAGTCCTCCATAATCGTCGGATTTTCGGGATTATCAAACGCCATAACCTTGGACGGTCTTAATAAAAGACATCCGTAGTACGGAGCGATTTTTACGCCCTTTAAAGGCTTTACAACCTTTTTCTTTATCTCGTCGAATCCGACGCTGTCGCGGAGCATTTCGAGATAATGAACAACTTTCGTTTCGCCCTCGTAAGGAACGTCGAGACCGAGGTAATTATTTACCTTCGTACGAATATCCTCGTCGGTCTGCATGTCGTTGTTGACCATCTTTATAACATGATGACACGCCGAGCAGAGCGTGAGCAGGTCGTTTCCCTTGTCTCTTGCCGAGACGAGAGCCCTTACGGATGAGAGTTTTGTCGCAATCTCGTCCTTTGCAAGGGGATAAACGGCTCCGCAGCACTGCCACTCTTCAAGCTCCTCCATCGTAATGCCCAAAACCTCTGCGGATTTTCTTGCATACGAATCAAGCTCGGAAGCCTTGTTTTTAAGCGTGCATCCGGGGTAATAACTGAATTTCATATAAAAACCTCCGGGTTGTTTTTATCAGACCATCTGTTCGGGATGGAATACCTCGTCGAATCTCTCCGCGGTAAGAAAACCGAGCTCTACGCAAGCCTCTTTAAGGGAGATATTATCTTTATAAGCCTTCTTAGCGGTCTTTGCCGCATTCTCATATCCGATGTACGGATTGAGAGCGGTAACAAGCATAAGCGAATGATGAAGGTTGTAATCCATTTTCTCCTTATTTGCTCTGATACCTACGGCGCAGTTCTTGTTGAACGAAAGAATGCAGTCCGAAAGAAGCCTTACCGACTGGAGGAAATTGTAAATGCATACGGGCATGAATACGTTAAGCTCGAAGTTACCCTGTGAAGCCGCCATACCTACGGCTACGTCATTGCCGATAACCTGAACGGCTACCATGGTAACAGCCTCGCACTGTGTCGGGTTAACCTTGCCGGGCATGATTGACGAACCGGGCTCGTTCTCGGGAATGAAAATCTCTCCGAGGCCGTCTCTGGGACCGGAAGCAAGCCATCTTACGTCGTTTGCAATCTTCATCATGTCGCATGCGAGAGCCTTAACTGCTCCGTGAGCAAATACAAGCTCGTCCTTTGAAGTAAGAGCATGGAATTTATTTTCAGCCGTTTTGAACTGTTTGCCGGTAATCTCGGAAACAGCCTCTGCAACCTTAACGTCGAATCCCTTTGGAGCGTTGAGTCCCGTACCGACTGCGGTACCGCCGAGAGCGAGTTCCTTAAGTCCGGGAAGGGCAAGCTCAAGCATGGATTTGTCTTTTTCAAGCATGTTTCTCCATCCGCTGATCTCCTGCGAGAACTTAATGGGCGTAGCGTCCTGGAGGTGAGTACGTCCGCACTTTACGATGCCCTCGTTGTCTTTTTCGAGCTTCTTAAACGTCTCGATAAGAACGTCAACTGCGGGGATAAGTTTATCCTCGATGCCGATAACGGCTGCGATGTGCATTGCGGTGGGGAACGTATCGTTTGACGACTGGCTCATATTAACGTCGTCGTTGGGATGAAGAAGCTTCTTACCCGCAATCTCGTTGCCTCTGTTGGCGATAACCTCGTTTGCGTTCATGTTCGACTGAGTACCGCTTCCCGTCTGCCATACGACGAGCGGAAAATGCTCGTTGAGCGCTCCCGACATAACCTCGTCGCATGCCTTGCTGATAGCGTCAAGTTTCTCTGCGGTCATTTTCTCGGGTTTTAACTGACTGTTTGCCATAGCGGCCGCCTTTTTGAGAATTCCGAATGCATGAGTAATCTCGCGGGGCATTGTCTCGTGGTCAACGCCTATTCTGAAATTCTGAAAACTTCTCTGAGTCTGGGCTGCCCAGTACTTGTCTGCGGGGACTTTAACCTCGCCCATTGAATCGTGTTCGATACGGTAATCCATGATGAAGATCCTTTCTTCCGTTATATAATTAAAATATTTATTAATATAGTAAAATCCGGCTTCATTTTTAAGCCGAAATTTTGCCTGTTTGCCGAAGGGAGCCGGGCACAATACGCCCTTTTATAAAAAAACATTATAATAACACGGCGGGTATGCGCGCCTCTCTTCGGCAAATATCCCGCGTCCGATCCGGGGCGCATTTACACCCCGGATCGTAACGTATCAATTATTTATCAATCCTCAAACGGGAACTTATACTGGGTAAGTCCGAGCTGATCGCGTACCTTAATCATCTCTGCCTGAACGGAGTCGTTGATGGGTACTCCGCTGTCCTTACGTCTGAGCCATACTTCCCATTCTTTTTCACCGGCGGTGTAAATACGCTCCTGTCCGGGAGCCTTCTTTGAATTACGAACGCTTCTGATGATTTCTCCGGCTTTCTTTCTCGTAAGCTCCTGACCGAGGAAATGGTCGGTGTCGATTGCAATAAAGAAGTGACCGAGATGATAGGGAACGAGTTTGCCGTTCTCATCCTTGCCGTTGAGAGCCTTTCCGTAATTGCCGTCCTGAAGAACAGCCGAGAGAAGCTCTACGACCATTGCGTAGCCGTAGCCCTTGTATCCGCCGAGAGCCTCGCCGATACCGCCGAGGGTGGTAAGAGCCGCAGTTCCCTGTCTGATCTTCTTAAGCGCGGCGCCTGCGTCGCCCGAAACGGGGTTGCCGTTGATGTCGATAATCGTACCGGGATGAACCGGCTCGTTGATTCTTGCATAATACTCGATTTTGCCGTTCTGTGTGATCGAAGTCGCACAGTCGATAAGGAAATCGAAATCCTCGTCGGTGGGAATACCGATGGTAAGAGGATTGGTTCCGAACATACCCTCAACGCCGAATGTGGGCGCAACGGAGGGACGCGCGTTTGTACCGGTGATACCGATACATCCGGCTTTAGTAGCCATGGTTGCATAGTAACCCGCGATTCCGTAGTGGCACGAATTACGAACCGCAACCATACCCATACCGTATTTCTTAGCCTTGTCTATAGCCATCTGCATCGCCTTGTGTCCGATGACCTGACCCATACCGTCGTGACCGTCGACAACAGCCGTTGTCTCGGTTTCCTTTACGATTTCAAAATTCGTAACAGGATTCTGAATTCCAGCCTCGATTCTGTCAATGTAAATGGGTTTGAAACGATTGCAGCCGTGCGATTCGATACCGCGTCTGTCCGATTCGAGAATTACATCGACGACAGTTTCACAGTCCTCTCTGGGCACGCCGACACCATTAAAAGCATCTACCATAAAATCGTGGAGAAGCTTCCAGCCTACGATACACTTTGCCATTTTAAAGCACCTTCCTAAAATAATAATTCAGGTTTATAAATCGTCAACCTTTTTCATTGTTAATTTTATCACAAACATATACGAAATGCAATGAAAACAGCCGTTTAATTCTATTTTTGTTTGCTTGCTTAAAGGGTATCGGCATATAAGAACGCTTTTTGTATGTTTTACACATTTTAATTTGAAAAAGGTAAGATTTTGGAACGTTCAATTGTGCAAACTTATGAAAAATATATCTGATTATGAATAAATCACAAACTTAAATGAATTATTACATACATATTATATTGCGGTTTTTCACAAAAGAATGCGTTTCGCCGAAGCCCCAAGTTTGTACGTTTTGTCTATATAAATTAAATTAAAAATGTGATATAATGTATACATCGAACAAATCGGAGGTCGGAAGAAATGGATAATACAATTCGGTTCAATATCGGCGATGCCGTACGGTACGGCGCAAACGGGATATGTGTGGTTTCTGACAGACTCCGCCGTAAATTCTCGGGAAAAAATGAGGATTATTTTGTACTCTCCCCCGTCGGCGAAAGGGGAAGTAAAATATACGTCCCGGCGGATAACGGCACGCTCATTGCGAGAATAGGTCCCGTCCCGGAACGCGGAAACATAGCCGACGCACTCGACCACCCCGAGAGAGTATCCGAAGTATGGATAAACGACGAGTCCGAGCGCAACGGAAGGTTCAGAGAGATGCTCAATTCCGGCACGTGCGAAACCGCGATATACATTCTGTTCGGCATGCTTTCAAACAGAAACAAACGAATTAAGGCGGGCAAGAGCCCCCGCTCAGCCGACGATATCCTTATAAACGACATAAAAAAGACCGTATTCGGTGACATAGCGTATATTTTCGGCATTACATATAACGAGGCGGAATCACTTTTCAACACAAAATGCTCTCAGACAAAAGAGGCTTAAATCAAATACGGGCATGATGTTCTCTCTTTAGAAAAACTCCGAAAAAACACGAAAGAAATAAAAAACACAAAATTTTCTCTTGACATAATTGCACCTATGCTATATAATGTCAAGGTATCAGCGAACGTTTTTACGACATAACGCTGTATAAATTGTGAATACCCCTGCGGTAAAATGCGGAGGGAGGGAATACAGTGAGCCAGATTAAGGTAAAAGAAAATGAATCATTGGACAGCGCTCTCAGACGTTTTAAGCGTCAGACTTCGCGTGACGGAGTTATCCAGGAAGTTCGTAAGAGAGAGCACTACGAGAAGCCTTCTGTAAAGAGAAAGAAAAAGTCGGAGGCTGCCCGTAAGCGTAAATACAAATAATGTTCATGCAGTGCGGGCTTCGGTTATGAAGCCCGTAATTTTTTACCCGTATATTTTAAGGAGAATGCCTTTTATATGAACGAAGCAATCCCGAATTATTATTTTTACAGAGCGGCGGATATTACCCCGAAGTTTTTAAAATCAATAGGCATTGAGGCTGTCGGGATAGACCTTGACAACACTACGGTGTTTGACATGACGTTCACTCCCCTGCCGGGCATTAATGAGTGGCTTAAATCGCTCAAAGACGCAGGATTAAAGCTTGTCATTATTTCAAACACGAACAATCTGCGCGCAAAAATCATAGGCCGTGAGTTCTCAATAAAATGTTTCGCCCTCGCAAGAAAACCGTCCCCGAAAAAAATCCTCGCGGGATTAAATTATACGGGCGTTTCTCCCGATAAATTCGCGTTTATCGGCGACCAGCTTTTTTACGATATCGCGGCGGCGAACAGGGCGGGCGTCGTATCAATTAAAGTAGACCCGACCGCGCCCGAGATACTTTTCGCTTCAAAATTCAGAAGACGGCGCGAAAAGGAACGCGAATTTATAGAATTATATAAGGACGAATACCCTAAGATGAGAGGTCTTAACGATGAATATTGACGTTTTGCAGTCTCTTATGAAAGAGAACTCAATCGACGCGGCGATAATACTTTCCGAGGAAAACAGACGGTATTTCACGTCGTTTCCCGCGTCTGACGGAGTTCTCGCCGTATGCCGGGACGAGTGCGTTTTCCACACCGATTCCCGCTATATCGAGGCGGCGAAGAACTCGATAGGCTGCTGTGAAGTAAAAGAGGGCAAAGAGCAGTATAAACAGCTTCACGAGCTTTTTAAAAGGAACAACGTAAAAAACATCGCTGTCGAAGAAAGCCGAATGACTCTCGTCCGTTTTAACAATTTAACAAAAAACGAACAGCTTAAAGAATTCGAATTCATTTCCGACGGCAGACTCGATACAATTATAAATGCGCTGAGAAGCGTTAAGACAGAGCGTGAAGTGAATTATATAAAACAGGCGCAGTCGATAGCCGAGGACGCATTTTTGCACATTATTGACTTCATGAAACCGGGAATGACGGAAAAACAGGTTCAGTTAGAACTCGATTTCTACATGCTATCGCACGGCGCTGAGGCTCTTTCGTTCGACACCATTGCCGTCGCGGGCAAAAAAACGTCAATGCCTCACGGCGTTCCCGACGAAAACGTTATCAAATCGGGCGATTTCGTAACGTTCGACTTCGGAGCGGTCGTAAACGGATATCATTCCGACATGACGAGAACCGTCGCAGTCGGTAATATCAGCGAAAAGCAGAGAGAAGTATATAACATTGTACTTTCCGCGCACAATGCCGTATTAAATAACGTAAAGGCGGGCGTTACGTGCAGAGAGGCGGACGCTGCCGCGAGGGACGTTATTAAAAACGCGGGATATGCGGACTGCTTCGGACACGGCACGGGACACGGAGTCGGAATCGAAATTCACGAATACCCGTTCGTAAGCCCCCGCTCGGACGCGGTTTTAAACGCGGGCAATATCATAACCGACGAACCCGGCATTTACATTTCCGGACAGTTCGGCGTACGAATAGAGGATATGCTCCTTGTAACCGAAAACGGAAACATTGATCTCGCGTCTTCGCCCAAAGAACTCATTATTTTACGTTAAAATTAAAAAATCTCTTGAAATACGCAGAGAAATATATTATATTATAATAGTAAGTTATAATATTTGGAGGAAAATTACTTATGGTATCAGCAGGTGACTTCAGAAACGGCGTTACTTTCGAAATGGAAGGCAACGTTTATCAGATCATCGAATTCCAGCATGTTAAGCCCGGTAAGGGCGCGGCATTCGTCCGCACCAAGATAAAAGACGTTATCGGCGGAGCTGTTGTTGAAAGAACTTTCAACCCCACAGACAAGTTCCCCACCGCTTTTATTGAGAGAAAAGAAATGGAGTATTCCTACTCCGACGGCGACCTTTACTACTTCATGGATCCCGAGACCTACGAGCTCATCCCCATCAACGAGTCCGATTTAAGCGACAACTTCAAGTTCGTTAAGGAAAACATGGTATGCCGTATTCTCTCCTATAAAGGCAAGGTTTTCGGCGTAGAGCCCCCCAACTTCGTAACTCTTGAGGTTACAAAGACCGACCCCGGATTCAAGGGCGATACCGCCACAAACACTCTTAAACCCGCTACGCTCGAAACAGGCGTTGAAATCAAGGTTCCCCTTTTCATCAACGAGGGTGAAATGATTCAGGTCGATACGAGAACCGGCGAGTACATGTCCAGAGCATAAGAATTTTAAAAATCTGCCGAAACACTATATTAAAATGTTTCGGCATTTTTTAAACAAATTACACAACTTTTTCTCTTATTAATATATTCATTTCCCCATATATACGGGAGGAACAGGAGGAACTTATTATGACACTTACGGAAAAAACCGCATACCTCAAAGGTCTTGCAGAGGGACTTGAGCTTGACGCGGACAAGAAAGAAACAAAGATAATCAACGCCATTATCGATGTTCTCGACGACATGGCGTTAACAGTTTCCGATGCGGACGACGAGCTTACCGTTCTCGAAAGCGCGGTCGACGAGCTCTCCGATGCTATTGACGCTATCGACGAGGATCTTTCCGACGTTGAGACGATTCTTTACGACGACGATTCGCCCTGCGGAGACTGCGATCCCTGCGGAGACTGTGACCCTTGTGAGGGATGCGATATTTACGACGATGACGACGATGACGACGGCGAGGATGTTTATGAAATCGAGTGTCCCGAGTGCGGAGAAGTTTTCAGATTCGGCGAGGATGTTCTTGACAACGAGGATGCGGAGCTTGTATGCCCCAAATGCGGAAACGTTATCGACGAAATCGAAATCGTTGACGAGGACGAGGACGACGAATAATCGCAATAAGTAAAATGGACAAGAGGGCAGGGTCGGTTTGACCCTGTCTTTTTTTGGAGAATATAATGGATAATATAAAAGAATTCTTAAAACAGGCGGCGCATGTTAAGCCCGATAAAAATCAATTGAGACTGATAACCGAAACCCCTTTTTACGCGTTTGTTCATTTCAGTCCGAACACATATACGCTCAACGAATGGGGGGACGGAAAGGAATCGCCCGAAATATTCAACCCGACCGAACTTGACTGTGACCAGTGGTGCGAGGCTATTAAATCGGCGGGCATGAAAGGTGCGGTAATAACGGCGAAGCACCACGACGGATTCTGCCTATGGCAGACTCAATATACGTCGCATTCAATGAAAAGCAGTCCGTACAAAAACGGCAGGGGCGATATCGTACGCGAATTTTCTGACGCATGCCGTCGTCATGGGATTAAATTCGGATTTTATCTCTCCCCCTGGGACAGACACAGCGAGTTTTACGGCACTGACGAATACAACGACTATTACAAAGCCCAGCTTACCGAGCTTCTGACGAACTACGGCGAGGTTTTCCACGTATGGTTCGACGGCGCGTGCGGCGAGGGAGCAAACGGCAAAAAACAGACCTACGACTTCGAGGGTTACTTTGAGCTTATTCACAAATATCAGCCCAACGCAACCATATTCAACGACAGAGGACCTATCCGCTGGTGCGGAAACGAGAGCGGAGACGCGCACTATGCCGAGTGGTCGGTCGTCCCCGTAGAGCTGTGCGGATTTTCTAAGGTACAGACGGGCGCGGGACCTTTAGCAAACGAAGGCAGTCTTGACTATATGTACAACACGGACAACAACATAGGCTCCGTCAGCAATATAATGTACTCAAAAGGTCTCGTATTCGCCCCGTCGGAGGTCGACATGTCGATTCGTCCCGGCTGGTTCTACCACGCAGAGGAAAAACCCCATTCGCTCGACAGACTTTTTAAAACATATATAAATTCCGTAGGAAACAACACGTCGTTTATTCTCAACATTCCGCCGATGCCCAACGGCAAATTCGACGAAACGGACGTTTTGAGACTGAAAGAACTCGGCGATAAAATCAGTTCGGAATTCGGCGTCAACATTGCCGAAAACGCAGAAATAACCGTCTCGCCTTATAACAACAGTGAAACGCAGCGCGAAATCATTATAGATATGGGTGAAGAAAAGACAGTAAAATATCTCGACTTCGGCGAAAATACAGCCGAGGGACAGAGAGTCGAAAGCTTCACCGTTAAGTATTATGACAACACAGAGGGCTGGCAAACGGATTACGGCGCGTACGGAACGACCGTGGGAGCCAGAAAAATCGTAAAGCTCGGCAAGCGGAAAACTTCAAAAATCAAAATAATAATCACCTCGGCAAGAGACGTTCCCGAATTTTCATTCTTTAAAATTCATTAACAATTACGGCGG
>DJEG01000055.1:0-15979 GCA_002431305.1 Ruminococcaceae bacterium UBA5904 | reverse complement strand
CGGAACCGCCGTTTTTCATATTAATATTATCATATCAAATATTTGTATCAACAGGATCAAATACGGTCTGAAGCTTCGCGGCAACTCTCAATATCGAACGCGCGTCCGAAGCATTAACGACTCCGTTTTCGTCAACGTCGGCAATTACGGCAAGTTCGGGGGTAGATGAATCAAGCTTAGCGGCAAGTCTCAATGCAAGTCTTGCGTCGGCGGCTGAAATTTTATCGTCCGAATTTAAGTCGCCCAATCTGCCGTTTATAAATGTAATATAAACCTTGCCCGTCAGAAATTCCAGCACGAATACGTCCCCGCTTTTGAGCGTTTTTACATAGTCGTCATTGAATTTAACATTCATTCCGAAACGATTATAGTATATTATATCATACATTTTTTCGTCGACTTTTTCACCGTTTTTCGTCATCGAAACAAAAAGCTCTCTTCTTACCGGTGCATTGTTTATATTAGCGAATCCGACAGAAAATCCGTCGTCGGTTTTTAGCATGTTGATTTTCATTTCGTTCGATGAATAATCCTCGGTAACTTTCAATACGGCAAGGTTCAAATCAACTCTTTTAAACCTTATCTCCATAGAATATCCCTCTGTAAGCGTTTTCAAATATTCTTCCGTTAACGATATGAAAGTTTTTCCGTCCTTTTCATAGACGGTGTAGTTATCCTTGCCGACAGATTTATCAAACATCAGCAAGTCCTCGAAGTCTTCGGCTTTGACAAGCTCGTAACCGGCTTAAGATTCGGGGATATCAATTTCAGCCTCGCTGTCACCGGCGCCTGTCCACAACGGGAATGAGATAATCAAATCCATGATAATTATCTTGTTATTCTCCGCCGAAGCGTACATAACAGGAATTGCCGAAAGCAAAAGATTTTTTTAACATGGGAAAAGCCTTTTGTTTGTTTTCCTGCCGTAAAGCGGTACGAAAAAAAATGTGTTTTCAGCAAAAAAACAGATACATAAATCTATTCTGTAATTTCACATTAACACATTTCACAGTAACTTTCAATATATCTTTATTTTTTTATGCAAGATTGAGATTTTCTTAAACAAAAAATAAACAAAAAAATCCAGCTTTGATTGAAAATACAAAAATCTCGCTCAGAGATTATATTAAAAAATTATTATTGACAAAAGACGAAAAACAGTATATAATATCACCTGTCGCAGGACATGGGGGCGTAGCTCAGCCGGGAGAGCGCCACACTGGCAGTGTGGAGGTCATCGGTTCGATCCCGACCGTCTCCACCATGTAAAAAAACCGAGGTTATATGCCTCGGTTTTTTTGATTTTCTTATATTAAAAAAGAAAGTACAATATCAAATCGTGATTTAACAAATCGTGATTTGATATTTTTTTATCGCAGATTGTCATTCGGCTTCTTCCTCTGCATTGAATGAGGACATAAAACGCTTTAATAAAAAAGTACAGAAATACGGGAATGTATAAATTCCGTTTTCATGCCCTATATTATTATCCGAAAATTTAAACGCGTACCTTATATCGGCATACTTATCGGAATTAATCAGCTGTTTTGCGGACTTTGCTTTTCCGCTCTTTGCTTTGACCTCTATCGGAATCAGCGAAACCCGCGAACGAATGAGAAAATCGGTTTCAATCGAAGAATCACCGCGTTTATAATAATAAAGTTTATATCCCTGTTTGACCAACGCTTCGCCCACAATATTTTCATACAGTGCGCCCTTGTACACGCCTAAATTCTTATTAGCGCGAAGATCTTCCTGTGATTCTTCATCAAGCATAGACACAAGCAGTCCTGTATCGGCAAAGTACAGTTTAAACATATCCGGGTCATAGTTTCCGCCCAACGGCAGTTCGGGAAATTCCATACAGTAACAGATGTTTACCATTCCCGCATCCGCGAGCCATTCTACGCATCCGCGGTAATCCCTGAATCTTGCCCCCGAAGCAACTTTTGAAATCTGGAATTTTTTATTTTCCCTCGCAAGCTGAGGCGCGATTCTGTTAAAAACATTCAGAATTCTCGTCTGATCTATGCCCTCTGCGTATTTTCGTATATCCTCTTTATAATCGGCAATCAGCTGTTTTTGAGTATCAAGGGAATTTTCAAACGTATTTCTCTCTATATATTCCTTAACAACTGCGGGCATCCCTCCGAGAATACAATAATCAAGGAACAGAGAACGGTATACATTCATTTCAAGCTCCGTAAACGGGCGAAATTCCTTCATATGCAAAAGCATATCGCCGACGGTCTTATCATCATATCCCTTTGCCCATAAAAATTCTTCAAAATCCATCGAATACATTTCATAGTCTTTTTTATACCCGACGCTGTTGCTTTCTATTCTGCGGTAATTGACGCCGAGCATGTAACCGCTGCATATAACGTCAAACCTGCCGTCAATGCAAAAGAATTTAAGAGCCGTCGTAATTTCAGGAAACTCCGTTATTTCATCGAAAAATATAAGCGTTTTATTCGGAATAAATTTTTTTGACGGGTCAATCAGCGAAATATTTTTTATAATATCCGAAGCTTCGTATCCGTCCGAAATAATCGATTTGTATTTTTCATCTCTGACAAAATTAATTTCTATAACGCTCTCGTAGTTTTCAGACGCAAAATGTAAAACGGATTCAGTTTTTCCGACCTGCCGGCTTCCCTTTATTATAAGAGGTTTCCTGTCTGAATCCAATTTCCATTCACATAAAAACAAGTCAATTTTTCTTTTCAAATACATTCTATACGCCTCCGATTCGGGGTACAAAGTTATTATACACATTTTCCATTGAAAAAATCAACCCCCTCTGCACAAAATCTGAATGAATATTTCAACTTTTCACACAAAATCGGGACGAATAATTAAGCACATAAACACATTTTCGGTAAAATCAAATGAGATACAATAAATAACGGCTCCGCAAAAAACCAGCGGAGCCGTAAGTAATTTTATTAAATTATATTATTTTGCCGCGCCGAACAGTTCGGCAATCGCAGAGAAAATATACTTAAAGAACGCAATAAACTTATCTTTCGAGCTCGAATGGCAGGCGGTCATCTGAAAGTAATTTTCAGCCTTTTCGCCGTCGCCGTAAACGTCGAAATACGTTACGATGCTCGTCTCGTAATTCGTCGGGTCGTTTTCATCGAGGACGAATACTCTGCATCCGTTATGGTCGCCGTGATGGTCGGAATTGTTCGTGATATAATTAATGCTCGGGGTGTTGACAATATCGATACCTTTGTAATCTACCTTAAAAGTATTGGTATGGTCATGTCCCGAAACGGTCGCGATAACGTCGCCGATTTCAAGAAACGCGTCAAACTGACCGTTTGTATAAGCGGCGGGGCATACGCTTTCGTTGATCTCGCCCTCATAATCTACGCCGTCTTTGAAGATGGGAGGTCTGCCGGCGGGATATGAGAGAAGCTCTCTTATCTCAACGGGAATAATATGCTGGAAGTTAATAGCGGGAACAACCTTTCCGCCGTTCTGCTCTTTGAGCTCGAGCGCGGTTTTCTTGTACCACTCTATCTGATCTTTATGCGGGCAGCCGTAACCGCCGAGGTCATTTTCATCGTTATACGTGCCCGAGTCGGTCATCCAGATATTAAAAGCATAATGCGAACCGTCGGAGGAGAGAATCGGGAGATTGTATGTTCCTACGCCGGTAATATCGTCGGGGCCCGCTTCGCCTACGAAACAGTCGAAACGCTCGTACCAGCGCATCTGATCCTCTTTTGTTGCGGTAGTTTCCTCATCGTCATGATTTCCGAAAACGATAGCAACAGGTACCTTTTCACGCTCAAACACATTCATTATCTCGTCAAGGCAAGCCTTGGAAAGAACCTTGGTATGACACGCGTAGCCCGCTATATTATCGCCCGTCATAACTACAAGGTCGGGCTTTACCGCTCTTATCGTATCTCTTAACAGCTTCAATACGGGCGGATGATTCGGATATCCCGACTGAATGTCGCTGACGTTGAGAATCGTAAATTTTCCGTCCTCGTTAAACTGAAGCTCGCTCTTATCCATGGCTGAAGAAGTCACGCCGAAAACGGGCGCGAACATAAGCAGGGTCAGAATAACGGCCAAAATCTTTTTTGCCTTTTTCATTTTGGTATCCTTTCTTTGCGGTCTGAATTCAAAACCGCAGACTGTATTTCACTGCACATTATACTGTTTTTCTTTCAGCCGGTCAATATCATTCGGTAATTAATAATAAAAAAAGACAAGACTATTAAAAGAACTTCGGAGCATTTTCTGCCGGCTTTTTTATTTAGCCGTAATAACAATAAATACCGAAGTGTTTGCCGCAACAAAAAGACTTAAATCAATTTCACCGCTGCATTCCCTCTCCTCGCTCGTAAAGTCAAGGGGTGAGCACTCGATATATTTATCTCTCAGCTCGTTTTTATATATGAAATATTGAAACGTTTATGTTAATTAATTGCCCCAGAACTTTCTGTCAAGGCTTCTGTACTGTATTGCTTCCGAAATATGTTTTATGTCGATAACGTCGCTTTCGTCAAGGTCGGCAACGGTTCTTGCGACCTTTAAAACCTTGTCGTAGCCCCTTGCCGAAAGTCCGAGACGGTCAAACGCGTTTTTGAGCATAGCGGAAGCTACGTCTGTCATAACACAGTATTTTCTTACCGCCTCCGCGGTCATTTTCGCATTTGATGCAATCCCCGTCCCTTTAAAACGTTCTCTCTGAATATCGCGGGCTCTGTTCACTCTCTTTTTAATTTCGGCGGAACTTTCGCCCCGGTGAGAATCGGACAGCTCGTCGAAATTGACGGGCGGAACCTCTATATGTATGTCGATTCTGTCGAGCATAGGTCCGGAAACCTTTGATATATAACGAGTTACGGCGCCCGGTGCGCATGTGCATTTTTTCGTCGGATGACCGAAGAATCCGCACGGACACGGGTTCATCGCGCACACCAGCATAACGGAACACGGGTATGTCACGGCACCGGCGACCCTCGATATCGTGATAACTCCGTCCTCAATCGGCTGCCTCATAACCTCCATGGACGCACGCGAAAACTCAGGCAGTTCGTCGAGAAACAAAACGCCGTTATGAGCAAGCGACAGTTCGCCGGGTTTCGGAACCGTACCGCCTCCCGCAAGACCCGCGGCAGATATCGAATGATGCGGAGCACGGAACGGACGCGTTTTTATTATCGGGAGTTTATCGTTTAAAAGCCCCGCTATCGAAAAAACCTTTGCCGTTTCAAGAGACTCGTCAAACGTCATGTCGGGAAGAATTCCGGGAATTCTCTTAGCCAGCATGCTTTTTCCCGAACCGGGAGGTCCGACCATCATCACATTATGACCGCCCGCGGCGGCAACCTCGAGCGCGCGTTTTGCCTGCATCTGTCCCTTAACGTCCGCAAAGTCGGGAACCGACATGTATTTATCTGAGATATCGGAATCCGAAAACTCTGCCTTTTCTATTACACACCTGTTTTTAAAATAATCTATAAGCTGTTTTACATTTGAAACGGGGTAAACGTCGATGCCCTCCACGACGCTCCCCTCGGACGCATTCTGTTCGGGAACAAAGAAACGCTTTATACCGTTTTTTCTCGCCTCAATCGTAAGCGGAAGAACGCCGTTAATTTTTCTGACCTCTCCGCCGAGAGAAAGTTCGCCGGCAAAAGCGCAGTCGGAAAAATCGCCTTCGAGCTGACCGGTTGCCTTCATCAATGCAATCAGAATCGGAAGGTCGTAGATAGGTCCTTCTTTTTTAACGTCGGCGGGCGCAAGATTCATTGTTATATGAATATACGGAAACGTGTACCCGCTGTTGCGCATGGCGGAGCGCACTCGCTCCTTAGACTCGCTGACGGCGGTATCGGGAAGTCCTACGATATCAAAACGGTATTTGCCCTGAGAAATATCGGCCTCGATATTAACGGGAAACGTGTGCATACCGAAAATACCGACGCTGTTTACACATGAAAACATAACAGAGCCTCCGAACATTTGTTTTACAATATTGTATATTTTTTTTAGTTATTTGTCAACCGTTTATTTTGTAATAAAAATATTTACATCCGCAAAATTATCGTATATAATATAACTGTATGTATAAATTTAAGAAGCAAGGTGTTACTATGTCCGAATATGATAAATTATATGATCTCTGGCTCGAGAAGGCCGACAGAGACCCCGATTTAAAAGAAGAACTCGAATCGATAAAGGGAAATGAAAATGAAATTCTCGACAGATTCTATAAGGCGCTAGAATTCGGTACAGGCGGACTGCGCGGAGTTATCGGCGCGGGAACCAACAGAATGAACGTCTACACCGTAGCGCAGGCGACGCAGGGACTCGCCGATTACCTCAACGCGCATTTTGATTCTCCGAGCGTTGCGATTGCTCACGACTCGAGAATAAAATCCGATTTATTTGCAAAAACAGCGGCTGGCGTGCTTGCCGCGAACTCGATTAAAGTTTATTTTTACGATGAACTTATGCCCACCCCCATGCTGTCGTTTGCGGTTATCAGACTTCACTGCTCGTCGGGTATTGTAATTACAGCCTCGCACAACCCCTCGAAATACAACGGCTACAAATGCTACGGCCCAGAAGGTTATCAGATGACAGACGAGGCTGCAAAAAAAACACTTTCTTATATAAACAAAGTCGATGTTTTTTCCGGAATTAAAATCATGGATTTCGACGAGGCTTTGGCTGAGGATAAAATCGATTTTATCGAGGACTGGGTAAAAGAGGAGTTTTACGAAGAAGAACTTAAGTGCCGTCTTGAAAAGGACGTATGCGAAAAGTCGGGAATCAAAGTTATATACTCCCCTCTCAACGGAACCGGAAACAAGCCTGTACGACATATTCTCAAGAAAATCGGCGTCGAGAATCTGAGAATAGTTCTCTCGCAGGAACAGCCCGACGGCACGTTCCCGACATGCCCGTTCCCAAACCCCGAAATAAAGCAGGTATTTGAAGAGGGAATGAAAATGACTAAGGACTTCCCTGCCGACATTCTACTGGCAACAGACCCCGACTGCGACAGAGTCGGAATCGCGGTTCTGGATCACGGCGAATATAAACTGATGAGCGGAAACGAAGTCGGATGTATGCTCACGCAGTACATTCTCTCCCGTCTTAAGGAACAGGGCAGACTGCCCGAAAAACCCGTAGTTGTTAAAACGATAGTAACGACCGAGCTTGTCCGCGCTATCGCAAACGATTACAACTGCGAAATGTTCGATTTACTTACCGGATTTAAATATATCGGCGAGCTAATCGAAAAGCTCAAAGCAAAGGGTGAAGAGAACAGATACGTAATCGGATTTGAGGAAAGCTACGGATATCTCACGGGCACGCACGTACGCGACAAGGACGCCGTAAACGGTTCGATGATGATAATCGAAATGGCAGCTTACTATAAATTGCAGGGCAAAACGCTTATCGACGTAATGAACGATATTTATGATAAATACGGAATGTATTTAAATTCGCTCTTTAACTTTGGATTTGAGGGCGCCGACGGCATGAAAAAGATGTCCGGCATGATGGAGAGCATGAGAGAAAACGCTCCCGAAAAAATTGCCGGAATGACAGTGGAAAAGATTGCAGACTACGAAAGAAGCGTAACGACATATACCGCAGACGGCAGAACCGAGCCCATTACGCTCCCTGTTTCGAACGTTCTCTCGTACTCGCTCCCGAATGACAATAAGGTTATAATCAGACCCTCGGGAACGGAGCCCAAGATTAAGGTTTATGTCACCGCGCACGCCGGCACACGCGAAGATGCGCAGAAAATTACCGATTCGATTATTTCGGACGTTAAGAAACTCATGGGAATAGAGGAATAATAATTATGAGTAAAAAAGTTACAAGAATAATTGCTGTCGTTTTGGCGGTTCTGCTCGCGTTAAGCGTATGCGCAGTGGCTATATATGCATTTATTTAAAATATAAACAGTTAATGTAAAAGACTGCCGGGTCGTAAAACGGATTCGACAGTCTTTGCTTCTGCGAGGAATAAAACATGTTTGACTTTAAAAATTGTGAGCTGCTCTGTCCCGCCGGCAGTGAGGAATGTTTAAACACCGCGCTTCATTTCGGAGCCGACGCAGTCTACGTCGGAGGACCGTTTATGCAGCTGAGAAGCGACAGCGCGTCCTTTTCATCCGATAAACTCGAAAGCGCGGTAAAAAAGGTACATTCCTTAAATAAAAAACTGTACGTCACGGTAAACAGCTTTGCAAAAAATAATGAAATAGAGCCTCTTAAAAATTACGCAAAACAGCTTTATGATATGAACGTCGACGCGGTCATAGTCTCCGACCTCGGCGCGATATGCGCACTGAAGGAAGGCGCGCCCGATCTCGAAATTCACATCAGCACTCAGGCGAATATTCAAAACTACATGACGGCTCTTACATACTATAACATGGGCGCAAAGCGCGTAGTTCTCGGCAGGGAAATGTCGCTTGACGAGATAGCCGAGCTTAGGGCAAAAACGCCGTCCGACCTCGAAATAGAAACATTCGTCCACGGCGCGATGTGCATGTCATACTCGGGCAGATGCCTTATAAGTTCGTACCTCTCCGGCAAGAGCGGAAACCGCGGTGAATGTACCCAGCCGTGCAGATGGATGTATTATCTGACGGAGGAAAAACGCCCCGAACAGCATTTTGAAGTCATAGAGGAAAACGGCTCGTCCGCAATTCTCAGTTCGCACGACTTAAAATGCATCGAGTTCCTCGACAAAATTGCCGAAGCGGGCGTAACATCGTTTAAAATTGAGGGCAGAATGAAATCCCCGTATTATGTGGCGACGGTAACCAACGCCTACCGTCACAGAATGGATTCAACAGCAGACCTTGATATTTTAAATGCGGAACTCGAGTGCGCGTCGCACAGACCGTATTCGTCGGGATTCTACTTCGGAGATCTGATTCACAATCATTCGAACGATGGACTGTACCGTCAGACATGCAGATTTACGGCAATCGTGCTCTCGGATGACGGAAACGGGCGTTATACAGTCGAAATGAGGAACAGATTTTCATTAGGCGACACGCTCGAAATCCTCTCCCCGTACTCGCTCGGCGAGAGTTTTAAGGTCGAAAGCATTATCGACAAAAACGGAAATGAGCGCGAAACCGCGCATCTTCCGCAGGAACATCTGTCGATTTCGAGCGATAAAAAGTTATATCCGGGAGATATATTAAGAATCAGATTATAAATTTCATTAAAATAATATAATATTAAATCCGCCGGTTCGTTTTTGAGCCGACGGATTATTTTGTACCTTATATTTTATTTTAATTTAGCGGTTGTTGTCGCTTTTGCAGTTGTCGTTGTTGTTTTTGCGGTTGTCGTCGCTTTGGCGGTTGTCGTCTGATTTTTCGCGGGAGCGGTCGTCTTATTATCGGTCTTTGCCGGCTGAGTCGTCGTGTTCTGTTTCGTCGTCTTTTCCTCAGGCTTCGTCGTCTTTTCCTCAGGCTTCGTCGTCTTTTCCTCAGCCGTACCCGGCATAGCCTGAAGTTTTGCCGATACTCTCAAAATAATCCTTGCGTCCGCGGCTGTAACCTTACCGTCGGAATTCACATCGAGCGCACAGTTCACAGCGTCGGATGCGGTTTGGATTTTAGCCGAAATTCTCAGCGCGATTCTCGCGTCCGAGGCGGTTATTACGCCGTTTCCGTCGCCGTCGCCGAGAACGACCGCATAATAGTAATCCTGAAGTTTGCCCTGATAACCAAGAACCACGTAATTGCCCGTGCCTATCGGGGTATCTCCGGTTACCTCTTCATTTTTTTCAAGATTTGCGACAATTACAGTCTCGCCGTGGGTATATGATATAAATTCCTTTATAAGCGATTCGGATATAGTTCCGACGTATATGCCTTTAAGAAGTTTTTTTTCTTTATCAAGTTTTAACTTGCTGTTTTCTTTGAGAATAAGCGTATCCTCCGGCGCGTTCTCCCCGAGCTTGTCGATTTTTTTTGTTTCGGTCTTTGAGCAGACGGAACATTTGCGTTCAGCCAAGCCGTCCTCTGTTTTCGTCGGCGCCTTTATCTGCTCCCATTCGCTCCATGTATGTTTTCCGAGTGCGGGAATTTTATCTGTTTCATTCGCTCCGCATATATTGCAGTAACGCTGTTTTTCGCCCTCGGTTTCACACATTGCATGTTTTGTTTCGACCCAATTGCTCCACTTGTGTCCCGTCGGTGCAATTTCGGTCGTCTGAACAGAACCGCATATAGCGCATACGCGTTTGTTTTCGCCCTTATTTACGCATGTCGGATTTTTTGAAACACTCCACTCGCCCCATTTATGTCCGAGCGCGGGAGTCGTATTCTGCTCTTTTTTACCGCATCTTTCGCACGTTCTCTCGTCTACTCCGTCGCTGACGCATCCGAGCGTCGAAACCGTAACCCATTCGCCCCAGATATGTCCGAGTTTCGGGATTGAAACGGTCTCTTTATAATGACACTTACGGCATGTGTACGTTAAAATACCGTCCTCCTCGCAGGATGCCGTTCTCGTTATCTCATACTGTTTATTCTTATCATGCTTGCAGTTATCGACATTTTCAAATTTAATTGAATTCTCCCGTGCATATTTTTCGCCCTGCGATTCCGTCCGGCAGTATATCGTAAATCTGTCCGAGAGAATAAGGGCATTCGAATCCGTCTTATATCCGAATGCCTGAGAGCCGATTTCGTCAACCGACGACGGGATATACACGCTCTCAAGATTCGTACAGTCCTTAAACGCGCGAACGCCTATCGATTTTACGGAGTCCGGAATGTACACGTCTGTTATGAGATTCTTATCCGCAAACGCGTACGGTGAAATACTTTCGGTTCCTTCATTGATAATAATGTATCCGTCCTCGGAATCCGATATGTACGTATACGCACAGTTTGAAACATAAACCACGCCCGGCTCTTTTGAATCGAGCCATGCGGTTTTTTCGAATGCGAACCTGTCGGCAAATTTTATCGAATCGGCGAATTCTATATTTTTAAGAGCCGAACAGCCCTGAAACGCGCCGAATCCTACTGAGCAGTCGGGAATTTTAACATTATCAAGAAGAACGCAGTTTAAAAATGCATACGAACCTATATTTTCGAGCGTTTCGGGCAAAGAGACGCTCTCCAGAGCCGAACAGCCCGAAAAAGCCGATGAAGAAACCGACTTTACGGATGAAGGAATCGTTACGGATTTAATAGTTTTGTTATTTTCAAAAGCGGATATTCCGACAGCCGTGACGTTTTTGCCGTCTATCGTTTCGGGAACGGTCACGCTCTCATCCGCGCCGAGATATTTATCGACGGAAACTCCGCCGTCCGCGGGACTTACCTCATAATCAGGACTCTGCTCTGCAAACGCCGGGAGCGTACCCGAAAACATGAGCAGAACAGTCATGATAAGCGAAACGCATTTAAATATAGTTTTTTTATTCATAATTTCAATCACCTTTTACCAGTTATCAACGGAACCTCTCTGCATGGCTCCGATTATTTTCTCTCTTAATTTAGGATATCCGCGGTTTAACTCCGTAATAAGTTCACGCGTCTTTTTCCGCCCTCCAGCACCGTCTGCCGGACATTTGCTTTTAACGACGGGAAGCCCGCTTTTCCTGACTTCTCCCGCGATAAGGCTCTGAGGGCAGAATATCAGCGGACGGATAATATACATGTCCTTATCCTCAAGATACGTTACGGGAGAGAAACAGCCGATTCTCCCGCCGTTTAACAGATTCATCATAAACGTTTCGACTGCATCGTCCTCATGATGACCGAGAGCCGTTCGGGTGCATCCGAGCCGTTTTGCCTCTTCGATAAGCGCCGCGCGCCTCATTCTCGAACAAAGCGAGCAGGGATTTTTCTCCTTTCTCTCACTGAAAACGATACGCCCGATATCCGTTCTTTTAACAAAAAACTCAACGCCGAGTTCATCGCACAGACGTTTAAGCTCCGTAACGTCAGTATCGTCTCCCGAAAACCGTAAATCCATATGCACGGCTTTTACATCGAATTTAACAGGGTAAAACGAGCGCATTTTACAAAGCGCATAAAGGAGCGCCAAAGAGTCCTTGCCTCCCGACAATCCTACTGCTATCACGTCAGAATCGGATATCATATTGTATTCCTGAACCGCACGGCGGGTCAAACTCATTATTCTCTGCATCGGAACACCCCGGATTTTTCTATGTATATTATAACTTTTTATTATCAAATTGTAAACATATAAATTTTAGAAGGATTTTTATTAATAATTAACAATAGAAAATCATAACATAATGTGGTATCATTTAAAAAGGAGGCGATTAAAACATGAAATTAATCCAAAAAGCAGCGGCAATACTTTTATCGGCATGTATGCTGGTACCCACTGCCGCAATCGTTTCTTCCGCAGAATCGGTGTCCGCAGGCGAAACAGACTACACCATTACAAGCCCTTACGACGGCATCGACTGGGATACGTACAATTACTACCTGGCGAACCTGCACACCCACTCAACCGCGAGCGACGGCAGAGTTGACCTTCCCGATATGATAGAACTTTATTACAAAGCAGGCTACGACATTCTCTCACTTACGGACCACGGCGTTATCAACAACGGCTGGAATCAGGAGAGAAAAATTTATCCTCCGTTCAATCTTCTTCAGGAGCTTCACAACATGTCCGACGAGGATTACGAGAGAATTACGACCGGCTCCGACCGTGACGGCAGAGGCATGACCGATGTTGTCGGCGGTATCGAAATGAACATGGCAACCCTTACAAAGACTCACGTAAACGGCTATTTCACCGAGTACGGAAGCGGACTTTGGGGCAAGGAAAACGACTATGAATCGGCTCCCGCCGCCGTAGAAGCGTCGGGTAAGGGATTCACCGTTCTCAATCACGTCGGCGACTGGGTTAATTCCAATAACTTCCCCGAGCGTTCGCATCACCCGATGTTTATCGAGTATTTCGCAAATATATTCGTAAAAAATCCGTCGTGCCTGGGCATGGAGATTATAAACAACCAGGACAACGTTACAAAGGCTGATAAGGCTCTGTGGGACGAACTTTTACAGGTCGTTATACCAAAGGGCAGAAACGTTATCGCATTTGCTGACGACGACTCCGAATACGCAAACGAGGTCGGCAGAAGTTTCGAGATGTTCGTTCTCCCCGAAAACAACCTTGAAAACGTTAAGCAGGCCATGCAGGACGGCGCGTTCTTCGCATGCTCGAGATTTGCAAAAACGGACATCGCTCCCGATTTCGAAGGCAGCGGACTTGTTCCGCTCGTTTCAAAGATAGACGTAGATCAGGATGAGAATTCAATCACCCTTACACTCGATGATTCGAGAGACTGTCAGAGCGTGGAATGGATTGCAAACGGCGAAATTATCGCAGCGGGCAATTCAATCGACCTTAACGACTATGAGGATCAGCTCGGCTGTTACATCCGCTTTCAGCTCAAGGGCGAGGGCGGAATCACGTATTCACAGGCGTTCACCCTTTCCTACGAGGGCAGAGCCGATAAGGAAATTCCCCACTATGCAAAATTCGACGGATTTTTCGGCGATATCTTCAAGAAATTTGTAAAAACGAGATTCTTTGCAATAATCATGAAGATATGCGAAAAATTCGATTACGATATCGTAGGAGCAATAGCCAAATACTAATCAAGACAAGTAAAGGAGCGTTCGGATGAGTTATTCGACAGAAGATATACTGACGGTATTCTCGCGTCTTTCATCCTCTTCCAACGGTCTTTCCGATGAAGAAGCACGGCAGCGTTTAAAGCAGAGCGGTAAGAACAGGCTTAACCCCGAAATCAAAATATCTTTCGGATTCAAAATCATAGCACAGCTTCTCGACCCGATGCTCTCGCTGCTGCTGGCTTTGTCGGCAATATCCGCAGTGTTCGTCATCATCGACGGACAGTACCCTTACGAATTTCTCGTTGTCGCGGCGATTATAATCATTAACGCAGTTATCGTCGTTCTGCAAAGACAGAAGTCGGATAAAATTCTGCACGATTTGCAGTCGCGTACGGCTAAGCAGTCGTATGTTTTAAGAGACGGCGTTAAATCGCTTGTTTATTCCGAGGACATAGTTGTCGGGGACGTTATCATTCTGTCCCCCGGCACGGTAATTCCGGCGGACGCGCGTATATTCGAATGCACGTCGTTAAAGGTTGAGGAGTCTGCAATCCGTTCCTCAAACGCTTATCCCGTAAACAAATACCGCACTCAGATATTCGGAATAACGGACCGCGAGTTATACGTAACGGACAGAAATAATATGGTCTACATGGGCTCGACCGTGATAAGCGGTTCGGGTCTTGCTGTTGTTACGGCAACGGGACTCTCAACATACCTCGGCAAAACGTACGATATCGTTTCCACCGCAAGAAAGAATAAAACTCCCCTCCAGCTGAAACTTCACGACGCTAATAACTGGATTAATATTTTCGCAATGGTCATATGCGGAATCGTTCTGCTCGGTCAGTTTATAATGACAAAAATAAACGGAGGAACGCTCGGCTTTGTTTCAACTCTCGATTCAATAATGGTCGCGCTTGCGCTTTCCATAACCGCGATGCCTCAGGGACTCGCTTCATACGCAGGCATAATTCTCTCGCATGCGGCTGTTGAATTATATGAAAAAGACATTATAGTTACCTCGATTCCGGCAATTGAACGTCTCGGCAGCGCACAGACTCTCATTTACGATTTGACGCGCGTCGACGACAGCGGCAGACATTTTCCGTCCGCGGCAAGACAGGCATGCGGACTGTATGAAAATTCGGGTATCATCCCCGTGTTTATAACCGACGCAGACAAAAAGGCCGTTGAACATTCGGCGTTTGAATATAAAATCATAAAACATGAAAATCAGATAATCACATCCGAGCAGCTTGACAAATTAACAAAAGACGAATTTAATTCGAGATTTCCCGATATACGCGTTTATATAGGCATAACGCCCGAACAAAAGGCGATGGTTGTATCCGCATGGAAAACGCACGGTTACATAACCGCCGTAACATCATCCGGAAATGACGACATTCTCGCACAGAAAAATGCAGATATCAGCATCGCCTCGGACATCGACAGAAAAAATCTGAGGACAACGCCGTCGGATATTGTAATATTCGGCTCGCGTGTTAAAAAAATCACATCTGCAATAGAGGAAAGCCGGCGGATTTATTCAAATATTCAAAAATACTTTATATTTACCGTAGGTTCGAATATTGCTGAACTGCTCACGATTTTATTGGCGACGCTTCTTAATTTCAACATACTCGGAATTGTTCACATGCTTTGGATAAATCTTATAACCGACACATTCCCCTCGCTTGCACTCTGCTTTGACAAGGGTGAGCACGACCTCATGAAACGAAAACCAATCGACACAAATTCGAACATATATCTTCACGGAGTATGGCAGGACATCGTCTGTCAGGGGCTGAGCGTAACGGCGCTGACCATGGCGTCGTACTTCGTCGGCGAGGTTTTCAAAACAGGCGTATGGAAATTTGCCCGGGTTACCGACGAAAACGGCGCGATAGGCACGACAATGGCATTTCTTACAATGTCGCTGTGCGAACTTTTAAGCGCGCTGTGCCTGAGATCCCGCACTCTTACGCTTGCAAAAACGGAAAAGAAGGAATACAGAAACATGGATATGTATATCTCTCTTGCCGTCGCACTGCTTCTGACAACCGCAACCGTACTTATTAAACCGATTGCGGAGGTTTTTGGATTTGCGAGAATAACCATTTTGCAGTATCTCGTTTCCGTTCTTTTCGCCGTAACGATAATTCCTATAAAAGAACTTTGGAAATTATTTATAAACAAAACGGAAAAGAACAAAAAAAGCGATTATCAAGAAAAAATTGTTGTATCAAACAGATAATTATGATATACTTATATTTGTTTAGGAATAGCAAAAGAGAGTCGAACCCATAAGGTTTATAT
>DJEG01000043.1 GCA_002431305.1 Ruminococcaceae bacterium UBA5904 | reverse complement strand
TAAGTCAGTCTGTGGAAACTGTCTGAAACCCTCGTTCAAAGCTCCGCAAACGTACGGAAAACTGACCCCGCCGTTTGTTTCAACACCGCGATAACAATCCTGTTGTTATCTTGCACTTACATTATAAGCGAATACGTTTTGTTTGTCAAGAAAAATCAAATAACTTGTCAACAATACGATATCGCTTACATTTATATTATATGCATAAATTTTAATTTGTTACATCAATTTCCTAAGTTTATCCGTTCTCGCGACGACTATAAGTCTGGCTCCTGATTCAAGTTCGTCATTCGGGTCGATATCGATATTGACCTCTCCTTTATTTTTTACGGCTACGACATTTAACGAATATTTTTCCCTCAAACGAAGCTGAACGAGACTTTTTCCGACCCATTCTTTTTTAACCTCCAGTTCGACTACCGATACGTCGTCGGATATCTCCGCCATATCGATAAATCCCGCAGACATCAAATTTTTAGCAAGTCTTACGCCCGACTCATATTCGGGAATAAGAGCCTTGTCCGCGCCGGTTTTGAGCATGATTTTCCTGTGCATTTCGTCCTTACATTTAACAATGACCTCGCCCACGCCCGCATCCTTGCAGAGCATGGCAGTCATAACGCTCGCCTCAAAATTACCGCCCATGGCTATAACCGCAACGTCGATATTGGAAATTCCGAGCTTATCGAGAACGCCCGGGTCGGTGATATCCGCGCATTTGCACAGCGGAAGATACGCCGCTGCGTCCTCGACGGTTTCGGGATCCATATCGACGCACAGAACCTCCGCGCCGTTTCTGACAAGCTCGTCGGCAACCGCCCTGCCGTACCTGCCCAGCCCCAGAACGGCGTAATTTTTATGTAATTTCATAATCAACAACTCCAAAAATAGTACAATTTATAATACTAAATCCGTCAGGATTTGCATCGACACTTTTCACTCTTCATTCTTCACTATTCTCTATTCACTGCAATAATTTATCGAAACTGCAGTTCGATAAATTATTGTTATCCGACGCTTATTTCTTCTTCCGGATTCTTTACCGAATTCGAATTTTTCGTCCTGCCCGTAAGCGCGACCGCAAAAGAAACGGGGCCTACCCTGCCGAAATACATCGTCATTATAACTATAATCTTTCCCAAAACGGACAGCGTCGGCGTAAAGTCACGGCTGAGTCCGACCGTCGCCGCCGCGGAGACCGTCTCGTAAATAACATCTATCGGCTCCCCTGCGCTGACAAATGCGAGAAGAACGGCCGAAGCAAACGCCGTAATAAAAGAAAAACACGTAACGGCGGCCGCCTTTTTAATATACACATCGGCGATTTTGCGGTTAAAAACATCCGTCGAATTCTTATTTTTAATAACGGAAAACGCCGTCGACACGAGCACCGCCGCAGTGACCGTCTTGATTCCGCCCGCAGTTCCGACGGGCGAACCGCCTATAAACATCAATATAAGCGACAAAAACGACGACGACGGCGTTAAAGCTTTCTGATTTACCGTAAAAAATCCCGCCGTTCTCGTCGTAACCGACTGAAAAAACGAAGCCTGAATCTTGCCGAACAGCGAAAAATTGCCTATTGTCTCGGGATTATCGTATTCGAATATAAAGAATCCGAGCGCACCCGAAAAAATCAGAAAAGCAGTCGCAGTCAGCGCGATTTTGCTGTGAAGCGTAAGGCGGGAGAAAAATCTTCTGCGATTCTGCCCTCTCATTATTTTAAAAACCCTTATAAAATCCCACCATACGACGTAGCCGATTCCGCCGAACACGATAAGCAGGCACGTTGTCAGATTGACGAGCGGATTGAGCGCGTAACGGCTCAGACTGTCCGGGGCGATAATATCGATACCCGCGTTGCAGAACGCCGAAACCGAATTAAAAACAGCGATCCATATTCCTTTTAATCCGAAATCGCGGACAAATACCGGCATGTACATAAGCGCGCCGACGCCCTCGACGAGAAACGTGCCGTACACGACTTTTTTTACAAAAGCGGAAAGCCCGGAGAGCGTGTTTAAATTAAACGCCTCGCTGATTCTGATATGTTCACTCAGTCCCGCTTTGCGGTGCGCCGCGGACATAAACCACGACACAACGCCGACCACGCCGAGACCCCCTATTTGAATTAAAATAAGGATAACAACGTGACCGAACGTGCTCCACGTCGAAAACGTCGGAACCGTGACAAGTCCTGTAACACACGAAGCGGTCGCCGCAGTGAAAAGCGCGTCGATATATTTAACCCTTACTCCGTCGGCGGAGCTTATCGGCATGGATAAAAGTACGCTTCCGATTATAATTATTATAAAAAATCCTATCAATATATATTGCGTCGGACGAATGTTTATCTTTTTTCTTTTCATTATAAAAACCTCAAAGTAAATTATATCACTGTAAACAAAGTTTTTCATTATGTTTATCATGTAATATTATCTGAAAAACGCATTGCAAAATCAACATAAACAGTATATAATAAACATAAATTATCCGCGGGAGGTTTTTATATGGATTCCGAAAAAAACTTACGTCCGTTCGGCATGCGCGACAAAACAGGCTACGCGTTCGGCGACTTCGGATGCAACATGAGCTTTGCTTTTATCAACAGCTATCTCATGATTTTCTACGTAACGTGCATGAAAATCAAGCCCGAACATTTCGCGGTTCTCATTCTGCTCGGTAAAATATTCGACGCGATAAACGACCCGATAATCGGTTCGCTGTGCGACGCTTCCAAACCCGGCAAAAGCGGCAGCAAATTCAAGCCCTGGATTTTAAAGGCGAGTCCCCTGCTTCTGATTTCGAGCATTTTAATGTTCATTTACGTTCCGAATGCGCCGTATTGGGTAAAAATCGTAATGTGCCTCGGTCTTTACTGCATATGGAGCGTAGCGTACACGAGCGTAAACGTTCCGTACGGCTCGATGCAGTCGTGCATCACGTCCGACCCCGCCGGCAGAAGCGATCTGTCGACATGGCGAAGCATAGGCGCAATGGCGGCGCAGATTCCGATTATGATAATCCTCCCGCTTATCGCTTATGACGACAACGACAATCCGCGCGGAAACATATTTATAATATTCGCAGCGGTAATGGGTCTTCTCGGTCTTATAGCGTTCCAATTGCTTTGCAGAATGACGACCGAACGCACCGCGGGCGCAAGCTCACAAAATCAGAAAGTCAACTACTTAAAAACTCTCAAGGCGTTTTTACAGAATAAACACATGCTCGGCGTAACGATTTCTACCGTCTCGTACATCGCGCTGATGATGACGGTCACGACGAGTATGCCGTACGTATTCATGTGCTATTTCAGAAATACCGACCTCATTACGGTTGCGACAATGCTCGCGGGCTGTCCCGTCGCGATAGGAATTCTGTTAGCAAAGCCCGCGCTTAAAAAATTCACGAAAAAACAGCTCTGCACATACCCGTTTTTGCTCTCGGCAGCCGCTTCGGGTATCGCGGCGTTTATTAAAATTAAAAATCCGTTTATATGGATAGCTCTCGTCGCCGTCGCAATGTTCGGCGCGGCGTTCTACATGACTCTGATGTGGGCTCTCGTCGCAGACTGTATTGACTATCAGGAGCACAAAACGGGCAGAAGAGAGGAAAGCTCTATCTACGCCACGTATTCGTTCTTCCGCAAGGCGGCGCAGGGCATAGGCGCGGCGGTCGTATCGTTCGCAATCGGCGCGACGGGTTACGACGAGACATTAGGCGCGCTCGAACAGGCCGCCGGCGTAGACGAAAAAATCTACTTCGTAACCGCGTTTCTGCCGTTCATCGGCGCACTGATAAGCCTTATAAGCATGCATTTCCTCTATAAGCTCGACGACAGCGCGCGCGGCGCAGACGAGGAAAAATACGGGGACGACCTTCTCGAATTCGAGAATAAATCTTACGGCTCGGAGGAAGAATCAAAATGAGAGAAATTATAAATATAAACAAGGACTGGCTGTTTTCAAAAACGGCAAAATCCGCGCCGGAAACGCTCCCCGTCGACTGGGAGCATATCGACCTGCCCCACACGTGGAACGGCATTGACGGACAGGACGGCGGAAACGACTACTACCGCGGAAAGTGCCGGTACGCAAAGAAGCTCACACGCGTCGAACTCGGTAACGGAGAGGTTAAATTCATACGTTTTGAAGCCGTAAATTCGAGCGCGGAAATATATTTCAACGGCAGAAAAATCTTCACGCACGACGGCGGATATTCCGCATTCTGCGTAAAGCTTGACGATATAAAGGATGAAAATATTCTCGCGGTTTCTGCTGACAATTCGCCCAACGACTTCGTCTATCCGCAGATGGCCGACTTTACGTTCTACGGCGGAATTTACAGGGACGTTAACATTATAAGCGTAAGCAAAGAGCATTTTGACCTCGAATACTACGGCGCGCCGGGCATTAAAATCATTCCGAAGATAAACGGGAATTCGGCTGAGGTAAACGCCGAGGCGTACGTAAAATCGGACAAGGACGCTCTTGTTAAATTTGTTATAACCGACACGGACGGCAATGAAATTTCGTCCGAGGAAACCAACGCGAAAAACGCGAAAACGTCGATTAAACTTGATAATATTCACCTCTGGAACGGCGTAAAGGACCCGTATTTATACACAATGAGCGCGTATCTTACCGTCGGCGGAGAGGTAAAGGACGTTGTTTCCTCGCGTTTCGGACTTAGAACGTACGAAATCGACCCGCAGAGAGGATTTATTTTAAACGGAAAAGAATACCCCCTGCGCGGAGTTTCACGTCATCAGGACAGACCGGGCATCGGCAATGCTCTGACCGAAAAGGAACACAGAGAGGACATGGATCTTATCTGCGAGGTCGGCGCAAACACGATAAGACTCGCGCACTATCAGCACAGCCAAACTTTTTATGATTTATGCGACGAACGCGGAATGGTCGTTTGGGCGGAAATACCTTATATTTCAAGGCATATGCCCAAGGGCGAAGCCAATACGGTTTCGCAGATGACGGAGCTTATATGCCAAAATATTAATCACCCGAGCATTGTCGTATGGGGACTTTCCAACGAGATAACGATGAACGGCGCGAACGACCCGTCGCTTCTTTCAAATCATAAAAAATTAAACGACCTCGCGCACAGGCTCGACCCGAGCAGAAAAACCGTAACCGCAGTTTTAAGCATGTGCGACCCCGACAGCGAGTACGCAAAAATCTCCGACGTCGTATCGTATAACCACTATTTCGGCTGGTACGGCGGAAAAACCGACATGTACGGCGCGTGGTTTGATAAGTTCCATAAGAAATACCCCGATAAGGCTGTCGGACTCAGCGAGTACGGATGCGAGGCTCTCAACTGGCACACGTCCGCTCCCGAGCAGGGCGATTATACGGAGGAGTATCAGGCTCTGTACCACGAGGACGTTATAAAACAGCTTGACGAACGTAAATGGATATGGGCGACGCACGTATGGAACATGTTTGACTTCGCCGCCGATGCCAGAAGCGAGGGCGGAGAAAACGGCATGAACCACAAGGGTCTCGTCACATTCGACAGAAAGTATAAAAAAGACGCGTTCTACGCATACAAGGCGTGGCTGTCAGACGAGCCGTTCGTCCACATCTGCGCAAAACGATATGTGAACAGAACCGAAGACGTAACGAAGGTAACCGTTTATACGAATCAGCCCGAGGTCGAATTATTCGCAGACGGCGAAAGTCTCGGCGTTCAGAAAAAGGGCAGATATCCGTTCTTTTATTATAATGTTAAAAACGAGGGCGAGACGAAGCTCACCGCAAAGGCGGGAGACTGCACCGACGAAAGCGTTATAAGAAAGGTCGAAAAGCCCGACGAGAGCTATATTCTCAAAGACGAAACGGCGGTCATAAACTGGTTTGAAATCGAGACCCCACCCGGATATATGAGCATAAACGACACTATCGGCGACATTCTTTCGACATTCAAGGGCAAGATTTTAGCCGTAAAAATCGCGCTCATGGTCAAAAATACGATAAAGAACAAAAAAGGCTCCACCGGAGGCATGGCGGACATGGCTGCCGGCATGAAGATAAACAAAAGCCTTATCGACATGGGCAAGAGCTTTACAGTCAAACGCGTGTGCATGATGGCGGGAGGTCTGTTTACAAAGGAGCAGATTCTCGAAATCAACGCGGGACTCAATAAGATTAAAAAGAAAAAAAAGAAATAAAAAATGCGCCGGGGATGATAAATCTTCGGCGCGGAATATTATAGATTATAAGCGGGTATTGACAAAACGGAATTTTACAGATATAATATAAGTACAAGGAGCTGTCCGATAGACGGTCTGCCCCTATTGGTTATGTTAAAATAACCGCCTTGGTGCAATTAAGGGCGGTTATTTTTTATGAGCAAATAAAGCATAATATAATTTCATTATTATTTCATTTGAAACGCAAACAAATCATGTAGGGGAAGACATTGTCTTCCCGGGGTAAAGGCTCGAATTTTTAAATATATTTTTGCTGACGGAAACACGCAGATTTCATCTTGCCGACGCAATGTTATCACACATAAAACCGCAAGTCTCATGCTGACTTTTTTACTTTAACACATATTTTCTTTTTTGTAAACCCATTTTTCGACAAATACCGCCCGCATGAGATTCGTTTCTGCATGCGGGCGGTATTTATCTGTTTATTATTCAATAATTTTATCGATGCTAAGTTTTACTTATCAGCGTTATTCGTCCGTTGTCCGACACCGAGTATCTGTACGTATACGAGCTGGCAACATAACCCCTGCTGTTGACGTACTTAAATCGGACGCTAACCGCTCCCTCGCCGATGGATTTTAATATAAAGTACTGTTTTCCGTCCTTCGTGTCGTCGGAGAACAGTGTAAGATTCTGCTTATAATACGAGTCCGAAAGCGTCATAACGCCCTGTCTGTCAAACGAGCACTCCCACGAATAGCCCGAGGACGGGTTTGCGTACAGCGAAACCGTGACCGTATTCTGTTTAACGCCGAGCAAAGCCGTGAACGCGGCGATTATGGCGGCAAATCTCTGCAGCCATCTGAAAAGCATGGACATCGGTTAAGCCTCCCGAACAACTCTTTCTTGTTTAAAATTGTATCATTTTATGAACAAAAAGTCAAACTTTTTTTAAAAAAATTTAATATTTTAATCAATTTTCGACGTTTTCGACTCATCTTATGCTTATTTTACATATAATTCTTTATGAATCTTTATTAAAAGTTATTTACATTTATTTTTAAATAGTTTATAATGAATGTGTATTACTACGCCCCGGGCTGTTCTGCGAAGCATGAATAATTACGTCTGTACGATTGTAACGATTCATCCGGCACAGAACACGCATATTCGGGGTATCAGGAGGTCAACTTATGTCAGCACCGACGTCAAAATCAAAACTGCCGTCAAAAATTATCGCGCTCATACTGAGCCTGATGATGATTCTGACGGCAATGCCCCTGTCGTTTATCGCTTCGGCGGACAACGAGGCGGGCGTGCTTACGCTGCCTTCGATCTCCGACGTACATTACGTCGCGGATTTCAACAGAGGCAACTACAATGACGCTTACATGTCATGGGCGCATGCCAACAACAAGCATGCAAAACAGATGGATTCACTGCTTGACTCCGCCCTTGCCGCGGTAGAGGAGCACGCAAAGAAAAACGGTATGAAATATCTGCTTCTTGCGGGCGACCTTTCGGCAAACGGCGAACTTGCGAACCATGAGGCTCTCGCAAAACGTCTCGAGCAGTTCGAAAAGGACACGGGTATTCAGGTTATCGTTACAAACGGCAACCATGATATCAACAACTCCGACGCGTCCACATTCATGAACGGCAAGGAAGAGACGACGATGAAGACCACGCCGGAGCTCTTCAAGCAGACTTATAAAAATCTCGGCTGGGATATCGCGTACCATACCTTCCGTCCCTCAACGGGCAAGGCGGGTATGCTCTCCTACTCCGTTAAACTCGACGGCGGTTACAGACTTATCGTCATGGACGCCGGCAAGTATTCTAAGGACAATACCGAGAACAAGAAAGACGAGCATGAGACCGGCGGTAACATTACCGACGAGCTTATGAACTGGATTCTTGCAGAGTGCGCCGACGCAAAGGCAAGCGGTGAGACCGTTATCGGCATGACCCACTGGGATTTAAGCCCTCAGTCATACTTCCAGGGTTACGTTCTTCAGGGATTCGTAATGGACAAATGGGAGCAGGTATCGGAAACACTCGCAGACGCGGGCATGCACTGGGTATTCACCGGCCACTCGCACTGCAGTGATATCTCCTCGACATACTCCGACGGCGGAGAGGCGATTTACTCGATAATGACGTGCAGTCTCGTCGAGTTCCCCCACACGTTCAGAGAGACAACGTTCACAAAGAGCGGTAACAGCGTAAAAGCCGATTTCAACGTATATGACGCAGACTGCGTCAAACCCATAACCGATTCCGACGGCAAAACATACGCCGTTCCCTACAGGGAGAGCGCGTCGCTTTACGACCAGTATTATGACCTTGACCTTGCTCAGTACATTACGAATATCGTAATGCGCCTGATAAACGAGAAAGTTGTTCCCGGAATAAAGGAAGACGGCAGTCTCATCGACTACATTCAGAAGTCGTTTAACCTTGACCTTGAGTCAAAACTCAACGACCTTATCGGCGGGGGTATTACAATCGCCGGTATCGCCGTATTCAACGGCAAAAACATAATGAACCTCGTAAAGGATATTTCGACGCAGCTTGAGAAAAATTATCTCAAGGACACGACGAAATTAAGAGATATCGTTTACAATGCAGTTACCGCTCTGCTCAACGAGCCGATTTCCGAAGAGACGAGCAATAAGTTTGCTTCGAAATACGGTTTCGGCAGCGGAAACAAGGCGGGTACGCTCGGCGACGCGGCAAAGAACGTTCTCGTTTACATGTATGAAGGAAATGAGGACATCTCCGACGACGATTTCATGCTCGACGTACTCGCACAGTGCGACGACGGAAGCCTTACCGATAAACTTATCGATATAATACTTAAAGATCTGCTTCACGGCGTTATAATAGACGAGCTTCTTTCGAATATTGAAATCAATCTCGAAACCGTGCTCGGACTTGACAAATCCTCGACTCTCGGCGGATATTTCGACTACGCGGTTTCGGGCGTTCTCGGAATTCTCGGTTCGGACAAATCGGCGATGGGCATTATCAATATGCTCCTTAAAAAGGGTATCGTCAAGCAGTACGGATATTCGGTCGATGAGATTATAGAAAATCTCAGAAGCACATATATAGATCAGCCCAGAAAGAGAAGCATAGGCTGGTCGCTTAAGAACATCATCGGCTCCATGGTAACCGACGAAGTTCCTCAGAAAAACGGCGATAACAACGTTTCGTATACTTATTCGGGTCCCGTTGCTGTTTCGGCAACGAGCGAAAATATGAGAAAGCCCTCCGAGGTTACCGTAACGTTCGGCACGGACACCAAAACGACCGCAAACATCAACTGGTATACGAAGTATTCCGTAAAGGGAACCGATATTGAAATTTATGAAAAGGGCGAATCCGAACCCGTATTCTCCGGCAGGAACTACGTTGACGACGGCATAGACGCTCAGAAGATTACAACGGAAACTACCAGAACATTCCCCGGAGTCGATGTCGGAGTGTTCGGAATATTCGACCACGAACTCACGACTCAGAGACATACTGTTAAGCTCTCCGGACTCAAACCCGGCGCAACATATTACTACAGAGTCGGCGACGCTTCACTCGGCTGGTGGAGCGAGACCGGAACCATATCGACCGCTGACGGAAGCGATAAGGTAACGTTCATCCACACCACCGACCCCCAGGCTTCAAGCCCCGACGAGTATCAGGACTGGTACAGCACTCTTGAACTTGCAAGCAGAGCGGCAGACTACGACTTCATTCTCAACACCGGCGACATCGTCGACCACGGCAACAACCTGAAGCAGTGGCAGTGGGCTCTCGACGGCAAGGCAAGCGAGACGATTATGAATACGTTCTTCGCTCCCGCGTCGGGCAACCATGAGGGTTACGGTCAGAACGCGACGGTTACGAATTTCTATATAGATAACGCGCCCGAACAGGACACTACGACCGGCGTTTATTATTCATTCGATTATAATAATATTCACGTCGCGGTTCTCAACACAAACGACCTCAACGATAAGGACGCTCTCACCGATACTCAGATTGAATGGCTTAAGAAGGATATGAATTCATCCTCGGCACAGTGGAAATTCGTATCGATTCACAAGGGCGTATACACCAACGGTACGCACTATCACGACGACGACGTTACGGCTATCAGAGGTCAGCTCAAGACGCTCATGCCCGAACTCAAAATCGACATGGTATTCGAGGGACACGACCACGTTTATTTAAGAACAAACGCTCTTAACAATAACGAAATCGCAAGTAACGGCTACTCCGGAACAACTATTTACAACGACGAAGCGTACAAGACTATGGAAGACCCGACAGGAACCGTATACGTTATAAGCGGTACCGCGGGAAGCAAGCATTACCCCGACCTCGGCGACGGCGAATCCGGTAAGGAGTTCCCCACCGCAGAGAAGATTTACAAGACCGAAAAATCAATGTTTTCAAGAATAACCGTTGACGGCGATACGCTCTATTTCGACGCGTTCACAGCCGACGGCACGACGGTTAAGAACGTCGATTCGTTCGCAATTAAAAAGAGCGAACCGCAGTATCTCAAGGGCGACGTCAATCTCGACGGAAAGGTAACCGCCGAGGACGCGAGACTCGCATTAAGACACTCGGCAAAACTTGAAAATCTCACGGGACTTTCATTCAAAGCGGGCGACCTCAACGCAGACGGAATCATCGCCGCAGGCGAAGCCCGCACGATACTCAGAGTCGCGGCTAAACTTGAAAAATTCTGATAAAAGGAGAACGGCAAAATGAAAAAACATCTTAAAAAAATTCTCGCCGTCGTTCTCTGTTTCGCAATGATTCTTCCCCTCGCTCCCGCAGCGTTCGCGGCTGAGTATGAGAACGATTACGTCATAGCGGAATCCGACGGCACAAAGAACGTTAACAAAATCACAAAAGGTTTTTACAATGCTGTTGACAAGATTATTAAAGTTCTTGTAAAGGCGATAAACCTCCTCGTCCCCGCTCCCAAGTCGTGGGAGAGCTCGGATAACTATTCGTCCGACGGATTCATGGCGGGCAGTTCCGAATTTTTAAACGAACCCGCCGACGGCGCACAGTGGTCGCTTGGCTACGGCGAGGCTTCTCTTCTCGAGGGTCAGAACATCATGGACGGAAAACACTACGTCGCAGGTTCTCTCTCCGTTAAGGATAAGCTTGTTACAAGCGTGGCGGACGATCTTAAAGTCAGAACCATCGCTCTTGACGACGGAAGCTCAAGAGGAATCACCGTATTCGCAGTTATCGACGGCTACGGCATGTCACTTACCGACGTAAGAGGAATTCGTCTCTCTCTTGCGGATTACTGCAAGGAAATGAACATTACAAGTCTTAACATCTCCGTTCTTCATCAGCACAGCGCGGTAGATACTTTCGGCATGAACGGTCCTCTTCTCAAGGAACTTGGCAACGGATTCAGAAACATTTCGGGCAAGGCTCCCGTTAACGGACAAAATAAAGAATACATGGAGAACCTTTATAAGGTAACGGGCGATACCGTAAAGGCAGCCGTAGAATCCATGAAAACCGGCAAGCTCTACTATGCGGAGCTTGACATGACAGAGTATGTAAGAGATAAAAGACCTCCCTACGTTCTCGACACAAACTTCGACCGTTTCCGTTTCGTTCCCGACGACGGAAGTAAGGGCACCGTATTCTCAACCTCTCCCATACACTGCGTAGGATTCGGAGCGGGCGGAACCGACGTTACCGGCGACTATCCTTATTATATGGAACAGGCAATAAACGAGATGGGTTATAACTTCCTGCTCATCCTCGACGCAGAGCAGGGCACCTCTCAGATTCATCCCGAGACTTGCGACGGTCTTGACGGAGCGGAAGAACTCAAGGTTTACGGTGAAGTTCTTGCGGACGTTCTCATGCAGAACACGGACGAGAATGAAGTAGCTCCCCTTCTTAACATAAGAAATAAGGAAGTTAAATTCTCGATTGATAACCCGATTCTTACCTTCGCAGGCAAAATGGGACTTGTAACTAACAAGGTTCTCAACGACAACGGTAAACTTTCCGTCCTCTCCGAGATAGGATACATGGAGATAGGAAACGACCTCGCGGTTGCTCTCGTTCCCGGAGAGCTTGCGGCGGAAATCGCATACGGCGGATTCCTTACCGCCGAAACCTCATGGACGAACACCGACTGGACGAAACCCACGCTTCAGGAAATCACCGGCGACAGACACATGCTCGTATTCGGACTGATGAACGACCAGATAGGCTACATCATCCCCGGCAACGACTTCATGTCGGTAATTTATCCCGCAAACAAATCGCTCGAGCTCGTTTCGCTCGGTGATCAGGCAGCCGCACAGCTTACCGATTATTACTCTGAACTTGTCGCAGAGTGCAAATAAAATAAAAACGGAGGCAAATAAAAATGTGGACTGAGCTTATTCATCTGTTTATGCATATACTTATTCTCCTCATGCGTTTCGGAATCATCAACACCGACGAAATCGTTTCAAAACTCGGAGATTATGCAAACAGTCTTGATAAATAAATCATGAAAACTGCGGGGACTGCGGTAATCGCCGACAGTCCCCGTTCTCATTACCGATACTCTGTACTGAGGATAAAATAATTATAATAATATATGATAATACCCGATTTTACAAAAAACGAAGCAAACAAATCGCTGATGTACTTTTCGCTTGAAAATAAAAAGGCAAACGAACTCATGAACTCGCTCGAAAAATTCTACCCGGGATTTTCCGAAATGAAACCGGAGACAGTTGACGGCAAAAAATACATCTGCGTTCATATTGA
>DJEG01000026.1:12184-12625 GCA_002431305.1 Ruminococcaceae bacterium UBA5904 | reverse complement strand
GCATTAAATAATATACAAAAAACGATTATCGGAGCGAGAACGGGGAAAAATCCGAATACCGTTTTTATAATCCTTCCCATGGTGCCTTTCGGCGCGGACTGCCCGGGAGTGCGTCCGCCTTTAGGAAAATTCGGCTTACTCATTGTCATCGCCTCCCTTGTTCTGCGACTCGTATACCTCGCGGTATATCTCGTTATTTTTTAGAAGCTCGTCATGCGTTCCGACGGCGTTGATTCTGCCCGAATCCATAACTACGATTCTGTCCGCGTCCTGAACCGAGGATATACGCTGAGCTATTATAATTTTTGTGGTATCGGGAATGTACTGCTTCATAGCGCCTCTTATCTGCGCATCTGTTTTTGTATCGACCGCAGATGTTGAGTCGTCGAGAATCAGTATTTTCGGTTTTTTAAGCAAAGCTCTTGCAATGCAAAGTCTCTG
>DJEG01000026.1:11492-12090 GCA_002431305.1 Ruminococcaceae bacterium UBA5904 | reverse complement strand
GTATCGTATTTATCGGGGAACTTTTCTATAAACTCGTCCGCGCAGGACAGTCTGCACGCTTCTGTCATCTCTTTGTCGGTCGCTTCCTTATTGCCCCAGCGAAGATTTTCCTTAATCGTGCCGGAGAAAAGAATATTTTTCTGCAATACAACCGCAACCTGATTACGAAGCGAATCTATATCATATTTCTTAACGTCGAGACCGCCGACCTTAACGGTACCCTCAGTCGCGTCGTAGAGACGGCATATAAGCTGAACGAGTGTCGATTTCGACGAACCCGTACCGCCGATAATACCTATCGTCTCACCCGATTTGATATGAAGATTGATATTTTCAAGAGCGTTTCTTTCCGCCTTATGGGAATATCTGAAGCTTACCGAGTCGAAATCAATGCTTCCGTCCTTTACGGTATGCACGGGATTTTCACAGTTTTTAAGAGTGCTGTCCTCATTTAAAACCTCGGTAATTCTCCTTGCCGATTCGCCCGACATGGTTATCATGACGATTATCATGGAAAGCATCATAAGCGACGAAAGAATCTGGAATCCGTAGGTAAGCATTGATGAAAGCTGCCCCACGTCAATAGCCGAGCCCGTCC
>DJEG01000026.1:951-11465 GCA_002431305.1 Ruminococcaceae bacterium UBA5904 | reverse complement strand
AGCCCGTAGTCGTTATTATAAGATAAGAACCGATAGTCAGAACAACTATCATCGTGCAGTACATGCAAAACTGCATCATGGGGTTATTGAGCGCGAGAATCTTCTCCGCCTTTGTAAAATCCGAACGTACATCATCGGACGCGGCGGCGAATTTCTTATTTTCATAATCCTCTCTGACATACGCCTTGACAACGCGCATACCTTTTACGTTCTCCTGAACGGACTCGTTTAACTTATCGTACTTTCTGAAAACCTTTTTAAATAAAGGCATAACTTTCTTTCCGATAATCAGAAGTCCGAAAGCAAGGAACGGAATTTCGAACGCAAACACAAGCGCCAGCTTTCCGCCCATTATAAACGCCATTGTAAAAGCGAATATCATCATAAGCGGGGCGCGTATCGCGATTCTTATAATCATCATGAACGCCATCTGAAGATTATTGATATCCGTCGTCAGCCGCGTAACAAGACTTGCAGTCGAGAATCTGTCGATATTCTCAAACGAATAAGTTTGAATCTTATAGAACATATCCTTTCTTAAATTCTTTGCGAATCCGCACGAAGCGGTCGCGCACGTATTACCGGCGAGCGCACCGAAAACAAGCGACAGAACAGCCATCAAAATAAGCACGCCGGAGTATTTTAAAATTTCCGAAAAGTCGCAGCCCGCTTTGATTTCATTGACAAACCGCGAAATAATGAACGGTATAATGCACTCAAGCATTACCTCGAACACTATAAAAACGGGAGTCAGAATCGTCTGCTTTTTATACTCTCTGATACATCCCGCCAACGTCTTTATCATCGGTAAAACCTCCTAACCAATTTTTAGTACACGCTAATTATAAGACGTAAAAATACAATTGTCAATCGGTTAATTAATTTTCGTCGATAGTCATTAATTGCTCTTAAAACAAAAAAATTATCATGTGCATTTTGCCTATGGACATTTAATTTTAATTGTATATTGCACACAAAAAACATTGTCAAAAAATCGGTAAATTCTGATTGCAAACATTTTTATATTATGGTATTATAAATATCTGTGAGGCGATTATTATGACAAAATTCACTGCCGTTACGGATCTTCACTATTCCGACAGGCTTAACAACGACGACAGATTAAACTATCTCTCGGCAAAAAAGTTAAAAGAAGCTCTTGAGAGTGAAAATAAAGACAACGGCTTTATCGTAAACCTCGGCGACACTGCGGACGGTTATCCCGGATATAAGCCCCAGCTTGAACTTCTAAATGAACTTGCGGATATTTTCCGAGCTTCGGGACGTAAATTCTACTCTGCGATAGGCAATCACGACACAAGTTCGGACAAGCATGACTATTACAGAATTCTCGGCATGCCGAACAGATATTATACATTCGACGCGGGCGAATACCTCGGAATCGTTCTCGACGCGGCAATGGACGATCCAAAAAAGCCGTACCCGGACCATGAAATGACATGGTTCACTCCGTATCTTGACGAGGAACAGGTACAGTGGTTTCAGAAAACAGTAAACGAGAGCGAGAAAAAAATTCTCGTATTCACCCACTTCCCGTTTATAATTCCCGACCCGGACTGCGAGCTTATAAACAATCCGTTCAGAAACCATTACATATTAAACCGAGATAAAATAATGGACACTCTGTGCTGTAACGATAAGATACGCGCCGTATTTTCCGGTCACTATCACGAAGGCTCGGTAATGCTCATTAACGGTAAGCCGTTCGTAATATTCAGGTCGATGGCGGTAGGTGAAGATTGCACGTTCGCCGACGTTGAAATTGACGACGAGACGCTTAAAATCACAGGACACGGCAGACAGGAAAGCTTTATGCTGACAACTAAAAAATAATTTTCGGAAGTGACAATAAAATGAAAAAATATTTTAACGCATCTTTATCTTTAATATTGTCTCTTATCCTCGCATTATCGGTATTTCTTATTCCGTCCTTTGCGGTAAATGAAAGTTCTTCGCACGAAGAAACGGTAATCGAAAACGAAGAGATATCCTCTGTTAAAACTAAAACATATAAGGATTATGACCTTACCGGCGACGGCAGATTTACGATATCAGACGTACGAATATTTCTGAGAGTAACGGCAAAATTGGAAGTTTTCCCCGAAGATGTCGACAAATCTGTTTTCGATATGGACAAAAACGGCAAACTGACGATCACCGACGTAAGACTCATGCTCAGAGACCTTTTAGGCATCGACGCGTCGAGAACCACATACGGAACCGTCACCAGACCGCAGACAACTCAGCCACCGACGACGCAAAAGCCCGTTACTACGACAAGGGACAGAATGCAGCCCGTCGATTCGGGCAAAGTTCTCGGAAGCGAGGGGTCGGCATTCAGAGAGTCGGTCGTTTACGACCTTACAAACGACCAGATGCTCTATTCGTACAACGCGACGACGGCGGCATACCCAGCAAGCATGACTAAACTCATGACCGCGCTCGTTGCTTCAAAATACGTACCCATGGATTACGTGATTACGGTAGGAAGCGAAATTTATCTTACCGAATCCAATTCGTCCCTTTCGTACATAAAACCCGGCTACAGAATGACTATGAAGGATCTAATAACCTCTCTTCTGCTTCCCTCCGGCTGTGACTCCGCTTACTGCATAGCTGTTCAGACGGCTAAATATTTATACGGATACTCTCTTTCAAATCAGACCGCACTCAATAAATTTGTAAACCTTATGAACCAAACCGCAAATGAACTCGGATGCGTAAACACACACTTTGTAAACCCGTCGGGATTCCCCTATTCAAACCACTACACCTGCGCGAGGGACATGGCTCTTATTGCAAAACAGGTATACTGGAACCGTACCCTGAGACTCATTGCCTCATGGTACAGAAAGACTATAACAATCGAATCGGGGCAGACTCTTACGTACGACAACTCAAATAAACTTCTCTGGCAGGATTCAGGTTACTATTACAGCTACGCAATGGGCATGAAGACGGGAACAACAAGCGAAGCCGGATGCTGTCTCACTGCGGCCGCGGAAAAAGACGGACGCGCCCTTCTCGTTGTAATAATGGGTGCCGACTGGAACCGCGACAGATATAACCGCGCAATCGACTATTTCGAACATTATTTCGCAAAGGGATATTGATGAAATACGTTTTTGAAGACCATTATCCGCTTTTTAAATGCACTGCTTCAAAATGTCCGGACACGTGCTGTAAAGGGTGGGAAATAATTATCGACTCCGATTCTTTTGATAAATATAAATCGCTTAAATCTGAATTCGGAAAATCGATAATTAAAAACATCGAAATCGACGATGATTCGGACGCGGTTTTCATTCAGAAAAACGGCAGATGCCCGTTTTTAAATCTGGAAAACCTGTGCAAAATTATAATAAACGAGGGTGAAGACGCACTGTGCGAGGTATGCAGACAGCATCCTCGTTTTGTCGAGGAGTACGGCGAAATTACCGAAGTAAGTCTTTCACTGTCCTGTCCAGCGGTTATCGATATCATCAAAAACAAAACGTCGCTCACTTGTTTTAATGTAGAAGAAACCGACAAAAAACCGGAATATACGATCCACGACCCGCTTCTGCCCGCACTGTTTAAATTAAGAGAAAAGATATTTTATATCATTGAGAATAACAGCATGAAAAAATCGCTTTCTCTTATATATTCGCTTTCGCTGAAGTTTCAGGATCTAATTAACGCGGACGATTATTCTAAGACAGAAAATCTCACGCCGGAAGTTTGCGAAATAAAAGAATACGATTATTATGCAGTTCTCTCAAACCTCGAAATTCTCACAAATGAATGGCGTGATGTTTTAAATTCGGAGAAAAACGAACCCGTTAAGATTGACGAAAACGATGTTCTCCTAAAAAACATACTCTCCTATTTCGTTTACAGATATATTCCCAAAGCGATAAACGACGGAGATATCGTTTCAAAAGCGGAATTCATTATTTTTTCGCTCAATACGATAATCCGATACGCAGCCCGGAATAAATCGGCTCTTACCAAAAAAGACAAAATCGCATATACCGCGAGACTTTATTCAAAGGAAATCGAGCACAACACCGACAATATTGAAACGATAGAATATACGATATAAAAAGCGGTTCCGAGGTTAAATTCGGAGCCGCTTTTTTACAATTTTTAATTATTAAGTCTGAACAGAAACGGTCTGTTCCGCTTCCGCTTTTTCTTTGGCGCGAAGCTCCCTGCGCTCCTTAAGTTCGCGTTCGACCTGTTCTTTCAGAGCCTTATCGTCCTTTACGAAGGATATTACAATAAGGTACATAAGCGCACCGACAACGGGACCGAGCATGAATATCGGCCACTGCCATTTGATATAAGTTGCATTCTGATTGTATTTACGCGTGATCGTCTGGTCATAGTGAAGCAACGAGAGAATTCCGCCCTTAATAAGCGAAGTAACCGCCGACTGCATTTTCGAAATAAAGTTCTGAATCGAAAAAGATATACCCTCGTTTCGAACGCCTGTTTTCCACTCGACATAATCAATCGAATCCGAAATCAGCGAACGGTGGCATATATCCATCATCATGGCAGGAATCTGCATTACGGAGTATAGAACCATAACAACCGCCATCTGTCCTATACTCTTATATCCTACGAAATACGAAAAAACTCTAAGCACTATCGCGAATATCTGCGATGAGACAAGCAGACGTTTTCTTCCGCCTATCTTATCGACTATTTTCGTCGCCGCAAACATACAGAACGTTCCGGGTATACCCGTAATAAGTCCGAATAAAAACTGTGCGTTTCCACCGTCAATATGTATCGAACCGATATCATATGATACGCTGCTTTCGAAGAAATGAATCCAGTCGAGAACGGGCGTGACCTGCTGTAAAAATCTTGCGAGTGAAATAGTCAGCAGAACTTTATTATGCATAAGACCGCTGAATATATCCTTTATGGAATCCGACTTCTCTGTTTCGGCTTTAATACGCTCCTTCTGTCTGTACGCAGACATCGACAAAAGCTCTCCGCCCAAACCGAATATGAGTCCGCCGACAAGATACATCGTTGTAACATTCGTATGAAGCGCATTTAAAACATTATCGCCGAGCATGTTCGGGAACAGTCCGACAAGCGCGGCTCCCGCGCCCGCGCCTATAGATATCCACTGCGCGACCCTCGTACGTTCCTCGGAATGAGGCGACGAAACCGCTATAAGTCCCCACAGAGCAACATCCTGGAACGAATACGTAAGATCCCAAAAAAAGTAAAGCACCATCATCAGCGCAAGTATTACGCCGGGGGCAAAATTGAATTTAACAAACATCAACAGAGACAGTATACCGATTATCGGGGGCGTTATCAAAGTGTACGGACGGAGTTTTTCGCCGTTTTTGAATCTGATTTTGTCAACAAGAGAACCGATAAGAGGGTCGTTTACCGCGTCCCAGAGTCGGCTTATCGACGTTATCGCGCCGACCTTACTCGGGTCGATTCCGAGTATGTCGATACAAAACGTAAACCACCAGCCGGAAACAAACGAATACGTCATATTCTGACCGCACAAACCTGCGGAGTGAGCGAACAAATCAATATTCGGAACGCACCCCTCGTCCGCTTTTTTTGAAAACAGAAAACCAATCGGATTTTTCAAGTACATCACCCTAAGAAATATGTTTTATATATTATACAATATTTCTTAGACAAATATCAATATGTTTATTCGAATTTCACCATTTCTTTTTTTAATGTAGAAATTATGCGTTTTTCGAGTCTGGATATATAGCTTTGGGATATTCCCATTATATCAGCGACCTCCTTCTGCGTATGCTCTTTGTTACCTCGCATTCCGAAACGCATATCAATTATCAGTCTTTCCCGTTCGTCAAGGCAGTCGAGCACGCGCATCAGAGTTCTTTTCTCATCCTCAGACTCTATGTTTCTGTTGACGCACTCATCGTCTAAGGTCAGAATATCGGAGAGAAGAAGCTCGTTTCCGTCGCTGTCTGTATTGAGCGGTTCATCAAATGACACCTCGTTTTTAAGCGACGACGTTTTTCTCAAGTACATCAAAATCTCATTTTCAACGCACCGGCTCGCGTATGTCGCAAGTTTTATATTCTTATCCGGGCGGAACGTATTTACAGCCTTTATCAGACCTATCGTTCCTATCGAAACGAGATCCTCGACTCCGACGCCGGAATTTTCAAATTTTTTTGCTATGTACACAACGAGTCTTAAATTATGAACAATGAGCGTCTGTCTTACTGATTCATCGCCGTTTGCAAGACGGAGCATACACTCCTCTTCCTCTTTCTTTTTAAGAGGTTCGGGCAGAGTCTGCGGTCCTCCGACATAGAAAATATCGTCCGAAAACAGTGCGAATATAATCTTCTCTTTTAAATATAAAATCTTTTCTTTTAATAAATTTATAATTTTCATTTGTTACCCCGCCCCAAGTCTTTCATCATATACGGATTTAACAATATTCCCGCCTCGTTTTTAATTTCTTCTTTCGAAACCGCAATTTCCGCGTTTTCCATAACCGTCTTATTCCTCCCGTCGCTTACCGTGATTTTGTCCGTGTGAAACGACGGCATAAGCCCGCGTCCGCCTACGGATGAAAACGGAAGAACTCTTGTTCCCCTGATATGATTCTCTGCCGCCGATTCGATATTTCCAGTATGTACGCTGTCGATAAATTTAAGAATATCGCCGTCGGCTATCTTCTCGGCGGTCTTTTTATCTATTACCATAACTCCCTCGCCCGTAAACGGATCGGTAAGAGTATTTCCGGTGTCGAGAAGTCCCCGGCAGTTCACGCATTTATCGCCGGATTGCAGTGAAACGTCGTAAATCTGCTCAGCCCTCGTTTTAGACGACAGCGCATTAAATAAAAGAGTAAGGACATAGCATAAAATCACCGCCAGCATCAGCGGAATAAATCCGAAATCAAAATACACCGCGCCGTTTCTGTACTCAAGCCCCTCGGGAAGAACGAGAAGCTTAACACCCATCATCAGTCCCGCAAAAGCAAAATTCACAACGGCGAAAACCGAGAGACATTTAATAAGATAACGTACACCCGACGGCTTGAATACCGCTGAGACCACGGAAACGCACAGCAGAATTTTCACAATGAGAGACAGAAAAACGCCCATATCGGGAGCGAATATCAGCAGTGAATACGCTCCGCCGAGGAACGTTCCCGCCGCCACGCGCCCCGCTCCCGGGGAACAGCGCAGAATCGACGACGTTATCAGTATCAAAAACAAACTGATTATCGAATTGAGTAAAACAAGAACATCTACATAAACGGTCTGCATTTTTTCACCGCCCTTAATGAGATTATACGCAAAAAGGAACGTATAATATGTCACACTTTGACCGAATAAAAAATAGTACTTATAAATTAAATGCAAAAAAAACGGAACCGCCGTACATTTCCGGACAGTTCCGCTGACATTATAAATCAAAATATTTTATTTAATAATTTTATCCCCGTACGTCTGCTCTATGAGCGCACGGCTTAAACCGTTTAACGAATTTTCGTTTTTATCCGAATACGTTAATATAAGATATGTTCCGTCCAGACGCACGTCCGTATAGAGCGAACCCATATCTTTTTTATATGCGTCATACATCGCCGAAGCCGAATCGGGATCGAGGAAATGAAGCGCATATGCGGTACTTTTTACCCTGTCGTTTTCAAACGTCAGAATGTAATAATTTCTGCCGTCTTCAATAAGAACCTCGCCGTCTTCTGTTTTGAAGGTTACAGAGTCGTCTATTATATGAGAGTCGGTATCGGGCTCGGGAGCGCCTTTATCATTACCGACGGAGCATGAACAAAGACAGAATATCAAAACAACAGCTGACAAAAGCAATATAAATCTTTTCATGTGTCAAACTCCTTTTATGACAGTCCGAAACTGCCGAGAACCGCGCCGTTTAAAGCCTCGCTGAAGGATTCGAAATTATCATATCCTTTTATAAGATTGCCCGACGAATCAAAATCATAAGAATACAGTTCGTGTTTATCCGTCTGTTTGTCATATGAAAGATATGCGTACGAACTTATCGACGAATCGGAGCGGTATTTTATTGAGGCCTTCGTAAACGAACCGTCGCCCGCCTCGCCCGAGGCGGAAACCTCAGTCAGTACGTTATTTGAATCATATGTATAAGTAAATTTAATCTCATAATTACCGTATATCGATTTGGAAACGAGTTTTCCCGCGCTGTACGTTTTTTTCATGACAAGGTCTGAATCAGAATAGTACAGAACACTGTCGCCGTCTGTTTTCTCCGAGTCATGCGCGGCGTCAAGGTAAATTTCACACTCGCCCGCCTTCATCGGAACTCTCGAATCTATACTTACGTTCGAATAATCACCCGAAACGCTTTCATTCTCCAAAACGGAGGCAATATCGCCCGAGGTCGGTTCAGAATCATTTTTCTTAGAAGAGCATGAAGCGAACGCCGACATAATCAAAGCAAGAGTAACGGCAAGGATAACATATTTTTTCATAATTTATACACCCCGTTTATAATTGTAACATATAAAAAACCGAAAAAGAAGTCAATATTTATATTAAGATATTGAAATTTTCTTAAATTTAGCATAATATTATATTACAAACCTTAAAAGGAGCTAAAAAAATGAAGATTCTTTCCTATTTTAAAAGCGCAAAAGTTCTTCTCGTTGCAATTCTTGCGGGAATATGCGGACTTATAAGCCCGATGCCCTCCTCAAATGCCGACGCCGAGCTTGTTTCTCAGAGACAGTACGTTCTTGACGAGGCTTTCGCAACAGGTCAGGGACTCGCGACAGACGGAGAATATTTTTATTCTTCCGGTGCGATGTCGGCTTTCTACATGACCGCGCTTGCAAAAATTGACGCAGAATCGGGCGAAGTCACCCAAAAGAACCTCTCCGCACTTCCCATCGAATTTACTAAAAAGGGCTACGACCACATCGGTGCAATCAGCCTTTACGGCGATACGATCTATGCTCCCGTCGAGCATAAGAGCAACGCCGATCCTCTCGTTCTTCTCTTTGACAAGAACACTCTCGAGTACACCGGAACGTACTACGCCGTAGACCAGACGTATCTCAACGACGGAATCCCCTGGTGCGCGGTCGACGCCGATAACGGCCTTCTCTACACTTCTCCGTTCCATCATTCGGATTACATTCTCGCTTATAACCTCGAGGATATGAGCTTTGCAAAGAAAATCGACATTTCCGAGCCTATAGAGAGAGTACAGGGCGGAGTTTACCATGACGGAAAACTCTATGTTAACCTCGACCCCAACACACCTAAGGGCAAAAAGGTCGTCAGAAGCATAGACCTCGCCACGGGTGAAATTACCGACTGCTTTACAAGAAACGTAACGGGCGCGTTCGGATGCGAGACTGAGGGTATCACAATTACATTTACGCCCGAAGGCAAAATGCAGTTCGTAATAGCCGACTACGACAAAACCGTATGCGTATTTATAAGAACATACGAACTTTTGAAATAAAATACAAATTTGCTATTGACATTTAACGTCAATTATTGTATTATCATAACGAAATACAACGAAAGGAACAAACAGTGATGAACAATATGTTTACTTCTTACTACTATTATTATACTGTAGAAGCTGTTTGCTCACATCGTTGATTTAGGACGAATAACAAACGGCTTTGATAAGTTTGCGCTTATCGGAGCCGTTTTTTTACGTCAAAAAAAGGAGAGAAAAAAGATGAAAGAAAAAATCTTCCTGATCTGCCTGATAGTCGTTTTCTTCGCGGTCATGCTGACCGTCGGCTTTATCTGCCGTAAAAAGGGCAATGACGTTTCCGGCTTTGTCCTCGGTTCGCGCGGAGTAGGTCCGTGGCTTACAGCGTTCGCATACGGCACATCGTATTTTTCGGCTGTTATATTCGTCGGCTACGCAGGTCAGTTCGGATGGAAATTCGGCGTGGCTTCAACATGGGTCGGAATAGGCAACGCACTTATCGGCTCGCTTCTTGCGTGGGTAATACTCGGCAGACGAACGAGAATCATGACCCAGCACCTGGGTTCTGCGACAATGCCGCAGTTCTTTGAAAAACGTTTTGACAGCAAGGGACTGAAAATCGCGGCTTCGGTAATTATATTCATATTCCTTATCCCCTACACCGCCTCGCTTTACAACGGTCTTTCGAGACTTTTCGGTATGGCTTTCAGCATTGATTACTCTCTTTGTATTATAATAATGGCTGTTCTCACCGCCGTATACGTTATTGCCGGCGGTTACATGGCAACGGCAATCAACGACTTCATTCAGGGCATTATAATGCTCTTCGGCATAGTTCTCATTATTGCAGGCGTTCTTAAATTAAACGGCGGATTCACAGGTTCGCTCGACGCACTCGCAAAAGTAACGGACGAATCCGTTTCAACTCAGCCCGGCGTATTCGCGTCATTCTTCGGCCCCGACCCCGGCGGACTTCTCTACGTCGTAATTCTTACATCGCTCGGAACATGGGGACTTCCGCA
>DJEG01000026.1:0-886 GCA_002431305.1 Ruminococcaceae bacterium UBA5904 | reverse complement strand
ATGGTTCAGAAATTCTATGCAATTAAGGACGAAAAGAGCGTTCACACCGGCACTATCATTTCGACGCTTTTCGCCGTAATCGTCGCGGGCGGATGCTACTTTCTCGGCGGATTCGGCAGACTTTTCAACGTCGACGTTGCCTCGAACGGTTACGACGCTATCATCCCCGAAATGCTCTCGACGCTCTCCCCCGCCGTCATGGCGATAACTCTTATTCTCGTTCTTTCGGCTTCAATGTCGACGCTGTCGTCGCTTGTTCTTACTTCGTCCTCGACTCTTACGCTCGACTTTATCGACCCCGTCATTCTAAAAAAGACGGACGAAAAGAAAAATCTTCTTATAATCAGAATTTTTATAGCGGTATTTATTTTAATCTCCGCCGTTATCGCAATCGTTCAGTATAAGCACAACATCACGTTCATAGCACAGCTCATGGGACTTTCATGGGGCGCGCTCGCAGGTGCGTTCTTAGGCCCGTTCCTCGTAAGTCTGTATTGGAAAAAAGTCACAAAAGTCTCATGCTGGGTGAGCTTTATCTGGGGCGCGGGAATCATGCTTCTTAACATGTTTGCAAAGAGTATCTTCCCCTCGTTTCTGCAAAGCCCGATTAACTGCGGAGTTCTCGCAATGGTCGGCTCAATCGTAATCGTCCTGCTCGTAAGCCTTATTACGAAAAAGCCTGACGAAAACAGAGTAAAAGAAATATTCTCCTGTTACGACAGAAAAGTTACCGTCCCCGTAACGGAAACTCTTTCAGAAGGCGAAGAAGTATAAACCATTCACTGAATAAAAAAGCTGAGGATTACCGTCAACCGGATATTTCCTTAGCTTTTTTTTATTTTTTGTTGACAAAACTAATACTGTAGTATTACAATATAAGCGAAGT
>DJEG01000127.1:6653-9814 GCA_002431305.1 Ruminococcaceae bacterium UBA5904 | reverse complement strand
GGAGGTTTTTTGCCCGGTAAACTATGATTTGTTATGTGAATTTGTTTGTATTTTATAATAAATTGATATAAAAATTATTGTTTGCTGAATTCTTCCGCAAGTTTCCTTGCCGAGTCCGCCAGTTTCGTCACGCCGTCGAAAACGTTATCCTCGTTATAATCCTTTAAAAACGAATCGGCTTCGAGCGTAAAATACCCTTTATAATCAACGTCCCTGAGCGCCTTTACAATCGGCGAAAAATCAATATTCATCGAAAACGGAATCTGATGCGAATCGTGAACCATGTCGTTATCGTGAATATGCAGAGCGCCGAGCCGTTTGCCGAGCGCATGAATCATTTCTACCGCCGACGTATTAAGTCCCGCCATCTCGGCGTGTCCGATATCAAGGCACGCTGTCAGATACTCGTCGTTCACCGCGTCGAGGTGCGCGTTGAAGCTCTCTGGGTCTGAGCACGCTGCGGGCGAAGCGTGGGATGCGCCGTGAGCCCAGTTCCACATGTTTTCCGTTGCAATTTTAACGCCGTACTGCTTTGCAAAGTCGATAAGCTCAAAATACATCTGAGCGTTTTCCTCGGGCGAACGGTTGTTATCGGGATGAATTACGCATATTTTTCCTCCCGCCTCGGCTGTGCACTCGATTGAGCGAAAAAGCCACACACGGCTCTTTTTTGCATATGTCGGAAACGGAGCATGAGACTGATTGCATTCAATACCGTTATCGAGTCCGATTTGTTTTAATTTTCTTGCAAATTTAAGATATCCGTCCGACGACAGCGGATGTTCGGTCGGTACGAGATACCCTTTTTCCCTGTCGTAACGAGCCATGTCGAACATGGAAAAATCCCATGCGTCAAATCCCGCTTTAGCTATATATTCTATTGCTTTTTCCTCGCCGAGAATTTTTGAGGCGGAGGCAATTTCCGTTGATATTTTCATTATTAACCACCCGTAAACAGTATAATACACAAAATTTAATATTTCAAGGATATATATTTGTATATTCGTTCGGCAGATAATGATGTATAATTATAAAAGGTGATTTTTATGGTAAAAATAAGCGGAAAGACGCAGGGCATTTTATATATAATAATCGCGGCATTCGGATTTGCGGGAATGTCGCTGTTCGTAAAACTGGCGGGGGATCTGCCGGCATTCCAAAAGGCGTTTTTCAGAAATTTCGTCGCGCTTATATATATTTCAATTATAATACTGAAAGAGAAGGTCGGATTTATCCCGAAAAAAGAGAGCGCCGTTCCGCTGTTCTGCCGTTGTTTTTTCGGCACGCTCGGACTTTTATGCAACTTCTACGCGATAAGCAAACTGAATCTGCCCGACGCAAACATGCTCAACAAGCTCTCGCCGTTTTTTTCGATAATTTTTTCCGCGGTTATATTGAAAGAAAAGCCGAATTTCGTTCAGATTCTCGGCGTAATCGCCGCGTTTGCAGGCAGTATGCTGATTATAAAACCGGGATTTGACTCCCCGACGGTAATCCCCGCGCTTGCGGGGGCGCTCGGCGGAATGGGCGCGGGCATAGCGTACACGTTCGTCAGAAAACTCGGCGCCATGGGCGAAAACAGCCGTAAAATCGTCTTTTGGTTCTCCGCGTTTTCATGTCTGCTCTGTCTGCCGTTTCTTATTTTTACGTACAAACCGATGAGCGCGTTACAGACTCTTTACCTCGTTCTCGCCGGTACGTTCGCATGCATAGGTCAGATAGGAATTACGAAGGCGTACATATGCGCCCCGGCAAAGGAAATATCGGTCTATGACTACACGCAGGTGCTTTTTTCGGCGGTGCTCGGGTACTTCGTATTTTCGGAAATTCCGGACGCGTACAGCTTTTTGGGATATGCATTAATATGCGGTGCGGGAATTGCAATGTTTTTCTACACAAAAAGCATTTCAAAAAAGAAATCCATGGTGTAAAATATAATTATAAAAGCGGTGAACTCATACCGTTAAGTTAAGACTTAAAAAAGCGGACATCCCATGCCGTCAAGCTGGAACTGAAAAAACAGACCGCGCGGAACAAACGAGTTTCGCGCGGTTTGTTATTTACAAGTTTAATTTATTTTTTTTGCACCGTGAATTTGCATAATTTGTCTTTTTTGTTTATAATACTTCCTTAAAATAAATTACAAGACTTTGAGCGTCGTCATCGGATTCGTATGTTAAATCAAGACCCGAGTTCATTAAGTACGCGCCGGAATAAACATTCGAATCGAGACTGCACGTATAGAATTTATCGGGGGCGAGACCTTTCATTTTAATATAGATAGTCGGGTTGTTTTCGCTTATCAATGTAACGAGCGTGAACAGAGCCTCCGACTTGTCGGGTGAAGCGATAAGCCATGCGCATCTGAATTTATTGTCAAAAGGCGAAACGATCCTGTAAAGGTCTCCGTTTCTGATAAGATCATAATATTTATGATAATCCTTAACCTGCGTTTTTACAAGCTCTTTTTCGCTGTCGGTAAGCTTCCTCGGGTCTAATTCATATCCGAACGTGCCCCACATTGCGACGTTGCCCTTGGTTTCATAACTTTCTCTGTCGCATGCGGAGACGTGCGCGCCCATGGTTGACGCGGGATAGCACATCGACGTGCCGAACTGGATGTAAACCCTGTCGAGAGCGTCGGTGTTGTCGCTGGTCCATATCTGCGGGGAATAACACAGCATTGCGGGGTCGAAACGTCCGCCGCCGCCCGAACAGCCCTCGAAAAGAATGTCGGGGAACGTTGTAACGAGCCTGTTCATAAGGTCGTACGTGCCGAGTATGAAGCGGTGGTAAAACTCTTTCTTTCTGTCGGGGGGCAGAACCGCCGACGAAGCGTCGGAAATGTTGCGGTTAAAGTCCCATTTGAGATAGTCAATCCTGTTTTTCGAGAGGACCTCGTACATCTGATTCCATATATTCTCCCTTACGTCCTCTCTCGAAACGTCGAGAACGTACTGGTGTCTGCCGAGCATGGGTTCACGGCAGTTTACGTGTACGTGCCAGTCTGGGTGAGCCTTAAATAAATCCGAATCGGGCGAAATCATCTCCGGCTCGTACCATATTCCGAATTTAAGACCCTCTGCGTTTACGCGCTCGATAAGGCTTGAAAGTCCGCCGACGAGCTTGTTTTCGTTAACGTACCAGTCGCCGAGCGAATT
>DJEG01000127.1:278-6544 GCA_002431305.1 Ruminococcaceae bacterium UBA5904 | reverse complement strand
GCAAATTCGACGAGTTTATCGGAATCGAAATCGAAGTACGCCGCCTCCCAGCTGTTGATAAGCAGGGGGCGCTTTTCGGTCTTATATTTTCCTCTTACAATATTATTATTGCAGAATCTGTGGAGGATTCTGCTCATTTCGCCTATACCCTTATTCGTATAAACGCTTATCGCCTCGGGTGTGTAAAACGTCTCCCCGGGGGCTAACGACCACTCGAAATCGGTCGGATTTATGCCCATTATAAAGCGGGTCGTGCAGTTGTGGTCGCACTCCGCGAGTGCGGAGAAGTTGCCCGAATAAACGAGATTGTACGCGTAGACCTCGCCCTGCTCCTCGTCCGCATTTTTTGATACGAATGCTGTAAACGGGTTTTGCGAGTGACCGGAAACGCCTCTCTTGCTCTCGGCTCCCTGAACTCCGTGTGCGAGCGGACGTCTCTCGATATTGCGCTCCTTAACGTGTCTGCCCCAGAGCGTTATCATGTCGTAATCCATTGACTTTAAGTCCTCGCAGACGCTGAACGCGCGCTCGATGTGAACGGTTTTGTCCGTGACGTTCGTAATCTTAACGCTTCTCGTGATAACGTCGGCTTTTTCGAATACGTTATAAACGAGCGTTACGTTAATCCCGAGACCTCTGTCCTCTGCCGTAATTTCGAGCGTATCGCACTCGTCGGGCGTATTCGCGTATGACGAGGGAAGCGAGGGAATCTCTTTTTTGCCCTTATATATTTCGTGCGAAATATAGCGGATATCCGTGTGGTTTTCGCCCTCGGCGTTTCTTACGGATAAAGCGGAAATTCTGAAATCACCGCCGTTGCATCCGTACGCCACGGGCGCGGAATCGGGGGAAAATCCATGCTCGCCGATAACCGGGTCGACGGGCGAGAACGACGCACTGGGACGTCTTTTGCACTTGTCGAGAACGATATCGGGAACTTTCGCTCCGTAGTAAAGCTCGAGCAGAAAATTTTCCTCATAGATATGTAAAACGAGGCTTGACGAAGCCGTATCGAGCTTAAAAGCCCGTTTTTGCGAATCAAATGTAACCGACATTAAAAAACTCCTTAACATATGTTGTATTATATATTATACATAAATCATGACGTCATGTAAATATTATTTTTGCATGTTGTTATATTTAAAAAAAATTTTGAGAAAATTATCATTTTAAGACGATTTTCTATTGATAATTGTTTCACAATCGTATAAAATGTTATATGTATAAATATTAAAAGGAGAAATTTACATGAGCAGTGCTTTAAACAAAAAAACGGTTGAAGACATCGAAGTCAGCGGTAAAAGAGTTCTCGTACGCTGTGATTTCAACGTTAAAATGGAAAACGGAGTTATCACGAGCGATAAGAGAATCGTCGCTTCTCTCCCCACCATTAAATATCTTATAGAAAAAGGCGCGAAGGTTATCCTTTGCTCTCACCTCGGCAGACCTAAGGGCGAATACAACCCCGAGTTCTCCATGGCTCCCGTCGCTCAGTGCCTTTCGAAATATCTCGGACAGGAGGTTAAACTCGCTAAGGACGTAGTCGGCGATTCGGCTCATGAGCTTGCAGCGTCTCTTAAGGATGGCGAGGTTATGCTTCTCGAAAACGTACGTTTCGAGCCCGGCGAGACCAAGAACGACCCCGAGCTTTCAAAGAAGTTTGCTTCTCTTGCCGATATTTACGTAAACGATGCGTTCGGTTCGGCTCACAGAGCGCATTCCTCGACCGCGGGCGTTGCCGATTATCTTCCCTCTGCCGTCGGTTTTCTTATTCAGAAGGAAATCAAGTTCATCGGCGGAGCGCTTGAAAATCCTGTCCGTCCCCTCGTCGCTATCCTCGGCGGTGCCAAGGTTTCCGACAAGATCGGCGTTATCACAAATCTTCTCGACAAGTGCGACACCGTTATAATCGGCGGCGGCATGGCTTATACGTTCTTCGCGGCGCAGGGCTACAGCATCGGAACCTCGCTTCTCGACAGTGAAAACATTGAAAACGCTAAGGCTATGATGGCTAAGGCTAAGGAAAAGGGTGTAAACTTCCTTCTTCCCGTTGATAACGTTATCGCCGACAAGTACGACGAGAACGCACAGTATATGACTATTTATTCGGACTCAATCCCCGACGGCTGGATGGGTCTTGACATAGGACCCGTTACCTCCGAGCTTTATGCAAAGTCGATTAAGAACGCCGGAACCGTTATCTGGAACGGACCTATGGGCGTTTCCGAGTGGGATCATTTCGCCAACGGTACCATTGCCGTTGCTAAGGGTATTGCGGACTCGAACGCTATTTCGATTATCGGCGGCGGCGACTCCGCGGCTGCTGTTAAGAAACTCGGATTTGCCGATAAGATGAGCCACATCTCCACAGGCGGCGGAGCTTCGCTCGAATACCTCGAGGGTAAAGAGCTGCCCGGTATAGCTTGTATCGACGACAAGTGAGTTTTTAGGCACATGGTTGGGGGGATGTTAAAAACGCCCGGAATGAATTACCCTCACCCTCGGAGTACTTCACGTACGCCGTCGGGCAAGCATCAAACTCCGTTTGATGTTCGGTTAATCCATTCCAAACGTTTTTTCCTATCCCCGTGTTTTTAAAGAGTAAACAATATATGTAGGGGAAGACATTGTCTTCCCGGGGTAAAGGCTCAAATTTTTAAATATAATTTTTGTCTTCGGAAACCCGCGGATTTTATATTGCTGACGCAAATTTATTATTGATAAAAACGTAAGTCTCATGCGGGAAGACAATGTCTTCCCCTACAAAAGAATGTTTGCATTAAAAAATAATAAATTTGTTTGTTGACTGCAATTTATTACACATATTTATCTGTTTTTATATGAAAGGACTAATGATTAATTATGAATAAAGCAGTTCGTAAAGCTGTCATTGCCGGCAACTGGAAAATGAACAAGACTCCCTCGGAGGCTAAGGCTCTTATCGAAGAGATGAAGCCCCTTGTTAAGGACGCTGACTGCGACGTAGTTCTCTGCGTTCCGTTTGTCGACATCCCCGCGGCTGTCGAGGCGGCTAAGGGTTCCAACATCCATATCGGCGCTGAAAATATACATTATAAAGAGTCGGGCGCATACACCGGCGAGGTAAGCGCGGCCATGCTCAAAGAGGCGGGCGTTGAGTACGTTGTTATCGGTCACAGCGAGAGAAGAACATACTTCGGTGAGACCGATCAGACCGTTAACCTCCGCACGCTTGCAGCTCTCAACGCGGGCTTCAAGGCTATCGTATGCGTAGGCGAAACTCTCGAGCAGAGAGAGCTCGGCTATACCGAGACTCTTCTTAAATATCAGACAAAGATGGCTCTTACCAACGTTACAGAGGATCAGCTCAAGAACGTTATTATTGCTTATGAACCCGTATGGGCTATCGGCACGGGCGTTACCGCTTCTGCCGACCAGGCTGACGAGGGCAACGGCTTTGTCCGCGCCGCTATCGCGGAAGCCTACGGCAAGGACGCGGCGGAGAAAGTAACCGTTCAGTACGGCGGTTCCATGAACGCAAAGAACGCAGACGAGCTTGTTTCCAAGGTCAACGTCGACGGCGGACTTATCGGCGGAGCTTCGCTCAAAGCCGAGGACTTCTCCGTTATCGTTAAGGCGGCATCAAAGTAAAACGGCGCGGGCGGATATAAATTCGCCCGCGAATATTTTGCAAAGCAAATTGTTTTCGGAAAGGAAATTAACATGAAAAAACCTGTTGTATTATGTATAATGGACGGTTTCGGCATCCGCGAGGAGACGAACGGAAACGCCATAAAGGCCGCCAAAACTCCCAATCTTACAAGACTTTTCAGTGAAAATCCGTTTACGACTATCGGCGCGTCCGGACTCGACGTAGGTCTGCCCGACGGACAGATGGGCAACTCCGAGGTCGGTCATACCAATATCGGCGCGGGCAGAATCGTTTATCAGATGCTCGTTAAGATTTCAAAGGCTATTGATGACGGCGAAATTTTAAACAACAAACCCATCTGCGACGCTATGGATAAGGCGAAGTCGAGCGGTAAGGCTCTTCACCTTATCGGACTTCTCTCCGACGGCGGAGTTCATTCGCACATTCATCACCTTTTCGGACTTCTCGAAATGGCTAAGAAACGCGGTCTTGACAAGGTTTACATCCATTGCCTCATGGACGGCAGAGACGTTTCCGTTACCTCGGGCGCAGGCTTCTTAAAGGACGTTTACGATAAGTGCAGTGAACTCGGAGTCGGCAAAATCGCCACCGTCGAGGGCAGATACTACGCTATGGACAGAGACTTTGCTTGGGACAGAGTCGAAAAAGCGTACGCCGCCATGGTTTACGGCGAGGGTATTCAGGCTGACTGCGCAGTAACCGCAGTCGAGGAATCATACAAAAACGGCGTTACTGACGAATTTATCGTTCCTACCGTTATAGATAAAGAGGGTACCGTTAAATCCGGCGACTCCGTTATATTCTTTAACTTCCGTCCCGACAGAGCGAGACAGATTACGAGAGCATTTGTCGACCCCGACTTTGACGGATTCGAAAGAAAGAACGGATTTTTCCCGCTTAACTACGTCTGCATGACCCAGTATGACGAGACAATGCCCAACGTAACCGTAGCGTTCCCGCCCGAGGAACTTAAAATGACCCTGGGCGAGTACCTCGCGGTAAATCACAAGACACAGCTTCGTATTGCCGAAACGCAGAAATATGCGCACGTAACGTTCTTCTTCAACGGCGGCGAGGAAAAGACGTTCGAGGGCGAGGACAGAATTCTTATCAAGTCCCCCGACGTTCCGACGTTCGACCTCAAACCCGAGATGAGCGCGTACGAGGTATGCGACGCTGTTTGCAAGCAGATTAAGTCGGGCAAATACGACGTTGTAATTCTCAACTTCGCTAACTGCGACATGGTAGGTCACACGGGCGTATTCGAGGCGGCCGTAAAGGCTGTCGAGGCTGTTGATACATGCGTAGGCAGAGTATGCGACGCGGCTCTTTCCATGGGCGGAGCGGTTCTCATTACCGCCGACCACGGCAACGCCGACGAGATGATAGGACCCGACGGCAAGCCGTTCACTCCGCACACGACAAACCCCGTTCCGCTCTGCATTGTAGGCTATCCCTGCAAACTCAGAAAGACGGGCAGACTCGCAGACCTCGCTCCCACTATACTCGAAATTATGGGACTTCCTCAGCCTAAGGAAATGACCGGAAAGTCAATGATCGAGAAGTAATCTCAATATTTTAAATTAAAAATGCAAATATTTTACACCGGGGCGGGTCTACTGCCTCGGTGTTGTTTTATTTGGAATTAATTATACAACCGGCATTTATTTTACAAATGACGTTTTTCATACAAAGCATTGTTATGTTTACAATCAGTTCATATTGGCATATTATTATCATGACTGTAAGGTAAAAAAATGCATGGAGGCGTCTTTTATGAAACGCGGTTTGGCAGTAAAAGCAATCGGATTCAACAAGCTCGTGGCTATATTTGCCGCTTGCTGTGTTGTGGGATTTCTCGCCGAAACGGCATGGTGTTTTTTAAGACATGGCTATATAGAGAGCAGAAAATCGCTCATATACGGTCCTTTAAGCGTGGCGTACGGCATGGGCGGAGTGCTTTTGACGCTCGTCCTCTACCATTTCGAGGACTGTAAATGGTATCAGATTTTCGCCGCCGCGTTTATAGTCGGTTCCGTTGCCGAATATATCTGTTCGCTCGGTCAGGAGATTGTTTTCGGCTCGGTTGCGTGGGATTACAGCAATCTCCCGCTTAATATAAACGGCAGAGTATGTTTATTATACTCGCTTTTCTGGGGCGCGCTCGGCGTGTTCTGGGTCAGAGTGTTCATGCCCCTGACTGACAGACTGTGCGATTTAGTTCCGGCGAATGTAGGCAATGTCCTTGTCGTTGCATTCTGTATGTTCTTTGTCTACGACTCCGTTCTCTCCGCCGCGGCGGCGGCGAGAATGAACAGGCGCGACGCGGGAATCCCCGCAAAGAACAGTATAGAGATATACTTAGACAAGCATTTCGACGACGACAGAATGCACAGCATTTACGCGAATTCGAAAAAAGTCGAATGATTTTCATCCCGATTAAATTTAACGATTCTTTTTTTCCTTTCCCCCCTTTCATTTTCAATTTCAATACAAAAACGAAAAATGCCCGAGGATTTCGAACCCTCGGGCATTTTTCCGGTTTAAATTTGTATGATAGATTGCAGTCGGTTAACAGACTTATTATTTTTAACGCAAGCATTATTTTGTAGGG
>DJEG01000127.1:0-228 GCA_002431305.1 Ruminococcaceae bacterium UBA5904 | reverse complement strand
CCGCATGAGACTTGCGGTTTTATGAATAATGAAAATGCGTCAGCAATATGGAATCCGTGCGTTTCCGCAGGTTGTTTATAAAGGCAAATTTGAGCCTTTACCCCGGGAAGACAATGTCTTCCCCTACGTATCAATCCGAATAATTATTATATTTTTCAATTTGATAATCATTCAAACCCGTACCCGGTTTTTTCTGAAACGCAAGCATTATTTTGTAGGGGAAGACAT
>DJEG01000075.1:952-8708 GCA_002431305.1 Ruminococcaceae bacterium UBA5904 | reverse complement strand
GCGCTTTTATATAAGGATGAAATTCAGTCCGCCGGTATTTCGGTCGATTTTCATGCGGATAAAAATTCATCATTCGTCACGGTTTCCGACGGCGTAAATTCCGTTAAAATAAACGGTGACACTCCGGAAGAAGCGAAATCAAAGCCTCTTGATTACGATTTTGCAAAAAAATGCTTTTCTAAAACGGGCGGAACGATTTTTTATATCAATTCATTTAATGCGGATATTGCCGACGGTATTTCCATCTCCGCGTCTTCGCTTAATTCAATGAGAAGGCGCGCGCTCGACTCTCTCTACGAAAAAAGAGCGGTTCTGCATCCTGAAAAGTTTTACGATTCTCCGAAAAATGAAGAACATGAACCCGCAGGTATCATTTCGTCGGGCGATAATAAAATAAGAATGAGATTTACGTCCGCAGAACAGATTTTCAATTTAAAACTGCACGACGACATCATTTTGCCTTTAAACGAAATTCTTAAAAATACGGATATAATAAAGAAATATTCCGGCACCGTTTTCGCCGAAACTCCCGCGCTTATTTACCCGTCGGACGAAGATAAAATCAAAGAAAAACTCAAAAGAGTTAAATCTCTCGGAATTAACGACGTTTACTGTGATAATATAGGAATTATCGATTACTGTATAAACGAAGGATTCCGCGTTCACGCGTCGAATTATACAAATATATTAAACTCAGCCGCCGCAAAGGTTTACGCGGACATGGGAGTAAGCGATATTGTCGTATCGGCAGAACTCTCCATGGACAACATAAAAAAACTGTCCTCGAGAGTGCCGAAGGGTGCGTTTGTATACGGATTTATGCCGTTGATGCGTTTTCGTGCTTGTCCCGCACAGACTAATGACGGGTGTTCAAAATGCACCGGGATTACAAAAATAGAGGACAGATACAAAACTCCGTTTTACATAATGTGCTCATATAAAAAATACTCGTCGCTTTTAAACTCTATTCCAACGTACATAGGCGACAAGGATTTATCCGCGCTCGATTTCTCGCTTCTTTACTTTACATTCGAAAAGAAAGAAACGTGCGGAAAGATTTATAAAATATTCAAAAACAAAGAAAAGCTTCCGTCTAAAAAAACGGGCGGACTTTACTACAGACAGATATTATGACGGGCTGTTTTACGTTAAACGATTACTGCAAAAAAGAATTCGGTCACAAATTATACAAGCTGTCTCTGTCGGGCGTTACGACATGTCCGAACAGGGACGGCTCGTTAAGTTTCGGCGGATGCGTATTCTGCTCGGAGAAAGGTTCGGGAGAATTCTGCGAAAAGGGCGGTATTTTAAAACAAATCGAGCTCGCAAAACTGCGCGTCAAAGCAAAAAATTTCTCGGGAAAATATATCGCATATTTTCAGTCGTTTACAAACACGTATGCACCGGTTTCATATCTTGAAGAAATATTCACTCAGGCAGTTTTATCTCCGGATATCGAGGTTTTATCAATCGCAACGCGCCCGGACTGTCTCGAGGACGAAAAAATCGAACTGCTTAAAAAACTTAACAAAATTAAACCCGTGTGGATCGAACTGGGACTGCAAAGCACGAAGGAGTCCAGTATAAAATACATCCGCCGTTCTTATGAGAACGAAAAATACGTTTCGGCGGTAAAGAAGCTGAACAAAGCGGGAATCAAGGTTGTAACGCATATAATTCTCGGACTGCCCGGCGAAACGAAAGAGGACATGCTCGAGAGCATAAATTTTGCCGTAAAAAACGAAACATGGGGATTAAAACTTCACATGCTTTACATTTCGTCAGACGCGCCTATATATTCGGATTTTCTCTCTGGAAAAGTTAAAACATTCGAAAAAGAGGAGTATATATCCCTGCTCGAATATCTCATACCGCGCATTCCGGATAGCATCGTTCTTCACCGCATTACAGGCGACGGCGACAAAAAAACGCTGGTTTCGCCCTTTTGGTCGGGGAATAAAAAAGACGTTTTAAATTCGATAAACAATGCTTTTAAAGAAAAAAATATCATACAGGGCGCATTTTTGACTTGACGACAACTTTTTAAACAGTTTACAATTTGTTCACATCGTTAAAGGAATACTACTTGACAAAACGATAAAAAAATACTAAAATATTAAAGATAATGTTGTAGGTTTTACACATTAATACAATAATGTAGTAATATACGCATTGTTTCCGATTAAGCATTGAACGCACGGTTTCCGGCGTTCTTCTACGGATAAAAATTTAAAAACGGAGGTGCAAATTTGAACACAGGTTTAGCGATAGGTCTGATAGTCGCCGCCGCTGTCATATTCGGCGCGGTTGGTTTTATTGTCGGAACGATTCACCGCCGTAAGGTTGCAGAAGCCGCCATAGGCTCAGCCACGGAGGAAGCGAACAGAATCGTCACCGAAGCCGTAAATCAGGCCGAATCAAAGAAAAAAGAAGCTATCCTCGAGGCTAAGGATGAGATTCACAAACAGCGTAACGAACTCGACAAAGAGATAAGAGAACGCAGAAGCGAAGTCCAGCGCCAGGAGAGACGACTCATTCAAAAAGAGGAAACGCTTGACAAAAAAACTGAAAACATCGAGAAAAAAGACGATATTCTCAATAAAAAGATTAAGGCCGCCGACGAAAGAATGGCGGAGGTTGAGACTCTTAAAAAAAGTCAGTTCGACATGCTCGAAAAAATTTCGGGCTTCAGCAGGGAACAGGCTAAGGATTATCTTATCAAAAATCTCGAAAACGAACTTGTTCACGAAAAAGCGGTTAAAATCAGAGAAATCGAACAGCAGACAAAGGACGACGCCGATAAACTTGCACGCGAGATTATCACAACAGCAATCCAGCGCTGTGCCGCCGACCATGTTGCGGAGGCTACTGTTTCGGTAGTTAACCTTCCCAATGACGAAATGAAGGGCAGAATCATAGGCAGAGAGGGCAGAAACATCCGCTCGCTTGAAACTATTACAGGCGTCGACCTTATTATCGACGACACGCCCGAAGCTATTACGATTTCAAGCTTTGACCCCGTAAGACGCGAAATTGCGAGACTTACGCTTGAAAAACTTATACAGGACGGACGCATCCATCCCGCTAAGATTGAGGAAATGTACGAAAAATCCCGCCGTGAGGTTGAGACCACAATTAAGCAGGTCGGCGAAAGAGCCGTTATCGACGCGGGAGTCAACGGACTCCACGGCGAACTTGTCAAACTTCTCGGCAGACTTAAATACCGCACGAGTTACGGTCAGAACGTACTTGACCATTCGCTTGAAGTTTCATATCTCGCCGGTCTTATGGCTGCAGAGCTCGGAGCCGATGTTAAGGCTGCCAAGAGAGCCGGTCTTCTCCATGATATCGGAAAAGCTCTCGACCATCAGTTTGACGGCTCGCATATTGAACTGGGCGTCGAGGCGGCGAGAAAATACAAAGAAAACGAAAATATCGTTCATGCAATTCAGGCTCACCACGGCGACGTAGAGGCTAAAACAGTTGTCGCATGTCTTGTTCAGGCGGCTGACGCAATTTCGGCGGCACGCCCGGGCGCAAGAAGAGAGAACGTACAGAACTACATCAAGCGTCTTGAAAAACTCGAGGAAATAGCAACTTCATTCAACGGAGTTGAAAAATCGTTCGCAATCCAGGCGGGACGCGAGGTTAGAATCATGGTTAAACCCGAGGTCGTAAGCGACGATCAGATGACTCTTATTGCACGCGAAATCGTTAAGAAAATCGAGGACGAGCTCGAATATCCCGGACAGATTAAGGTTCACATCATCAGGGAAAGCAGAGCTTTCGACTACGCAAAGTAATACCAGGGGACGGTTATTGTGCCGTCCCTTTTTTACAAGGTGACTTATGATAAAAGTATTGACAATAGGCGATGTTGTCGGCGACGGCGGACGCGCATTTTTAAGAAAAAAACTCCCCGCATTCAAACGGGAAAACAATATAGATATCTGCATTGTCAACGGCGAAAACTCCGCACAGGGCAACGGCATTACCGAGCAGAGCGCGTCTGATTTGCTCACGTGCGGAGCGGACGTTATAACAACGGGCAACCACGTATTCAGACGGCGCGAGATATACTCCGTTTTTTCGGATAATTTTCCGATGATACGCCCCGCAAACTACCCTTCAGACGCGCCGGGCAGAGGATATTATATCCTCGACATGGGCAGATATTCCCTCGCGGTCATAAATCTTATGGGAACTGTTTATCTCGATAATCTTGACAATCCGTTCAATGTAATAGATAATATATTAAAAGAGCTCTCACCCGTTAAAAATATAATCCTCGACTTCCACGCCGAGGCGACGAGCGAAAAGCGTGCCATGGGATTTTATCTTGACTCAAAGGTTACCGCTGTATTCGGCACTCACACCCATGTTCCGACTGCCGACGCGCAGATTCTCCCGGGCGGAACGGGTTATATTACCGATATCGGAATGACCGGCGCGGTTGATTCGGTTCTTGGTATCACGCCGGGCGACGTTATAGAAAAATTCAAAACCAACATGCCCGTGAGATTTACAAATCCCGACTCGCGGTGCAAAATGGAGGGATGTATTTTTGTCATCGATGAAAAAACAGGAAAAACAACAGACATCAAACAAATCGCCGTTTATTAAAATTACCGCGATACTGTGCGCGGTTCTGACAAGCGTTAGTTTGGCTTCATGCTCAAGGGGCGAGACAAAGCTCTACGAAAAAGACGACGCGCTCTCTCAGAGCATTGCATATTCCGCATCGGATAACAAAACACCGACAGACTCTCTGAGAATCGGATGGTCTCAGTCGTCGTCACTCAATCCGTTTTTCGTTACGGCTAATTTAAACTATGACGCGATGTGTCTCATGTATCAGTCGCTTTACAAAACCGACAGCGCATATATCCCGTATGAGCAGATTGCAAAATCGTCCGCTTTCAAAGACCCGCAGAATCTGACCGTTGAGCTTAACAGTTCGATTCACTTCAGCGACTCGTCCCCTCTTACGGCGTCGGATGTCGTATATTCTTTTAATCAGGCAAAAAACAGCGATATTTATTCACAGCAGTTAAAAAATATCGATTCCGTAACATCATCGGGTACGTACACTCTCAATGTAAAACTGAACACGGCAGATAAATTTATAAAAAACGTTCTGACGTTTCCGATTGTAAAATCCGGTACGGCTTCGTCAAAGGACAGCATCCCCGTGGGCTCGGGAATGTATAAGTATTCTTCCGATTCGAAACTTGTCTGTAATCCGTCGTATTCCGGTTCAAAACCAAGCGTCGGAACGGTCGAGCTCTACCCCGTTTCGGAGTCTGCAACGCTCGCCCTTGCACTCGAGAGCGGAAACATCGACTGCGTATTCGACGACCTGTCTTCGGGCAGTTATTTAAAAGTCGCCGCGTCGAACGTCGGAGTAAATCTTAATAACCTCGTTTATCTCGGTATGAATTCTTCGTCGTCCGCACTGTCACTTCCTCAGGTTCGTCAGGCTGTAAATTTCGCTGTCAACAGGGTCGATATTGTCTCGGACTGCTACTCGGGATTTGCCTCGAACGCGTATACCGTATTCAATCCGAAATGGAGCGAATATTTTAATTCGGGTTACGATGAATCGGAGCTTGCATTAAACTACGATTCTGCCTCGGCAATGCTTAAATCCGCGGGATATCCGCAGTGCAATCTTACGCTTATCGTAAACGAAGACAACACTTTCCGCTCGCTTGCCGCCGATAAAATCAAGGAGTCATTAAAAAACGTCAACATAAACGTTACCGTTTCAAAACTCACATGGTCAGAATACACGCAGGCTCTTTCAGACGGAAATTACGATTTATATTTGGGAGAAATGAAGTTCTCCGACAATATGGATCTGTCCGCGCTGTTTACGACCTACGGAGTTGCTTCGTCGAGCCCGTCCGCGGCGGCATATCAGCAGTATAAAAATTCGCAGATAACCATGCGCGACTTTTTGAACATTTTCAACTCCGATATTCCCCTTGCCCCGATATGCTACAGACAGGGCGTATTTATTTATTCGAGAAATATTTCGGGACGTCTCGACTGCACGTACGGCAATATTTTCAAAAATCTTGACGAGTGGAGCGTAACCGAAACAAAAAGCGAGACAAACGCCGAGGAATAATAAGTTTTTCTTGACAACTTTATGTCGGCGTAATATAATAATCATATAAATTAAAGCAATGACGGAGAAAGATTTTTTCGCGCTGTTAAGAGAACCGCCCCGAGGCTGTAAGAGCGGTCATGAGTGAAAAAGAGTCTACCGCTCCCGAGTGCCGCCGAAAAGCGTTTTGCGCGTTAAGGCGTGCCGTTTTGACCGCGTTAAGGCCGTACGAGAGGCGGATTATATCCGCAATTCGGGTGGAACCGTGGAGTTTCTGACTTCATCCCGTTTTAGGGATGGAGTCTTTTTTGCTTTGTATTTATATAATGATGATGTAAAAAACGGAGGTATTCTTATGATAAAAGTTACACTTAAGGACGGCTCTTTCAAAGAGTTTGAAAAAGGCGTTACCGTCATGGATGTGGCTAAGAGTCTCGGCACGGGACTTTATAAAGCTGCATGTCTCGGCAAGGTAAACGGCGAAAACTGCGATCTGCGCACACCCCTTAACGAGGACTGCGAGGTTGAGATTCTTACATTCGACGATATAGACGGCAAAAAGGCTTTCTGGCACACGACCTCACACATTTTAGCGCAGGCAGTCAAGAGACTTTTCCCCGACGCTAAGCTCGCGATAGGTCCCGCTATCGATAAGGGCTTCTACTACGATTTCGACGTTAAGGAGCCTTTCTCACCCGAAGATCTTGAAAAGATTGAAGCCGAAATGAAAAAAATCGTCAAGGAGGCTCTTCCCATAGAAAGATTCGAGATGTCACCCGAGGACGCGATTCAGTATTTTAAAGACAGAGGCGAGATTTATAAAGTTGAGCTTACCGAGGAACACGCCGGCAAGGGCGAGATGATTTCGTTCTACAAACAGGGCGAATTCACGGAGCTTTGCGCAGGTCCGCACATCCCCGACACCGGCAGAGTAAAAGCATTTAAATTAACCTCCGCTACAGGCGCGTACTGGCGCGGAAGCGAAAAAAATAAAATGCTTCAGAGAATATACGGTATCTCGTTTACAAAGGCAAGCGACCTCGAAGCTTACTTACAGATGATCGAGGAAGCGAAGAAGAGAGACCACAGAAAGTTAGGCAGAGAACTCGGTCTTTTCGCATTGAGAGACGAGGCTCCCGGCATGCCCTTCTTCCTCCCCAACGGCATGGTTTTGAGAAATACGCTTATCAATTACTGGAGACAGGTTCACAAAAAGTGGGATTATCTCGAGATTTCAACCCCGCAGATTATGCGCCGTTCGCTTTGGGAAACCTCGGGTCACTGGGATCATTACCACGACGACATGTACACAACGGTTATCGACGACGAGGATTTTGCAATCAAACCCATGAACTGTCCCGGCAGTATTCTCGTTTACGAGCTTGAACCCCATTCATATAAGGAGCTTCCGCTTCGTTACGGCGAACTCGGCAAGGTGCACAGAAACGAGCTTTCGGGCGCGCTTCACGGACTTTTCAGAGTCAGATGCTTCACGCAGGACGACGCGCATATTCTTCTCGCTCCCGAGCAGATACGCGACGAGGTCGTAAGAATCACTCAGCTGTTCGACGAGGTTTACACTCTGTTCGGACTTCCCTATGAAATCGAACTCTCCACCATGCCCGAGGATCATATCGGCAACGA
>DJEG01000075.1:0-758 GCA_002431305.1 Ruminococcaceae bacterium UBA5904 | reverse complement strand
ATTCAGCTTGACTATCAGCTTCCCGGACGTTTCGCTCTTGAATACACGGGAGCCGACGGAGAGAAGCATTGCCCCGTCATGATTCACCGCGTTGTATTCGGTTCTATCGAGAGATTTATCGGCGTTATTACAGAGCATTTCGCAGGCGCATTTCCGCTTTGGCTCGCTCCCAGACAGGTTATCGTTCTCCCGATAGCTGACCGTCATTTCGAGTACGCAAAGCAGGTTGAGGAAAAACTTGCGGCAGCCGGACTCAGAGCGGAAACGGATTCGAGAAGCGAGAAACTCGGTTACAAGCTCCGCGAAGCTCAGCTTCAGAAGATTCCCTACATGCTCGTAGTCGGTGACAACGAAGTTGAAAACGGCACTCTCGGCGTACGTCAGAGAGGCAAGGGCGATATCGGCGCAATGAGCGTCGACGAATTTATCAAAAAGGCTGTCGAAGATTCCGACAGCAAGGTAATTTGGTAATATAGGAAATGTTAAAAACGCCCGGACCGCAAAAATAATTATATAAAAAAGGTTTGCTTTTTGCTATGAACCACTCTCACCCTCGGAGTACTTTTGTACGCCGTCGGGCAAGCCTCAACCGCCGTTTTAGACGACGGTTTCGGTTCGATTGATTCATTCCGAACGTTTTTACCTATTTCCTCCTGCACAATTCAACCGTCATAAAAAAAATAAACTATAAAACATAAAGACGCTGTAAATTCGGTTTTACGGCGCCTTTTTTATCTACACGGGTATATTATCTGTTG
>DJEG01000044.1 GCA_002431305.1 Ruminococcaceae bacterium UBA5904 | reverse complement strand
CCGTAAAGATAATCTGGAACGACGAATCGTTTATTGTAAATACATAAAAACAAACCGCAGTTCACTTTGTACGCAGAATGTGAATTGCGGTTTTATATAAATTCCGCGTGTATTTATTAACGAATATTTAACAGAACACAGAAAATGCCGAAGATGTCCGTCCCGCCTTGACAAAGCTCACATTTATTGATACAATCAAGACGGCGGTAAACATATGCTAACTGAATAAAACGGGGGCGGATGCTGCCCGAAATACAATAGACAGCGGTTTCGGACTGTTTATTTTTATGTATTATAATTAGTAAAGGCTAACCGCCGAAAGAGAAAGGGGAAATAAAATGAAAAGGAAGTTTATTTATTTGATTTTTGCGCTCGTTTTGAGCGTATGCGCAATTGCGCCGTCGTTTACGGCAGGAGCGGAAAATAATCTAGCAGACGGTGTGTACGAGGTCGGCGTTAAGATGTACCACGCGCAGAAAGAGCGCGTTTCCATGGGCGACAGATATCTCGTACATACCGCGCTTCTTAAAGTAAACGGGGGAGAAAAAACGCTTACGATAGCGACGGCGGAGAAAGTGTCGAACATGCACTTCTGGTACTACAACAACGGCGGAGTCGACGGCGATACCACGGAAATGCCTTCGGTCGGCGAGGTTACGATTGATTCTAAAACCTACCCCACGGCATTTGAATTTCCCGTCATAGGAGACGGCGAGAATGTCGGAGTCAAATTCTCCGCGCCCGTAATGCCCGTGTCTCCGTCTGCGAGAATCAGAATAGATTATTCGAGTATAAAGGAGCATAAGGAAAACGTACAGCCCGCGCAGACCACTGCGCCGACCACAGCAGTTCCCGTTGCGACAACAGCTCCGACGACCGCGCCGACTACGGCTCCGACGACTGCCGTTACGACGGCCGCGCAGACGACTGCGGTTATGACAACGGCTTCGACAACCGTATATTCCGCAGTGTCGGAGAATGTAACAAGTTCGGACGAAACGCAGAGTGCGAAAAGCCCTGCGAAAATTATAATCATAATATGCATATCGGTTCTCGTTCTCGCGGCGGCGGTCGTTCTTATCGTTTTGAAAGTCAAGGGAAAGATATGAGGACGAAAAGATGAAAAAAATATTTTCTAAATTTCAGGTAAAGGATTTTGTATTTCTCGCCGTTCTCGCGGCTGCCGTGACGCTGTGCGGGGGTATCACCATGCCCCTCGTCATGCACACGACTCTGTTCGGACTCAGAAACATGGCGGCGGCTCCGATATACGCGCTGTTTACCGCCGTCGCTCTCATGAAAGTAAGAAAGCCCGGCGCGCTTACGATTCTGGGCATTTTTTCGGGCGCGCCTCTTATATTCTTTTCGACGGTCATGTTCTTTAATAATTTTGTTTCCGCAGTTATCGCGGAGGCGTTGATGCTTTTAATATTCAGAGGATATAAGAAAAAGAGCGCGGTGTTCTTTACCGCGGGAATTTATATGCCGTTAAGTCTGCCTGTGTCCGTTTTGTTCAGCATGTGGCTTAACGGTCAGAGCTATTCACAGCTTATTGACCGCCCTGTTGCATCGATATTTACGTCGCTGGGCACAATCGTACTCGGCTTCGTCGGCTCGGCGATAGGAATGAAGATAGCCTCCGAGCTTCAGAAAGCGGGCAAATTAAAACCCTACGGAGAGAGCGAAAATGTTTGAGTCACTGACGGCAGAAAAACAGTTATACCCTCCCGCCGCGTTTTTGTCCTCGCTGATAACGCTTATTGTCGGGATGATAATTTCAAAGGATTTAATATCGTTTGCGTACACAGCGGTTCTGTTTGTCCTTTTTTCATGCTTCGGAATGTTTAAGGCGTTGTGGAAAATTACCGCCGGCGCGATAGTTTTCGGATGTATAATCGGCGGACTTTCGTGTCTTACGTCGGGCAGAATCGACTCGTTTTATCAGACCGTTGTCAGAACTCTGATTCTCTGTATCTGCGCCGTGCCTATGGCGGGAATCGACCCCGCGAGACTCACGCGGTGTATGAATCAGTTAAAATGCCCGAGAGTCATAACGCTCGGCATGCTTATAACTTTAAGATTTATACCGTTTACCGTATCGGAAATAAAGCGAATACGCGAGGCGGTCAGAGTCAGGGGAATGGGCGTAAACGTCAAGGGCGGTTATCTGTACAGGACGTTTTTTCTGCCTCTTGTAATGAGGATCACGAGTATTTCCGACATTCTTTCTCTGTCGCTTGAAACGCGCGGATTTTCGCTCGAAAACAACGGCGCGACGGTGTACGGTAAGGTCGGAATCAAGGCGCGGGATATTGTATTTTTCATTCTTATCCTCGCCGTATGCGTTTCGGGGGTGACGGCATGGAAACTGCTTTAAGCTTAAAAAACGTTACGTTTGCGTATTCTAAAGACGGGAAAAAAATTCTCGACAATATCTCATTTGAGCTTAATTACGGCGAGATCGTCCTGCTGTCGGGCGAGTCGGGCGGAGGAAAAAGCACGCTTCTCTCCGTCATAAACGGTGTGATTCCGTTCATAACCCCGGGCGAGCTGACGGGAAGCGTTTTCGTTGACGGCGGGGACGTTACGAACGATAAAATAAGCGTCAGAGCCGAAAAAACAGGCTCCGTCATGCAGAACGCCGACGAACAGATAGTCTACGGCAAAACAGCCGACGAACTTGCGTTCGGGTGCGAAAATCTCGGCATTGCCGAAAATGAGATAACCGAGCGTATAACGCGCGCTTCGGCTCTTATGGGACTTGATTTGAATTCACTGACGAGGACTCTCTCGGGCGGGCAGAAGCAGAGACTTTCCGCCGCGTGCGTTCTGTCTATGGGTCAGCGGATTATAATTCTTGACGAACCGCTTGCGAATCTCGACCCCGCGGGCGCGAAAATACTGCTTGACGCGCTGAGAAAACTCGCGGACTCGGGACACGCCGTTCTGATAGCCGAACACCGTTACGATATCGTTAAGGAGTATATCGACCGCAGGGTGTTTATTTCCGACGGCAGACTGTCAAATTACAATACGGAAACTTATGTTGAAACCGCCTGTAACGAAAAACACGCGGTATCCTCCGAGCCGATTCTCTCGGCAAGGGGAATATGCAGATCGTTTAACGGCAGAAAAATTCTTGATAACTTAGATATCGATATATTCAAGGGCGAACGGCTCGTCCTGACGGGTGAAAACGGGTGCGGAAAAACAACGCTGATGCGGATTCTCGCGCGTCTTGATAAGCCCGATTCGGGAGTCATAACGCAGAATATCGTACCTAAGTTTAAGCGATTCGGCGGAAAAAGCGAATGGTTTAATAAGGTCGGGTACGTCTATCAGAACCCCGCGTACCAGCTTTTCATGCAGACGCTCGAAGAGGAGATTTCGTTTAAATCCTCCGACGGCGAATGGACTCGGTATCTTATAGATTCTTTAGGTCTGTCGGGACTTGAAAAGCGTCACCCGCAGTCTCTTTCCGAGGGGCAGAAGCGCAGGGCGGGAATCGCCGCCGTGTGCGCGGGCAAGCCCGAAGTGCTGTTTCTCGACGAGCCGACAGTCGGACTCGACGGCGAAAACCTCGGCAGGGTGATCTCGCTTATAAATATGATGAACAGGGAATTCGGCTGTTCTGTCGTAACCGTCACGCACGACAAACGGTGCATGAACGAAACCGAGGACAGAAAAATCACGATCGTCAACGGCTCGATTGAGACGAAAACGTTCGGTAAATAAAACAGGAGAAAATGAAAATGATACGGAAAAGACTTCTCGAACTTGCTCCCGATTCGAAAAAATACATAGCGGGAACGGTCGTTTTGCAGTGGCTGAAATTATGTTCCAACATAGCTCTGATGTTTGTATTTTCAAACGTTATAAGGCTTGTCGTCACGGATTCGGACACGGCGTTTTCTAAACTTTATATTTACATAGCAGCCGCGGTTATGACGCTTATAATCAGATATGTCTGCGTGTATTTCTCGTCGAAAACATCATTCTACGCGAGCGCGCAGGTCAAAAAAGTATTGAGAGAAAAAATGTACAATAAACTTTCCGGCATGGGACGCTCGTACTCCCAAAAGGTCTCGACCGCCGAGGTCGTACAGGTATTCGTCGAGGGTATCGACCAGCTCGAACTCTATTTCGGCAAATACCTCCCGCAGTTTTTCTTCTCCATGCTCGCGCCGGTTACGCTGTTTGTCGTACTGTCGTTCGTCAATTTTAAATCCGCGCTCGTACTGATGATATGTGTGCCGTTGATTCCGCTGTCGATCGTCGCTGTGCAGAAGATCGCAAAAAGACTTCTCAACAAATACTGGGGCGTTTACGTAACGCTCGGAGACACGTTTCTTGAAAATATACAGGGACTTACGACTCTTAAAATCTACGGCGCGGATGAGCGTAAAAACGTCGAAATGAACGAAAAGGCTGAGGAGTTCAGACGCATTACGATGAAAGTTCTGACCATGCAGTTAAACTCCGTCAGCGTTATGGATATAGTAGCCTACGGCGGAAGCGCGGCGGGCATTATCATTGCGGTTTATCAGGTGTTAAATGGAAATATTGATTTCTCCGAGGCGTTTCTGATTATAAGCCTCGCGGCGGATTTCTTTCTGCCGTTACGTCTTTTAGGCTCGTTTTTCCACGTCGCGATGAACGGCATGGCGGCAAGCGACAAGCTGTTTAATCTCCTTGACATACCCGACGATGAAAAGGGTGACAGAGAGGATGTCGATTTTAATTCGGGAATTACGTTTGACAATGTTTCTTTTTCTTATAACGAATCAAAAAAAGCCGTCGACGGCGTAAGCTTTAAACTTAATAAAAAAGGTCTAACCGCCGTTGTCGGAGAGTCGGGCTGCGGAAAAAGTACGCTCGCTTCCGTGCTGTGCGGTACTAATACCGGCTATACGGGCGATATATTCATAGGCTCGGTTCAGTTAAGGGATATTGCCGAAAACGCGCTTAATAAAAATATGACCGCCGTAAATTTCGACAGCTATATTTTCTCCTCGACCGTACGCGAAAATCTCCTGATGGCTAAACCGGACGCGGATGACGGGGAAATGCTCGAAGTATTAAAGAAAGTTAATCTCGATACTATCGATGGTGAAAATAACGTACTCGATTATGAAATAAAAGAGGCGGGAGGCAATCTCTCCGGCGGTCAGAGACAGAGGCTCGCCGTCGCAAGAGCCTTGCTTCACGACGCGTCAATCTATGTTTTCGACGAGGTCACGTCAAATATCGACTCCGAAAGCGAGGAGAAGATCATGGACGTTATAAGAAACCTTGCAAAGGAGAAAACGGTTTTAATGATCTCCCACAGACTTGAAAACGTAAAGAGCGCGGACAATATTATTCTGCTGAAAAACGGCAGGATCGCAGAGTCCGGTACGCATGAAGAGCTTATGAATAACCGAGGCGGATATTACGAAATGTATTCCTCGCAGTCGTCGCTTGAAAATTATACGCGTAAGGAGGCGGTCGTTTTATGAAAAGGTCAAGAAGCGGATTTTCGATAATGAAACGCCTTATTAAACTTGTAAAACCGCTGAGCGGATTTATGGTTTTGGCGGTATTTCTCGGCGTGACGGGATTTTTATGCGCCATTCAGATAACCGTCGCGGGAAGCATGACGGCTCTGACCGCCGCGGGAATCGACGGCGGAGTTGCAGTCAAAACGGGATGTATATTCATAGCCGTGTTTGCGGTTCTGCGCGGATTTCTCCATTACGGAGAGCAGGCGTGCAACCACTATATAGCGTTCAGACTTCTCGCGCTTATCAGGGATAAAGTGTTTAAAGCTCTGCGCGTTCTCGCGCCCGCTAAGCTCGAGGGCAGGGACAGGGGCGATCTTGTTTCCATGATTACGAGCGATATAGAACTGCTCGAAGTTTTCTACGCGCACACGATTTCGCCGATATGCATTGCCGTTATCACGAGCGTTATAATGCTTGTTTTTATAGGCAGATACAGCTTATGGCTTGCGCTCGTCGCTCTGATCGGATACGTTACGGTCGGCGCGGTGATCCCCCTTACGTCGTCTAAATTCAACCGCGACGCGGGTATGACGTACAGGGACGAGGCGGGAAAGCTCTCGGGCTTCGTGCTCGAAAGCATGCGCGGACTGCTTGAAACTATCAGATATTCTCAGTGTTCAAAACGGCTTGACAAAATGCTCAAAAAGACCGACGAACTTAACGCACTGCAGAAAAAATTAAAGAAAACCGAGGGTCACACCTCGGCTGCAACCGATATTTCTATAATCGCGTTTTCTCTTATAATGCTTTTCGTTTCGATTGCGCTTAAAAATGCGGGGCTTATCGGCGCGGACGGCGTCGTGATTTCGACCGTCGCAATGATGAGCTCGTTCGGTCCCGTTGTAGCTTTGAGCGGACTTTCGGCGAATCTTACGTACACGCTTGCGGCGGGCGAGAGAGTTCTTTCGCTTCTCGACGAAACGCCCGAGGTCGAGGAAAATACCGACGGCGCAGATGTCGAATTTGAATCCGAAGAGTGCAGGGATGTCGGATTTTCATATAAGGACGGCGTAAAGGTGCTTGATTCTTTCGATTTCTCGGTAAAACCCGGTGAAATTGCCGCGATAACCGGACCGAGCGGTTCGGGCAAATCGACCGCGCTTAAACTTATGATGAGATTCCGGGACGCCGACGAGGGCGAGGTCGACATGTCAAATGTTAATATTAAGGACATAAAAACCGCTTCGCTTCGCAGTAATCAAAGTCTCGTAAGCCAGGAGACACAGCTGTTCAACGAATCCGTCGCCGCTAATATTCGCATAGCCGATTTTAACGCTTCCGACGAAGAGGTTATCGAGGCCGCGAAAAAAGCGTCGATTCACGACTTTATTATGACTTTGCCGAAAGGCTATGACACGAACGTCGGCGAACTCGGCGGACTTTTATCCGACGGCGAAAAACAGCGTATAGGACTTGCCCGCGCGTTTTTGAAAAACTCGCCGATGATTCTCCTCGACGAGCCGACAAGCAACCTCGACAGTCTGAACGAGGGCAGAATTCTGCGTTCTGTCGGAGAATTTTCAAAGGGCAAGAGCGTTATAATCGTTTCGCACCGCAAGTCGACCTCGCGCATTGCCGACAGGTCTTATTCCGTAGTGAGAGGTAAACTGCAATGAAAAAAGACAGAATAACGCGTGAAAAAGAGATGCTCCCCGAGATGATAAAGATTTACTGTCACGGCGTTCATAAAACGAAAAAGGGGAGTCTGTGCCCCGAGTGTTCCGAGCTGTGTGCGTACGCTTTAAACAGGCTCGATCACTGCCGTTGGGGCAACGATAAAAATTTCTGCTCGCAGTGCCCGTGCCATTGCTATAAACCCGATATGCGCGAAAAAATCCGCGCGGTAATGCGTTACTCGGGACCGAGAATACTGCTTTACCACCCGCTCATCGGCTCGCTTCATTTTGTCGAAACGGTTAAGGGGATTATAAAAAAGAAAAAACAGGAAAATAATAAAAAGACAAAATAACTGCGTAAAAATCATGGCGGAAAATATGTTGTACCGATGATGAATTCCGTATAAACATCATTCGGAGGCGAATAAAATGAATACAAAAGAGAAACCTGTCCTGTGGTATATTCTCGGCGCACTCGGAGGCATATTCGTGGCTGCCGGCGACTGTCTGCTCGGGTGTATTCCGATTAATCCGACGGACGAGGGAATGTTTAACAGAGCATACTATTTGTCGGGCGAATACGAATTATGGAGACCCGTGCTTATTGCAGGACCGGGAGCTGTCGGATGCTTTCTCTATTACTTTATGGTGAACGCTCTGAATTCGGATATTGATTCAAAATTCGTAAAAACAAAGCGCGTGCAGTACCTGTGCGGAATATTCACCGTCGCGACGGCTTTGGCGATTCATACATGGTCGGCAGCTCTTGCCTGGTTTACGTCATATTTGGGTTCGAATATCGGTGCTCAGGGTGCGCTCACGGCGGTTACCGCCTATCAGGAGGATATGCTGACGGCGATTCTTCCTATGTATATTCCCCCGGCGTTGGTTTTCGGAATTCATTTCGTGACGCTCGCCGCCGGGAAAACGCCTTATCCCAAACGGATGCTCGTTTTTCACCCGGTCACTTGGAATATTCTGCTCGTTGTGATTCCCGATATCGCACAGGCAATGAATGTTCAGGCTGATACGTGGATGTCCGTTATGAGTCAGAGCAGTACCACAGCGCAATTGTAATCTGGTGCATAGCCGCCGCGGTTTACGGAAAAAAGCACGCGAAAATAAATTGGAATAAAAATATTATACGGAAAGATGAATCTAAACTGCTTTGTCCGCAAAACGCCCTGTTGATCAAAACCGGCTTAACGGGGCTATACTTGGATTTATAAGTACAAATAAAAAGCCCTGAAACTCTTACGTTTCAAGGCTTTTTCAACTGGTCCGAGTGGCGAGACTTGAACTCACGGCCTCTTGACCCCCAGTCAAGCGCGCTCCCAACTGCGCCACACCCGGATACTCACTGATAACATTCAATCAGCTTGTATATATTATCACACGCAAAAGAAAAAATCAATAGTTTCTTACAAAAAATTTTATTTTT
>DJEG01000135.1:8925-9223 GCA_002431305.1 Ruminococcaceae bacterium UBA5904 | reverse complement strand
CCCGACGAGCCGTCGACAAAGGAGGAACCCTCCTCGGCAAATACGAAAGAAGAAGAAAGTTCGTCAGAGGAAAATACGTCATCTGAATCCGCGTCCGGAATAAAACTCGTTTCTGACAGTGTATTAAAACTCGATGAAGATAAAAAGAACATCGTTTTCGTTCCGTCATCAACGCTCGGAATTACTGTCGCCGAGTTCAGAAAACAGATAGACGGCGATATCACCGTTACGCTTAATGACGACGCGCTGATTGCAAACGGCACTAAAATCACGTGCGGTGACGTAACATACATCCTGA
>DJEG01000135.1:8034-8861 GCA_002431305.1 Ruminococcaceae bacterium UBA5904 | reverse complement strand
CGTCATGGGCGACGTTCAGGCGGACGGCAAAATCACGGCGGCTGACGCGCGCGCAATACTTCGTATCTCCGCAAAACTTGACACGGCAGACGCTGTAACAGCCGCGGCGGCGGACTTTAATTCAGACGGAAAGGTCTCCTCCTCAGAAGCCAGAAGCGTTCTTCGTTTCTCGGCACGACTTGCAAAGACGATGGAATCATAACCGAAAATTCCGCACTCAGAGGAAAGACCTGACTATATACAAAGAAAGCAGGATCGGATTCGCTCCGACCCTGCTTTTCTTTTCAGTTAATAAAACACACAGTGCTGTTAACTATAATCCCTGTACGACATCTGTATATATCAAGAGAGTTCTCAATTTCATGTTTAAATAATAAATCATGCCCGTTTAAATCAAGCGTTACACTGCATTTCTTGGGTATTTCAGGCATTTTGGATTCAAAAACCGCATCTTCGGATAACTTAACATTGTAGTTTATATCCGGCTCAAATACTGACGGAATTGCTGTCAATTCCACAGTCTGAATTTCCATCGCCGATAAAAAAAGAGTAAATATCGGCAATAACGTAACTGCGCATAAAAAGACAGCGGCTGCCCTTTTAAAAACTCCTGCTGTTTTTCATATAATCTACCACCGATAAAGATATATGTTTTTTGCAATTTTGAGATTTTAAACTATTTTCAGCCTTTTGTATTCATTTTACTCATAATTTTACCACACACGAACCTGATATTCAAGTAAAATTTAAAACAAAGCAAAAAAAAGAGGACCGTACATTTGCACGATCCTGCTTTAACATTTCATATAGCAAAAGAGAGTCGAACC
>DJEG01000135.1:0-7912 GCA_002431305.1 Ruminococcaceae bacterium UBA5904 | reverse complement strand
CTTGCCGAAACGAAAATATGATATTGATATAAACTGCTTCGCACCCAAAATACAGCGGATTGCGTCTATGAGGACAGTTCTTTCACGCAGGAATACTGACGCATTTCAAGTGAAAAACTGTTCTCAGAGACGTGAGCCGGTGCGTTTTGGGCTTATGGGTTCGACTCTCTTTTGCTATACCAACTCAAGCGATATCAGATCACGCCACGGTCTCGGAGATGAACTCCTCGTCACAACATGAGCATGAAACGTAGTTCTCCTCATTATTGCCGATCTGCTGTTTCTTCTCAGTGAATTTCTTAACGGCAAGGTAAATTGCTGCTGCTACACCTGCGATAGCGGAGATGACAGCGATAACTTTAAGTAACTTTTTCATTTGGAAACCATCCTTTCGTTGATAAATGCAAAACGAACGCCGAAACTATCAAGCGTTTGATTTATTAAGCTTTACTGCAAGAGCAGACTTTTTGCGGGCAGCGTTGTTCTTATGGATAAGTCCCTTAGCAACTGCCTGGTCAATCTTTTTCTCTGCGGCTTTAACTGCGTCTGCTTTGTCTGCCGCGTTTGTATCGATAGCTGCGTTAGCTTTCTTGAGAGCGGTTTTAAGAGCAGAATTTGCAGACTTATTGCGGGCTGCCTTTGTCTTGTTAACAAGTACGCGTTTTTTCGCTGATTTAATGTTAGGCATTATGACACCTCCTTCGTCTTATACAGTTTATTATAATACCACTTTAGTGTCCGAATTGCAATAACTTTTTAAAAAAATCTGAAATATTCTTTTACCGGCGGGGCAAACAATAAAAGGGAGGAATAATAATGAATTTTCGAACGGATATCGCGCTCGAACGGCGCACGCTTTTGGGCACGGAAAACATAAACGGAGTCGAGAGCGAAACGAGGAATTACGAAAACGCGAAAGTGAACGAAATCAGGGTCGTTTCCGAAGAGGGCGAACGTGCTATCGGCAAGCCCCGGGGACGGTATATAACTCTCGAGGTACCGTCGTTTTCGCACGACTCACAGCTCCTCGACGGCAGACTGTCGGCATTGATAAATGAAATAAAAAGCGTACTGCCCGAAAACGGCTGTATAATGACCGCGGGACTGGGCAATGACGAAATAACCGCCGACGCGCTGGGTCCCATGTGCGCGTCTATGATATTCGCGACGCGCCATATTTCCGACGAATTAAAAAAAGATATCGGCATGCCTAATCTTAGAAGCGTGTGCGCCGTAACTCCCGGAGTTCTAGGAAAAACCGGAATAGAAACATCCGAAATTATAAAAGGTCTTACCGAAAAAGTCAAGCCCTCGGCGGTAATTACGGTCGACGCACTCGCCGCCATGAAACTTTCAAGACTTGCAAGCACCGTTCAAATAAGCACAACGGGCATCTCTCCGGGGTCTGGAGTCGGCAACAGACGCGCCGAAATCAGCGAAAAAACAATAGGCGTGCCCGTTATTTCAATAGGAATACCGACCGTTATAAGCGCAAAAAATATTGCCGATGAAATAAGTTCAAAGGATTCCGGCGATGATTTTTACGAAATGATAGTTTGTCCGAGAGAGTCTGATATAATAGTAAGCCGAGGCGCAAAACTTATAGCGCTGGCAATAAACTGCGCGCTGCAAAGCGATATTTCGGCTGAAGAAATGCTGACTCTGATGTAGCATGTTTTACCGTCCCGGCGCATATTTTTTAAAGATAATACTATATAAAAATCTGCGCGGGGGCGGTCAATGTGAATCAGAAAAAGTTTTTAAAACGGGACGCGCTGGTTTCCGCCGTTGTAATTATTTCATTTTTACTGACTTCGTTTATTCTCGGTTCGGAACTTAATTCGAATGAATCGCCCGGAGTTATTACAAAACTTTGCGCAGGGATTGCAATGCCGTATAAAAATATAGGAAATATCGAAAAATCTATTATAAACAGCGTCTCCCCCGCCCCGGACATACACCTTGACGCTCCTGACACCGACAGCATTCTCGACGAACCGGAGGACCCGTATTCCGATATATCAAAGGCTGTCAAAAAAGCGCAGTCCGAATACGACGAGGGACTTTACCCTGACAAAGGGAAAGTCGTCGAAAAGGACATGTCGCAAACAAAGGCGACGGATACAGTCGGAAACGTCTTAATTCAGAACGCTACGGACGGAGAAAAGCCCGATTTTGAGAAAATGATAAATAACTTCACGTCGCTTAAAATCGAGGATAAATCACAGCCGTGCGTTCTTATATATCACACCCACACGACAGAATGTTATAAGCTCCTAGACAACGGCGTTTATTCTGAAAAGTGGCAGAGCCGTAACAGAGACCCGGCGCTCAATATGGTCAGGGTCGGGGATGAACTGGCGCGCGTTCTTACCGAAATGGGTTTTACTGTAATTCATGATGAAAATATTTACGACTCATCATATTCGGGCTCTTACGACCGCTCGAGAGAGACCGTTCAAAAGTATCTTAAAGAATATCCGTCGATAAAAGTAACGCTCGACGTTCACCGCGACGCAATTTATGCAGACAATAACGAGCGGTATAAACCGACAGTCATCATAAACGGAGAAAAAGCCGCGCAGGTTATGATTATAGCCGGGCGCGAGGAGGGTTCAATAACCGATTTTCCGAACTGGGAAGAAAATCTTTCATTTGCACTGGCTCTTCAAAAGTCTGTGCAGAATGATTTCGAGTCGCTTATGCGTCCGATTTTCTTCGCCCGCAGGCAGTATAATATGGACGTAACGCCGTATTCCCTTCTGCTCGAATTCGGGACGGACGCAAACACGCTCGGCGAAGCGGTCAGAAGTGCAAATTACGTCGGAAAATCGCTCGGCAATCTGTTGGAGGAATGCATAAATGAAAAATGAGTACAAACGAATACTGTACGTCTACGCAGTTATAACCGCATTTTTAAGTTTCATATTTTTTACCGCGTCGGGAGTGTCAACGGCAAAAGCAGAAACACAGTATATAGAATCAAAAGAACAGGAGCAAATTGTAAGATATTCAGGTTAAAATGAAACTTGAGTTTGCGATTAACTTAATTTTTTAATATTTTTAGGTTAAAATGAAACTTGACTTTACGATTAACCTAAAAATAGACAACTTGTATACAAAAAACGGACGGTGATACACAATCGCCGTCCGTTGATTTTTATTCCGATTAATTATTTCTTTACGTTTTCGCTGCCGTCAAACGCCGAAATATCGATCTGAGCCGATGACGGTAAATTTATATCCGTAAGTTTCGGGCAATCCGCAAACGCTCTCGAGCCTGCAAATTCAACCTTGTTCATTCCCTCGATTTTTTCTAGCTCGGAGCAGAGCGAAAATGCTCCGGCACCTATAAACGTTACTGAATCGGGAACAAAAACAGTCTTTATAAGCGTATAGGCAAACGCATTCGGGTCGATTTTTTCGACTCCGTCCTCTATAACGAGATTTTCAACACCGCTCTGTGCAAACGCGCTGTCGCCTACAATTTTGAGCGTTGACGGAATCGTTACGTCCTTAATCGAAGTACAGCCCGAAAACGCGCACTCATCGAGAATCGTAAGTTTTGAGGGCATCTTTACATCCGATAGTGAAACGCAGTCGGCAAAAGCATATCTGCCTATTGTAGTAACCGAATCTGGAATAACGACCTTAGTAAGTCCAGAACAACCCGAAAACGCGTAGTCTCCGATTGACGTAACGGTGTCGGGTATTATAATTTCAGAGAGAAACGCGCAGTTTTTAAATGCCTCGGAATCGATTGAAACAACGCCGTCGGCAAATTTAACGGACGTATAGCTGTTTTTGACATTTTCGCTGTATCCCTTAAATCCTGAGCCGTTTACAACGGGGATATTATTCTCCACGTCATTTTCCCACACGGTTTTGCTTGTCGGTTCGCCGGTAGGCTCTATATCGTCGGTCGAAGATCGGACTTTATTTATTATCAAACCCGCCGCAACGCCGAGCACAATGACTATGACAAGAATTATAATACTTTTCTTATTTTTCATCACTGTCATCCTTTCCTACGCTGAATTTCGCCGAAACGAGTTTAACAAGGCACGGTGCAAGTTTTTTACCGTTGAGAAAATCAACGACAGCCTCGCCCATTTTCTCGTTAAACATTCCTCCGCTCATCGCAACAAGCGAGCGGATCGGCATCTCCATAGCGCCCGAAACTATCATCTGAGCGTCGGTTTTTCCGCCGACAACGGGCGCAAAGAGTTTTACAATCGACTCAACTCTGTCGGCGTGAGGCGTGCCGAGCGCGTCGCCTATCGAATTATTAATCGTAAGGGGAAGAGAAGGGATATCCGTTTCAATTTTTCTGCCCGTGAGCGATTCGAAATCTTTACACGTAAGAGACGACACCGCGGGAGAAGAATAAATTTCATTTGTCTCATCCGAATACGGGCTGTCATAATTTTTGAATCCGCTTAAAATAAATCTGTCGCGGAGTCTTATATCCTCGCTGGAAGAACCTATTAAAATATCATAGCTTCCGTTACAACATACAAACGATTTTTCGTTTACGTTATAATATGAAAAATCTTCGGGGGTAAGACGGAACGTTATACTCTTGCTCTCGCCGGGGTTAAGGAACACTTTTTCAAATCCCTTAAGCTCGATACGGCTTGAAAATACCTGACTGTCAAGCGGGCTTACATAAAGCTGTACAGCCTCGGCTCCGGGACATGAGCCTGTATTCGTAATCGTAACGCTGACGTTTGCACCGTGGTTTTCGAATATATTTTTATTATCGGTTTTTATGTCGGAATACTTAAACTGAGTGTACGACAGTCCGTGACCGAACGGAAAAAGAACCTTTTTTGAGAAGGTCGAATAATATCTGTAGCCTACGTAGATACTCTCCCTGTACTCGGACGTATCGGCAGTTCCGGGGAAATACTCATAGCACGGTGAGTCCGAAAGTCTCAGCGGAAACGTCTCGGGAAGTTTGCCCGACGGCGAAACAACGCCGAAAAGCAAATCATACTGAGCCTCGCCGACCGCCTCTCCGCCGAGATAGCACTCGAGTACGGACGACACGCTGTCAATCCACGGCATCTCTACGGGAGAACCGTTATGAAGAACGACGACAACGTTTTTCTGCACCTTGCAGACTTCTTTTATAAGTTTATTCTGATTTTCGGGCAGTCTCATGTGCTTTCTGTCAAAGCCCTCGGATTCATAGCTGTCGGGAAGACCGGCGAATATAACCGCCGTATCGCAGTCGGAGGCAAGCGTGACGGCTTCTTTTATAAGAGCGTCGTCCGTTTTATCCGAAGCGCAGTTGAATCCGCGCGCATATTTAACCCTCGGGTTATCCTTAACGCTGTCGAGAATTCCGCTGACTTTATACGCTCTTATATGAGAGCTTCCGCCGCCCTGATAACGCGGTTTTTCAGCAAATTCGCCTATAAATACGGCTGTTTTCTTCTCGTCAAGAGGCAGAACGGAATTATCGTTTTTAAGAAGAACCGCGGTGTTGAGCGCGATTTTCTTTGCAGTCTCATGATGAACGGCTCTGTCGAACTCGAAACTCTGTCTGTTCTGTTTGAATTTAAATACGGCGTTTAGTATTCTCCTGCACGCCTTGTCAAGGTCGGATTCTTCAATCGAACCCGCCTTCAGCGCTTTTCTTATATTACGCTCTCCTACGCCGTAGCTTGCAGGCATCTCGAGGTCAAGACCGGCTTTAAGTCCCTTGCTTCTGTCCTTTACCGCACCCCAGTCGGAGACGACAAATCCTTTATATCCCCATTCTTTTTTAAGAATATCGGTAAGGAACAGCGTCGATTCTGAAATCTGCTCACCGTTTACTCTGTTATACGAACACATAACGGAGTAAGGATTGCTTTTCTTAACCGCGGTCTCAAATGCTTTTAAATATATTTCTCTCAGCGCACGCTCGTCAACTTCGGCGCTTACCGTCATACGTCGTTTTTCCTGATTGTTCACTGCAAAATGCTTTAACGAAGCGCCCGTGCCCGTCGACTGAACACCGTCGATATACGAAGCCGCAAGCTCGCCCGTAAGATACGGGTCCTCAGAAAAATACTCGAAATTTCGTCCGCCCAGAGGAGAACGCTTAATATTAATCGCGGGACCTAAGAGTACGGCGATATCCTCCGCCTGACACTCCTCGCCGAGCGTTCTGCCCGTTTCGTATACTAATTTTTTATCAAACGACGCCGCCAGCGCGCTCGCCGCGGGGAAACATACGGCGGTTATAGACTTGCTTACGCCGAGATGATCGCCTCCGTCGGGCTGTTTACGCAGTCCGTGAGGTCCGTCGCTGAGCATTATCGACGGAATATGAAGCCTGTCAATATTGACTGTTCTCCAAAAATCCTTGCCCGAAACGAGCAATATTTTTTCATCGAGAGTCAAAAGCGAGACAAGCTCGTCGAGAGTCATTGTATTATCTTTTATTTCCTGAGTGCTGTTTTTCTTTTTACCCAAGGTTCTCACCCCTTATTCATAATCTGAATCCGCACTGTACAATGCGAAATAATTTATTTCATGAGACATCAGAGCCGCCGCCTGCTCGCTCGAAGCGTCGTTTGATTCAATCAGCGGAATCATTTTTGCTCCGCTTTGGCTTTTTGCAATAACGCTTCCGCACGCATACGCAGCATTCGAAATGAACATATACGGTTTTTCGGACGGCTTTTCAAATGTTTCCGAATCTATTTTCATATTATCCGGCTGTTTTGACAGCCTCATATCAACGTAGACGCAAGCGCTCTTTTCATTGAGCAGATAACCGCCCGCCGGAGGTGTCGAAAGCGCCGAATTTAGACTTACAAAAACGGAAACCGCTGTTTTTGAAGAATATTTATCAATCGTCTTTTTGACAAACTGAGCCATTCTCTCGTTTACGGCGTTCATATCCTTGCCGTCGGAGAACACCGCAGAATTAAAATTGGAACATACGGGCAGACTTACACTGTTGAGAATAATCTCGTTGACTCCCGCGTCGGCGACGTACGATATCATTGAATCGAGATATTCGTCAACGCCGTCGGTAAACGGGTCGAGCCACGCATAGCTGTCGGATGTATCGTTATACCACAGCGCGCCGGTTCTGTTTCCGTTCTCGTCTGTATCCGCGGAATTTCTGACAGAATAATCCGAAAGATAGCTGGAGGCAAACGTGTCGGCATAACAGCTGAACAATGCGGAAACTCTGATTGAATTCTCGTCAAATTTACGCACTGCGGAGGCAAAATCGTCTGTTACATACTTTAGTGCGCCGGATGTAAGACGCGTTATATCCGACGGTCTGAATGCAAGATATCCCGCCGGGTCCTTTACGTCTATGATAACGCCGGTAACTCCCTTTTCTTTAAGAGAAGTACAGAGCTTGTCAATATCCTGGGTGTAAAGTTTGCTGTACGAAATAAATACGCTCCTGCCGTTAAGACTTGAGTCCGAATCATAGCCCGTTTCGCTCTGAGCCTTTGTAATATCCTCCGCCGGCAGACGGGAAACAGAAAATCCCGTATAAAACAAAACAAACGAAGCTATGAAAACGCATGCGAACAGAACCGCAAAAAATTTACGGTCACGTTTTTTTGACTCTGCGGACGTTTTGACGCCCGTATTGTTTCTGAATCCCTTTTCGTCCGCCTCGCCCGGAAAGTCGGAAGCAAACCCGTAATATCCTCTCGAACGCGACACGTTCGGAGATTTTGAAACGCGGACGGAATCCTTTTTTTTCTTTTCTTTTCTAATAATATGTTTATCTTTCATCTTTACCGAACCAAATACTGTATTTAAGTAAACGACACTTGATTTTATTTTACTATATTTTGAAAATAAATACAACACAAAGAATTAAAAATAAAAAGAAAAAAGACCACTCAATGAGTGATCTTTCTGTGACGGCGTCGTCCTATTTTCC
>DJEG01000106.1:7681-10543 GCA_002431305.1 Ruminococcaceae bacterium UBA5904 | reverse complement strand
GTAAAGTTTTAGGTGGTACAGAGCACTAGTTTTTTTGTGATATGCCGGGGTTAAAAAATCATTAAGCAACTACTTATCACTTCCTTATTTATAAAAATAGTCTGCGGAGGTTTTTTGCGGTTTTTATCGTTCATAAGCCTTATTTCGGAGGAACCTCCGCAGACTGCGAGAGGATGCGCGTCAGAAAAACATCTCGGATGTAAAAAAAATCCTCTCATATATATAGTCTGAGAATCTGCGTTTTCTTACAAAAAAACATTGCACGAACTTTTTGATTGTTTTTTATGCAAATGCAACAAAAAGTCTAAAATTACGCCTAATTACGGAAAATAAATAACACAAAAAGACAAACAGAATATATAATATGCAATATTTTCAGTTTTTATCAGCTGAAATACATCGTTGATGTGGCGTTATATGCTGTCTCTTTTGACTTTAAAACAAGTAAAACCTTTTTCTCCGCATAGTGTTCGCATATAGCCCGGTATGTATATCCCTTGGGGCCGTAAACATTTGACGTAAAAGTCATAGAATTTAAATCAGAATACTGGTCCTTATAACAAAACGTACCAAAATCAGTCCATACATTATTAATCAAACGCTGAACCTTGATGTAGGTAAATCCGCATTTTGTAACATCGGAACTGCCCTTTGTTGTTGCAGATAATATTAAAATATTTCCCGACTTTCTAAGGCTTATACTTTTTGAAACTATAAGGTTGGAAGCCTGCGTACTTACATCGGAATTTTCGTACGTGTCATAGATACCGTATACGACATCGACATCCGAATTAATAACCGTGTCCTGATTTATTTCCGGCGTCTGCGCATAAGCGTTAAAAGAAAAAAAGCTGAAAACCGTAATAACGGCAGATAAAATTGATATTATTTTTTTCATGTTGTATACACTCCTCTTAATTTAAAGTCTTTGCTATTTGAACAGCCTCATCCAATTCAACAGGCATTTTTATATCATATGAAGCTTTCCCGCTCCTGTAAACTATCGTGGCAAATTCGTTTTCACACTGCATAAAACAAAACGCCGTCGCTTTATCCGTCTTTACCATTTCAACAATGCTGGACACTTGCAGATATTCACAGTTTCCGACACTCTCTTCAACATCATATTTTTCGATTTCAATTATTATATATCCGGACTTGCCGTTATATGTAAAAAACACATAAGCATCGGTAGATATTTCACTAATATGATATTCGATATTTGTGACTTCAATCGCACCCGACAGCAGCGCGCGCGGAATAAGAACCCCCGAAACACCGTTATCAGCAAGCTCCTTAATAAGCTCATCGTCCGGCATGTCGGTTGACTGCGATTCACCGTAAAATCCCGACAAATCGAGAAAAACGCTTTCTCCGTCAACTTCAATAGCACCGTCGTACATTTTATAATGCGATACCGATGCAGAACCCGAGACCGCAGCGACAATTACCAACGAAATTACCGCGGCAACAGCAGCTATATGCCTGAATCTGAATTTTAAAATCTTTACATTTTTATCACCCGAACCCTTCTTATTGATATCGTCGGATTGGGTCTTTTTGTCAATATCATCCAAAAGATTAAGGCAGTATTCTATAAGCTCGGTATCAATTTCGGACTCAGGCTTTTTCATTTCGTCGTCAATGATTTTATCGAGCTGTTCTTTTGAAATTTCACTGAAAGACTCATCCTTGAGGAATTTTTCAAATTGTTTGTCAGTAAGCACTGTAAATCATCCTCCGTTAATATAGTCCGCTGTTTTCCCGTTTCTTACAGAAAAAAGCTAAAAGTTCATAAAAAGTTCATGGTTCATTCATTTAATACGTTTTTGACCAGCATTTTTACCTTAATTCTGAGTCTGTACAACCGTTGATATACGGTATTTTCCGTTACTCCGAACTCGTCGGCTATTTCCGATATACTCTTTACGAATTCGTATCGGTCACATAACAACCTTCTTTCATCCTCGTCAAGCAAAGAGAAAACTCTGTCTTTTATAATCTCCGTTTCGTTCTCTTCATCCGTTTCGAGCCGAACGCATAGCGAATACTTTTCGTCGATAACGTCCGAATTAAACGGGACAAAAAGCTCGTCCTCTTTCTTTATTTTCTCGTATATATCCGAAATTTTATTATACGCGACTTTCGTAAGCCACGCCTTAGGGTGGTTAATACGTTTTTTCTTATGTAAAGTATCGGACAGGGCAAGGAAAATCTCCTGAACGCAGTCGTCAATATATTCGGGTCTGCTTTCAAGCTTATACGAGCAAATTTTCCTTATGTAACACTCGTATTCCCGCCATATGACATCGGTTTTGCCTTTTCTGAATCTCATTTGACAGTCCTCACCCTCCCCTCTTTAAAAATCAATTTATTCAACAAAAATTATACACTTTTTCAGCCGGAATTCCAATATCTTTTGCCTTTATTTCTTATGATAAACAGAATGAATTTTATTGTTAAAAATAAAAAAATTTCACACATTAGGCTGCGGCATATAAAAAATATACAACAGTTATGTTGTTTTGTTTCATTTAATATTTACTTTTACGCAGTTAAATGGTAAAATATAATAAAAATAATTTTAAAGGATGAAAAACATGACCCAGTCGTTTTTTGCGTTTTTAACCTCAATAGCCCTGCTTTTCGCGCCGATTTTCGGTTTGACTCACCCGGTTGAGGAACCTGTCTCACTCCCCGATGAAGCTGAACCCGAATACAACGAATACGCACATTTTGACAGAATAGACGGCGTAGGCGATTCCGTATTCTATATAAAAAGACCCGATTCAAAATCATATAAGTCGGTAAGCGCATCTGAGTTCGGAATGAATGAAAATGAGTTTGATAACTATTCCGCAT
>DJEG01000106.1:0-7608 GCA_002431305.1 Ruminococcaceae bacterium UBA5904 | reverse complement strand
CAAAGGCGATAGAATACTGCCGTGAAAACGAATATACTCGCATTGTGATCCCTGCGGGAAATTATTATTTCAGAACCGACAAACAGATTGACATGTCGGGATTAAAGAATATAATTATTGACGGCGAGGGAGCGAATTTCTATTTTTCGCACGCCGATTATTTTAGAATTTCAGACTGCGAATGCGTTGAAATAAAAGGGTTCTCCGTTCGTTGGAATAATGAAAATTCAAGACTCGCTTCGCTTGTTAAAATTAAAAATGCCGATAATAAAAATCACGTTTTCGACATGGAATTTACAGAGCTTACCGACGTTGACGAAGATGTAAACATCTCCGCGTTCACGCAGTACGACCCCGAAACTCTCACCCCGGGAACAAAGGACGGCGTTAAGGAAAAGTATGTCTATACGAATCCCGATATCATTGTTTCGAGAGAAAAAACGGAGAACAACGTCATTCGTATTAAGCACAACGGAGAGCTCGATAACTTTTCCGACGGCGACGTATTTCTGTTAAGACATCACGTCTACGACGGCAACGTATTCAACGTAACGAATTCTGAAAACATAACGTTTTCGGACATTTCGATAGGTTCCGCAGCGGGCATGGGCTGGCTTATCACAGACAGGTGTACCCGTTTTCAGCTTATTGACTGCACGATAGGACTTGAAAATTCCGATAACGCAGAACGCGTTTCGACGACAGCCGACGCGGTTCATATTGCGAACACAAACGGATATTTTAAAATAAGCGGATGCGATTTTTCGTTCATGGGAGACGACGCGCTGAATGTTCACGACAACGTGTACACCGTAAGCAAATTGACAGGCAAAAACAAGCTGACTCTCTATACAAACGCACCGACATTCAAAACCGGAGATACCGCCGTATTCTTCGATTCTAAGTATAATACAATTGATTTTACAGCAAAAGTGACAGCAATTGACGGCGATACCGTCACGTTTGACAGGGATATTCCCGACAGCGTAACGGTTGGCTCGATAGTATCAAACGGCAGTATTAACAGCGCAAATTACGTTGTTTCCGATAACTATTTTCACGAAAACCGTGCCCGCGGACTCCTTCTTCAGAGTTCAAACGGACTGTGCGAAAACAATACGTTCTATAAGACCATGGGCAACGCGATAAAGGTAATTGTCGACATTTCCTCGGGAAACTGGCTCGAGGGCACGGGCGTAAATACGCTCGAAATAAGAAACAACACGTTTTCGTCCTGCAACGTTTCCGACTGGGGCGCGGTAATCGGCGTTTCGGCAAATATAAACGGCAAAAATGCCGACTCCGCAATGCTTAAAAATATTTATATAAATAATAATACGTTCGAAAACTGCGAGGGAAATATTCTCTCGGCTTCGAACGCAGATAATCTCATATTTAGTTCTAATTCAATTAATAATACAAACGCGAAAATCATTCTCGGCAAACACAATTCGAACATCACTGTAAAAAATAACGTTTCCGATTCGGTTCCCGGCGTTAAGATAAGACTTAAATCGCTCTCGTCTCTGTTTTAACGGTTCACCAAAACTATCCGAGCGTAATTGTCAGGCAATAAACGTCCTGCGCACCCGCGATCATCAGCATTTTCGCGCATTCGTTAAGCACGGTTCCGGTTGTCTTGATATCGTCGATCAGAAGTATCGTTTTGCCGTAAACCGCTTCTTTATCTTTGACCTCGAACACGCCGAGAACATTTCCGAGTCTTAAATATCTCGGCAGTGTATGCTGTGCGGGAGTATCGAAAGTTTTAACAAGACAGTCTCTGCATTCAAGCGATGAATACTCGCTGAATACCTCGGCAAGCAGTTTGGACTGGTTGAATCCCCTGTTCTCAATCGTAGAATGAGAAGCGGGAACATATGTTACAAAGTCAAACAGCCCGGAATTTATTTCATCCTCATATATATTCAGCATATCCCTGACAAAAACTTCAGTACTCTCAATACCGCCGTAAAATTTCCACCTGTCGACCCCACGGCGTACGGATGTTTCGTTATAGTACGGAGCGCGTAGTTCTTTGTAGAATGTACGCAGATTTTTACATCTGCATTTCTTAGCTTCACGCCCGCATTTCGGACAGCGCGGAGACGGGATGAATTCTATACTGTCCTCGCACTCGTTACAGAGAATTTTCCCGGGGAATACGGGGTTTCTCCCGCAGAACGCACAACGGTCGGGAAAGAAAATGTCATTTATCAGATTTGACGTTTTCATTTTGCACCCTCCGTAACTTTTTAATTTATTCTATAATAAGAAATTTAAAATGTCAACTTTTATTACAATCGAAAAGGCTCGGACGATTCGCCTATAACACAGCAATACGCATTATAAACAGCAAAAGCCGTAAACCGAACTTTCTGCACTGTCCCGGTTTACGGCTTTATACTATGTTTTAAATCAGAGAATAACCTCTTTGCCCGTCTTTGCGGACTCGTAAATCGCGCAGAGAATCTTAATCATATCAATACCCTGCTGAGGTTTGAACTGAGGCTCTGCACCCTCTATGACAACGTCGTAAAAATGCTTTAAGTTATTGCGGTGACCGTACTCCTGATTAACGGTCGGGGAAACGGTGTCGGTAAGCTCGCCGTTATCCTCGGAGAATATCTTAACACCGCTGTCCGTCCAGCTAAGCCCCGCCTTCGTACCGCGAAGTTCGACGAAACGGTTTTCCTTTTCGATATTTGAAGCCCAGCTGAATTCGATCTGCAAAAGTGCGCCGTTGTCAAAACGAATCATACCCATAGCGAGATCCTCAACGTCGAACGTACCCTCGGAATTTTTATCACCGAAATCCGAATTTACGGAATCGGAAACGTCGTTGTCCGCAAACTTCATATAAGTATTGCCCGAAACCGCGACGGGCGTAGGATTGCCCATAAGCCAGATTGCAAGGTCGATCATATGAACGCCCAAATCGATAAGCGGGCCGCCTCCCGACTGCTCTTTTGTCGTGAACCAACCGCCCTTTCCGGGGATTCCTCGTCTTCTCTGCCATCCGCAGCGACCGCAGTATATTTCACCCATTCTGCCGGATTCAATATATTTTTTTGCATATTTCGAAGCAGAAACCCAGCGGTTATTTCTCATAACCATGAGAGTTTTGCCCGCTTTGTCGGCGGCTTCTTTCATTCGCATAACCTCGCTTACGCTTACAGCGTCGGGCTTCTCGCAGAATACGTGCTTGCCCGCCTCGAACGCGTCGACGGCGATAATCGAATGAAGATAGTTGGGCGTGCATATATCGACTGAATCTATGCTTTCGTCCTTCAAAAGCTCTTTGTAATCGGAATAAACAGCCGCGTTCGGGAAGTATTTGTCCCTTAATTCTTCAGCTCTTTCAATTATAATATCACAAAGCGCTGCAACCTCAAGACGATCATCCGTAAGATATTCACCGACATGCGAACCTTTACATATACCGCCGTTTCCGATAATTCCGACTCTCCATTTTTTACTCATTTTTAAATCCTCCGTTATGTATTATTGAAAAAACATTACGTTAGCCGTAACTATATTGCAGAAATTATTAATATCCGTCGGCTCGTTTCCTTTATAAGGAAGCACCGGCTCCTCGAGTTCGGGGATAGAGTCAGTCTCGCCGTTTATATAGCTTTCAAGTTTCTTTTTACAGTGCTTGATTCTCATAAGCGTTCCGCCGATTCTGATATCCTGAACGTCAAACCCGTGGGGCTTGTTTTCAATGCTCCACTGGTGTTCGAATTTATCATAAAATACTTCGATACGCGATATAACCTCGTCGTAATCCCCGATTAATTTTTTAAGCTGTGATTTTTTATTCTCTTTATATGCTTTTCTCGTGCGGACGCCCAATTCGTATTTCAATTCGAGAACGTCGCACAACGCTTTAGCCGTCGAGAAAAGGAATCCGAATTCCTTATTATCAACATTCTTTTCGAGTTTTTTCGCGCAGACGGCGTACTTTTTGCCGTCGCCGTCTCTTACGGTCGAATCAGCTATACCCATAAAGCAGTCGGAGTAAAGCATGTATTTTTCGGGGTCGTTTATTCTGCCGTTCTCGTTGTTCGGCGTGTCCGGCAAATCAAGCGCGATAAACTCATCGAATTCAATACCGAATTCTTTATAAAAGCCCGATTTTATCGACTTCATATCGGTATTGCCCTTTAAGAATTCAGAAACGGCATACATCGACGGGAGCGCGGAAAATCTGGAACACTCGCCGCCGTCGTCACCCCACATTGTCATTATAATATTCTTAACGCCGTGCTCACGGCAGCTCTCTATAGCAGCAATTGAATTTTCAATCGAAGCCTCGTTATGCGGAGTGAATCCCGTCCATGTCCACAGTCCGCCGGCAAACCAAACGTTCTCGTCAACGGCTTTGTGATTTATAATATTTTCGTCGTAATGCTTTTTATCTTTCGAATAATAATCCCAGTATATCAGCGTAACATTATCGGGAATACGCGATTTTACGGACGAATCAACACTTCCGTTATAGTCGCCGTTGTTTGCCAGTCTGAAGAACATATCGCCCCACATCAGCAGTTCAAATCCGTATTTTTTTGCAATCTCGGACACTTTTCCGAGATGTTCCAACAGTATATCAAGCCTGTTTCTTATGCCGTGCTCCTGCATGTACTTACCCAGTCCGATAAAATGCGCCTCGTCCATGCCGATATTTGCAATCCTGCTTTTAAAATTCTCGCTCAACGTTTTAAACATCGAATCAATAAGAGCGTAGACGCGTTCGTCACCCGCGAGCAGAATATCCGCGCAGTCGTTTATGTCCTTGTACTTCGGCCACTTCATAATCGCGCCGAGGTGCGCGAGAGTCTGTATGCACGGGATAAGCTCGATACCCTTTGTCTGCGCGTATGAATCGATATCCTTTAATTCCTCGGACGTATATCTGCCTCTCAAATGACCGAAATACGGCTGTCCCTCGATTTCATATGTATCCTCGGTATACAGCATTAAAAAGTCGTACCCGAGACGCGCGTTTATATCAATCATTTTCTTAACGGCGCCGACGTTCATTACCGCGTTGCGCGACATGTCTATCATAACGCCCGATCTGTTAAAATCCTTCATGATTTGCTCTCCTCTTTTTTTAATATTTTACCCGAAAGAAGATTTGCAAGTATTACAGCCGATATTCCCGCCGTAAATTTAGTTACGAGCATCGGAAGCATCATATCTCCGTTTACCCCTGCGACAAATGCGAGATGGTCGCCGAGAACATACGACAGAGAAACCGCACCGGCTATGTTGATAAGCTTGCCCTTGTCATCCATTTTATCAAAAAGATTAAACATTGCAATAGCGTTTGCGAAATTTGCGATAATTCCTACAACGGAATCTTTATTAACGCCCATTTTTTCGCCGAGTTTTGAAAACGGCTTGTCAAGTTTGTTACTGAGAAACGCGAACATCGGGAACGCGCCCGCGAGTATAATTCCTATCTGCGCGCAGATAAGCAGTCCCCTGTCAAAACGCGTAATTCCGCCGTCCTCCAACGTAAACATATCGCTAAATACGGGCAGTCTGATTCCGGTCATATACTGCACGGCGGCGAGCGCGAAGAGTACGGCAATCAGAATTGTAACCGCCGACGCGAATACGCTGAATATTTTAACGGTAATTTTCTGAAAGAATATAAGTCCTACCGCGATTATAACGTCAAGAATGAGAAGCGGAATCAGATTTTTTATAATGTTTACAAAGCTCATCCCCATAACGAGTCCGCCCGCGATACATCCTATCGGAACGGTCACTATGCCTATTAACATTCCGTATGAAAAAATGCTCTTGTCCCTGTCCTTTAAATATGTAACGGCTATCGGGAGCGTACCGACAAGCATCGCCCCCATGGTCGAACCGAGTATTACACCGCTGAAATTCGCGTTCATAACGTCGTCGGTCATACCGTAAGCGAGCGGATATCCTCCCATATCGACGGCTAAAACGGTGCCCGCGCACATTGCAGGATCCGCGCCGAACATGGAGTAAATCGGCGAGGCAATCGGAGTCAGAACGCTTGCGAGAAGCGGAGCCGTCGCATATGTCGCCGCCATTACAAGAATTAAAGGACCTACGGTTTTAACGCCGTTTTCGAGCTGTTCACCGTAACCAAATTTATTTCCGATTATGCGGTCTATCGAGCCTATCAGCGCAAAAACCGCCATTATGCACATTATCACGGTCGTAACCGTAATTCCCCCGGGAAATATTTTATCCATGTTATCCGCCTTATATTTTTATCGCTCTGTATATTATAACTGTCCGTGACAATTTAATCAACAACTATTTGCATTTTGAATTTTTTTATGATAAAATATTATAAAAACATGCGGAGGTTTTACATGGACACCATTTTTTGCAACGATTTTGCCGACAATTTGCCTTTAATGACCGAATTTCAGACATCAGCTATGCTCAGAAATCCTGTTCCGTACATTCTGAACTCCGTGCTGATTCTGTCAATCGTATTTTTTATGTTTTTCACTTCGGATATCACAAAGGCAATCTGCATTTTTCTCTATTTACTTTTAATACTTGTGTATAATTTAGAGTTGGTTTGGCGGGTAAGACGTTTCTCAAAACTAACGATAGACCGCGGAATGGAATTAAACAACGGAAGCCCCTCCGGAGCAAGGATGGAGGTTACGCATGACACCCTGCGCTGTAAATCGTATAACGGAGCGTTTACCGAAATTCCGCTTTATAACATGAAAAAAGCGTATGAGACGAAACACCTTATCGTCATCAAATCAAAAACAACAAAACTTTATTATACCTTTAAAAAGGACGCGTTCACAAAGGGAACTTACCCCGAATTCATTGAGTTTTTAAAACAAAAAGGTCTTTATAAATAATGCGAATATAAAAAAATGCCCCGGACGAAAATCGTCCGGGGTGTTTTGTTTTAATTTGATTTACCGTCTTTAGCCGGCGGCACAACTGTACTATTCTCTGTGACGGCATTTTTCACTGCGACATAATCGGTTATATTATTTAAATGGGTTATTTTGTAACCTGCACCGGTCAGTATTTTATCTACCATATTGTCACGAACTACACGCGTATTGTTATTATGTGAATTGTCATCAAGCTCAATAAGTTCTATGACTGCAAGATTGTCCGGATTGCAAAGCGCAAAATCGACATGCTTTTTTGCAATTGAGTTAAAATATTTCATATATTCGTTTTTTTGAATACGCGATGAATCTACTTCTACAAGATCGGCAAGTCTTACTTTTGCTATAATCGTAAGCTTTTCCTTATCCGCAATCGGCTTTAAATCTTTATAAAAACGCCACTCGTTTTTTGTAAGCAGAAGCTTTTTCTTATAAGGCGGTTTATCTTCAGATACAAGAATATCGTCATCCACTGTGCTGTTTTGACCGGCAGATCCTTTTAACGACTTTTGTTTCATTATTGAGTTGACGACTAAAATACAAATCACTATTACCAATAATAAAATTATCAATATATATTGCATACTTTTCTCCCAAATAAATATGTTTTTATTTTAATTACACTGCTCTCAAACAGAAGCGGCTCAGAATACCTACCAAGCTTCGTTTGACTACCATATGAAAT
>DJEG01000014.1 GCA_002431305.1 Ruminococcaceae bacterium UBA5904 | reverse complement strand
TCGCCGTAGGTCGGGAACGGCCAGTATTTGTCTGCCGTGAGCGTTTCAGCCTCGTCGCACGGAGCGCGCAGAGCATCCATCTTCGGGATAATTACGTCCTTCATAAAGAATGAAGCTTTCGTTATATCGTCAATTTTCTCGTACTCTCCGACTGCCGATTTAAGCTCTTCGACAGCGTCCGCAATAGAATCCGTCAGTTCGGAAAGGCTCGAAATAACGCCCTTTTCATACTTGCATTTAAGTCCTTCGACCGCCGCAGTCTTAGCCGATACGGTCTCACAGAGGTCTTTTTCATATGCGATTACTGCGGGCAGAATCTCCTTTTCAGCCATGTCAATCATGGTGCAAGCCTCGATATTTACCGTTTTGCAGTAATTTTCAAGCTGAATTTCATATCTCGATTTAATTTCCGTTTCGGAGAATACCTTTAACGACGTGAGCATGTCGATATTCTTTTTGTCAAGGAATGCGGACATTGCGTCGGGAGTCGTACGCAGGTTGAGAAGTCCTCTCTTTTCGGTCGCCTCCTTAATCCACGCGTCGTCATAGCCGTTGCCGTTGAATATAATACGCTCGTGATCCTTTATCGTCTTTTTAATCATGTCGTGAAGAGCGGTTTCGAAATCCTCCGCGCCCTCGAGACGGTCTGCGTAAATTTTAAGCGACTGTGCAACCGAGGCGTTGAGCATAATGTTCGCGCACGCTATGGAATTCGAAGAACCGAGCATACGGAATTCGAATTTATTGCCCGTGAACGCGAACGGCGACGTACGGTTACGGTCGGTGTTGTCCCTTGCGAATTTGGGAAGAACATGAACGCCTAATTTCATTATCGTCTTTCCGTTTGATTCGTATGCTTCATCATTTTTAATAGCTTCGAGAACGGCGTTGAGCTCGTCGCCCAGGAACATTGAAACAACCGCGGGGGGAGCCTCGTTTGCGCCGAGACGGTGGTCATTGCCCGCCGTCGCTACGGAGAGTCTTAACAAATCCTGATAGTCGTCAACCGCCTTGATAACGGCGCATAAGAACAGCAGAAACTGCGCGTTTTCATACGGAGTCTCGCCGGGGGTAAGAAGATTTACGCCCGTGTCGGTAGCCATTGACCAGTTGTTGTGCTTACCGCTTCCGTTGACGCCGGCAAACGGCTTTTCGTGAAGAAGGCAGACAAGTCCGTGCTTTGAAGCGACCTTCTGCATGATCTCCATTGTCAGCTGGTTATGGTCTGTAGCAATATTCGTAGTCGTATAAATCGGGGCAAGCTCGTGCTGTGCGGGAGCAACCTCGTTATGCTCCGTCTTTGCGAGAACTCCCAGTTTCCAGAGTTCTTCATTTAAATCCGCCATATACGCGGCGACTCTCGGCTTGATAACGCCGAAATAGTGGTCGTCCATCTCCTGACCCTTGGGAGGCTTCGCGCCGAAAAGAGTTCTGCCGGTGAACATTAAATCCTTGCGCTTTTCATACATTGCCTTATCTACAAGGAAATATTCCTGCTCGGGACCTACCGAAGTGCGTACGCATTTTACGTCGGTATTTCCGAATAATTTTAATATTCTCAGCGCCTGTTTGTTAAGAGCCTCCATAGACCTTAACAGCGGGGTCTTTTTGTCAAGCGCCTCTCCGCCGTACGAGCAGAACGCCGTGGGAATACAGAGCGTTTTGTCCTTTATAAACGCGTATGAAGTCGGGTCCCATGCGGTGTAGCCTCTTGCCTCGAAAGTCGCTCTGAGTCCGCCGGAGGGAAAACTCGACGCGTCGGGCTCGCCCTTGATAAGCTCCTTGCCGGAGAATTCCATTATAACTCTGCCGTCGGGAGCGGGGGAGATGAAACTGTCGTGTTTCTCAGCCGTAATTCCGGTAAGAGGCTGGAACCAGTGCGTGAAGTGAGTCGCGCCGTTCTCGACCGCCCAGTCTTTCATTGCGAGAGCGACCGCGTTTGCAACGTCGTTTTTAAGGCTCGCGCCCTCGTCGATCGTCTTTTTGAGTGACGCGTAAATGTCGGAAGAAAGCTTTGCCTTCATTACTCTGTCGTCAAATACGAGACTGCCGAAATAATCAGATACCGTAGTCATAATGATTTCTCCTTTTCTAATCCTTTTACTTTTCATTTTCATTTCTGCAAATAAAGAACGGGGCAAAGGCACGCCCGATATGAAAATACCGGTCAAGGACGCCTTTGTCCCGTCTTAACTTTTACCCATAAAAGAGAAAACGCCTCAGAGTGTGAAACTCTGAGACGCCTTTGTCTCTATGCGTTGAATTATACTCGTTTTTCGCCTTTTGTCAACCCCTTTTTCACAAAAAAATTCAATTTTTTTTGTCGGAATTGACGAAGATAAAATCAGAAAGTATGAAAAGTCATATTTTATGGGTATAAATAGTATTGAAAAGTCATATTTTTATAGCTTAAAAAGCATTGAAAAGTCAGATTTTTTATGCTAATATTTTATTGAAAAATCATTTTAAAGGGCTGATATACTATATGTTATATAGAAAAATAGAAAAAACAATAGAAGAGCACTTAAAGTCCGGTTCTGATAAAATACTGCTTATCGACGGCGCGCGCCAGGTCGGAAAAACATATATAATACGTCACGCCGGAAAAAAACTGTTTAAAAATTTTATTGAAATAAACATGATTGAGGACTCCATGGGCGAGAAACTGTTTGCTTCTGTCGATACAACGGAGGACTTTTATTTAAAACTGAGCATGCTTGCCGGCGAAAAAATGAAGGAAAAAGAAAATACCCTGATTTTCATAGACGAAATTCAGGCGTATCCGAAGTTTCTTACTCTGCTTAAATTTCTGTCACGCGACGGCAGGTTTACGTTTATAGCAAGCGGTTCGCTTCTCGGCGTAACGCTGTCGCAGACAACGTCGATTCCGATAGGAAGCATACGGAAAATCAGGATGTTCCCGCTCGATTTCGAGGAATTTCTGTACGCCTCGGGTGTCGGGGAATCCGTCGTTTCTGCAATGAGAGATAAATTTAAAAATCTCGAATCGCTCGGCGAGGCGGAGCATGCGAAAATATTGGATTTGTTTAAAAAATATCTGCTCGTCGGAGGCATGCCCGACGCGGTAAATTCATATCTCGAGAGCAAAAACATAACGCTTGTGCGCGAAATTCAGAGTGAAATTCACTCGTATTACGCCGCCGACGCGTCAAAATACGACGAGGAAAGAAAACTTAAAATACGCAGAATTTACGAAATGATTCCGTCAAATATGGAAAACAGGAAAAAACGCGTTGTCGCAAAGGATATAGAAAATAAAAAGGGCAAAACCTTTTCGGATTATTCCGACGAGTTCGAATATTTAATCAGCGCGGGAATCGCATTAAACGTTCAGGCAATTTCAAATCCCGTATTCCCTCTGATTGAATCAAGCGGAAAAAATCTTCTGAAACTTTATTTAAACGACGTCGGAATTTTAACGAATATATTATACAGGAACAACGTCCGCGCCGTTCTCGAGAGCGAAAACAGCGTCAATCTGGGCTCCGTCTACGAAACGGCGATAGCATGCGAACTGCACGCGCACGGGTACAGCCTGTTCTACTACGACAACAGAAGCAAGGGCGAAGTTGACTATTTCATCGACGACTACGACAGTCTGTCGGCTGTTCCGATAGAGGTAAAGTCCGGCAAGGACTACACTACCCACAGGGCGCTGAACGCATTCGTCGAAAACGAGGATTATCACATAAAAAAGGCTTTCGTCGTTTCAAACGAACGCAAGGTCTCAAAAAAAGGCAAGATAACCTATATTCCGATTTATTACATTATGTTTTTTAATCTAAACGGAGAAAATGACCCTGTTATTTGACAAACGATTTTTTTAGTGATAAAATACGTTTCATAACAGAGCAATGACGTTCGTTCCGAGGGGATATTCCCCCCTCGGGGCGATTTTTTTGTTTTACACTAATTAATCAGAATCGGTGATACTTATGTTACTTGAGGGACAGGTCAGGATTCCGTCGGGATGCGCGATATCCGCGATGATTTCACGCAGCGGAAACAAAATGACCGGTGAAAAAATAATTAAAAGCATGATTCCCATGCACGACCGTTCAAACGGACTCGGAGGCGGATTCGCGGGGTACGGAATTTACCCGGACTACGCGGAATTCTACGCGCTTCATATATTCTACACAGACAATGAATCACGCGTCGAATGCGAGCGCTTTTTAAAAGACAGCTTCGAAATTGTCAAAGCCGAAAACATTCCGATACGAAAAACTCCCGAAATTACGGACGTTCCGCTCATATGGCGGTATTTCGTCGCTCCGCTGTCGTCGGTTCTGTCGAGATTACAGCTTGACGAAAAGGAATACGTTGCACGCACGGTCATGAATATAAACACGCGTTTCGAGGGGGCGTACGTGTTCTCCTCGGGCAAGAATATGGGCGTATTCAAGGCTGTCGGATTTCCCGAGGACGTAGGCAGATTCTATAGGCTTGAGGAATACTCCGCCTACTCGTGGACGGCTCACGGCAGGTACCCGACGAACACGCCCGGCTGGTGGGGCGGAGCGCATCCGTTCGCACTGCTCGACTATTCGATAGTTCACAACGGCGAGATTTCCTCCTACGACGCGAACCGCCGTTACATAGAGATGTTCGGCTACAAATGTACCTTGCAGACCGACACCGAGGTCATAACTTATATCGCCGACTACCTTTTAAGACGGCAGGGGCTGACGCTCGAAGAGACCGCCTCGGTAATCGCCGCGCCGTTCTGGAGCACGATTGAGTCAAGACCTCCGCTCGAAGCCGATCAGTTAAGCTACTTGAGAAAAATTTATCCGGGACTTCTGATAACCGGTCCGTTTTCGATAATTCTCGGATTTGAGGGCGGACTCATGGCTTTAAACGACAGGCTGAAACTGCGCTCCATGGTCGTCGGCGAAAAGGACGACATGGTTTACATTGCAAGCGAGGAATCCGCGATACGCGCGATCGAACCCGACGTCAGAAACGTCCGTGCGCCGATGGGCGGAGAACCCGTTATCGTCAAAGTAAAGGAGGGCGCGTACTGATGGGACTTGATTATATTATCCCCGAATATGAAGTTGTAAGAAACCGCGAACGCTGTACCTCGTGCCGTATATGCGTTAAACAGTGCTCAAACGGCGTACATATATTTGATTCGAAAACAGGTCTGATAAAGTCGGACGAGTCGAAATGCGTAGACTGCTTAAGATGCGTTTCGTTCTGTCCCGAACACGCATTAAAAATTATAAAAAACGACTGCACGTTTAAAGAGAACGCGAACTGGACAGAGAGCGCGGTAAACGAAATTTACAAACAGGCAAGCAGCGGAGGCGTTCTGCTCTCGTCGATGGGAAACCCGAACCCCGCGCCCGTTTATTTTGACAGAATATTAATAAACGCTTCGCAGGTCACGAATCCCCCGATCGACCCGCTGAGAGAACCGATGGAGACAAAAGTATTCCTGGGCAAGAAGCCGTCTAACATTAAGCGCCGTCCCGACGGCAGGCTGGACACTTCTCTGTCGCCCCAGCTTGAACTCTCCATGCCGATAATGTTCTCGGCAATGAGCTACGGCTCGATAAGCTACAACGCGCACGAAGCGCTGGCAAGGGCGGCCGGGGAATTAGGAATATTATATAATACCGGCGAGGGCGGACTGCACGAGGATTTCTACGTCTACGGCGAAAACACGGTCGTACAGGTAGCCTCGGGTCGTTTCGGCGTTCACGAGAAGTATTTAAACGCGGGCTCGGCTATCGAAATTAAAATGGGGCAGGGTGCAAAACCCGGCATCGGCGGTCATCTCCCCGGCGCTAAAATCGTCGGCGACGTATCGAGAACGAGAATGATTCCCGAGGGCTCGGACGCGATTTCCCCCG
>DJEG01000133.1:12841-12977 GCA_002431305.1 Ruminococcaceae bacterium UBA5904 | reverse complement strand
CCGAGGACATTAAATGTAAACGAATCAACAGCAACGGGGATTTCATCGTCGTAAACACTGCCGTCCACAACTGTCAGAGTAAGACTCTCAACATCAGGTTTGATATATAACGTAAATTCAGCAATGTCAAGGGAGT
>DJEG01000133.1:2806-12784 GCA_002431305.1 Ruminococcaceae bacterium UBA5904 | reverse complement strand
GCCATCATTGCTGCTGTCAGCCACCCAGCGGAATCCGCCGTATATCCGCAAACAATTGTATGGTAATCATCATCATTTATTTCCTGTGCATTTGCAAAATCAGCTTTACTCTTATCATAATCAAGCCAAATTATAGCTGTAGTATGTCCCTTTAAATTAAGCGCCGTTACGGTTGCCGTCAGAAGTCGGGTCGACGGGTCAAACGCAAATTTAACGTCAACCGCGGGGTCTGCTGCACTGCGTGATTTTGTCGAAACGGTGTAATCGCCCGCCTCGATTCTTATTTCATCATCGACAGCGCTGTAGGAATCTACACTGAATGTTACGCTGTCAACTCCATCCTTGACTTTAAATGTAAATGTTGCAAGTTTTACTGTATTTTCGGCAAACTCTTTTGAAGTCATCGCCCCAACAGAAACTGTGCGTGACGATGTTGTCAAACCGGCATCCATTATATAAGAATCATTTCCGTAATCCCTTGCCGAAATGAACTCAAGATCGTTGTAAGGGAAATTCACAAAAGCCGTAACCGTCGTATGTCCCTTTGCATTCGTAACGGAAACATCGAGAGTCAGCGTGCGGGTTTCGGAATCAAAACTCGAGTCAAAAACAAGTTTCGGAGCTTCGCCGGCAGTTTTAATATCAACGACAAACGAACCGTATATATCATTACCGTCAACCTTACTGCCGTCGGTCAGCGTAAATGTTACGGAATCGGCGCTTCCTGTTTTCTTAAGAACATATTCCGCAATTTTTACCGTCTGTGAAGAGTCGGACTCGTCAGGAATAACAGCCGCGCATGAAATCATTCCCGCCTGAGGACTGCCCGCCTCGGACATAACGGCGTCATTATCCGCACCCTCGGCAGAAACAAACTCGAGAATATCGCTCGGGTATGAGAAGAATACGTCCGCAGACTCCTTTGCGCCGTCGGCGTAAAGCTCGACCGTAAGCAGTTTTGTTGAGTCGTCGAATGAAGATTCAATATGTACGCTTCCGTCGTCGCCCGAATTCGGAATCGAAACCTCGTACGAACCGGTCATAACTATGCTGTCGTCAACAACACTGTCCGACGCAACGGTAAATTCAACCGAGTTTACAAAATCCTTTACTTTAAGTTTAAATTCGGCAATTTCAAACGAATCTTCATCGAATTCTTTCGACGTCATTACACCTGCGGAAAGAGCCTTGTTATCGGTACGCAGTCCGCATGCTATAATATATTTTGTATTCAGTTTCTCGGAAGAAATATATTCAACGTCGTCCGTCGGAAAATCTATAAATCCCGTAATAGTAGTATGTCCCTTCATATTGCAGGCGGAAACGGTCAGCGTCAGAATTCTCGACGACTCGTCAAAACTCGAATCAAAGTTGAGTCCCGGAGCCGGCACATAAACCGCGCTGATGTCGACGGCAGCGGAGCCCGAAATGCTTATTGAATCGTCAACCGTACTGTCCGAGGTGATTTCAAAAACAGCCTCGTCGGCGTCTGCAATTTTTTTGAGTTTAAATGTAACGGGTCTCAGCTCGTCGGAATTAAACTCCGAAGATGTCATCACGGAAAGACTGAGAGTCGTTTCACCCGCACGGATTCCCGCCTCGACAATGACACCATTACCAAGCGAATGTGTCTCATGTCCTGTATACTCGAGAACATCGTCGGGATAAGATATACCTATAGTTGCAGTATTATGACCGCTCATATTTTTAAGCACAACGTCAAGTGTAACTTCGCCCGTTTCGCTGTCGTATGCGGTCTCAAGTTCAACCGTCGGGTCGTCCGCGGCGAACGATGAAAACGTTACGCCCGAGAACACGGACAAAACCATGACGAACGACATCAGAAACGATAATGCGCGTCTGGGTTTCATAACAAAATACCTCCGAAAAACCGAAATATTGATTGAATTAACATTTATTCTTAACTTTCTATCATATTTTAGCAGGGAAAAAACCAAATGTCAATACTTTAAGGTAAAATTTTTACCAATAAGACAACTTTTTGTCGATATCTGTTTGTCTCATTACTTAATAATTAAATTTTTTATTTTTTATATACCTTATTATATATTACCTTCCCGCATGGGGCTGACTTGTTTATGAATGATAACAATGCCTCAGCAGTATGAAATTTCCGGGTTTGAGCCTTACAACAAATCATTGTCCGCGTTCTATAAATTTTAATATATTTTTATAAAATTATTGACAATGTTATACAAATATGGTATCATACATGTGACTGTACCGAAAAATTTGATTCGGAGGAATATTAAATGAAAAAACACCCCCGCAGGATTATTTCCGTTTTACTCGCAGTGATGATGACACTGTCTGTATTCTCGTCGCTCGGGTTCTCCTCGTCGGCTGCCGAGGAAGACCCGCCGTATGTCGAATTCAACTCGGTTTTCGACCCGGACACGCGCGAGCTGTCCGTTACCGTCGAAATGCAGAACATTGCAGAGTATTGCACAGCGCAGACATTTTTTACCTTTGATACTGACGCCGTTTCGTTTATCTCGTCCGAGAACAGAAGCATTTCCGGTTTCTCGGTTACGTCCGGAGTTAACGATGCGGATGAGAACTACGTTTCCGCAGTGACGGTTAACAATTCGTTTTCCTATAATTCTGTCGAGCTTGCCGATTTTAAGTTCAGCATAGCGGACGGCGTTGAAAAAGTATATCTGGATGCCAAATATACTTTTACAAGTGAAACTTTGTCCGATTACAATTCGAGCAGTTCGAGAGAGCTTAACCTCGCTTCGCTTACCGGCGAGGACGAAGACAATTATGATTTTATGTTTACCTCCCGCTCGGACGGCACTCTTGTTCTCAGCGCTTATAACGGCGAAAAAACCGAGATAACCGTTCCCGATTCATATGACGGAAAAGCTGTTACCGCCGTTGAACTTTCGGCGTTTGCGGGCAATACATCAATTACGAAAATCACGCTTCCCGATACGATTACGGACTTTACCGACTTTAGTTGTTCATATTACAACGGCGCGTTCGAAGGCTGTACGTCGCTTAAGGAGATAAATATTCCCTCGAAGATTACAAGCATAGATTCATATATGTTCAAAAAATGCAGTTCTCTTGAAAAAATCGTTCTGCCCCTCGGCGTTACGAGAATCGGAGATTATGCGTTCAGAAGCTGTGAAAATTTAAAGGAAATCAGCATACCCGAGAGCGTACGCTCCGTGGGCGAGGGCGCATTCGAATACTGTTCGTCTCTTAAGGAGGTTGTTCTCCCCGCGGGACTTAAAAATATTGCGGACGAACTGTTCTACGGCTGTACCGCTCTCGAAAAAGTCACAATCCCCGATTCTGTTATTGAAATCGGATACAGTGCGTTTTCGAACTGCTCCGCGCTTAAAAATATCGAAATTCCGGAATACGTTTCGACTATGGATTCATATGCGTTCGATAGCTGTACTGTGCTCGAATCAATCGCGATACCCGAACATGCAATGAGTCTCGGCTCGTACATTTTCTCGGGCTGTGAGAAGCTTAATAATATTACGATTCCCGATTCCGTAACCGGTCTTAGCGCAAGTCTGTTTTCTGATACCGCATATTATAAAAATGAAAAGAACTGGGCAGACGGCGTGCTGTTTATCGGCAATCACCTCATATCCGCAAAACCCGACGTTGTTTCCGGCAATTACGTAATCCCCGAAAACGTTGTTTCCATAAGCGAATGCGCGTTCAGAGGCTGTGAAAAACTTACGGGCGTCACCATACCCGAATCGATTCACACCATCCCCTCCGCCGCATTCTCGGGCTGTACCGCGCTCGATAATATTACGATTCCCTCATCGATTGCGTATATCGGCTCATATGCCTTCAGCGAGTGCAAGACGCTTAAATCCGTAACGATTCCCGATTCTGTTTCGAAAATCGGCACGGCTGCGTTTGCCGACTGTTCGTCGCTTCATGAAATAAATGTTCCCGATTCCGTAGGCGGAATCACCGCGGGCACCGTTGCAAACACAGCGTTTTATGCCGACGACGCAAACTGGGACGGCGACGTTCTCTATGTCGGAAATCACCTCGTTACGTGCAAAAACAGAATTATCGAGGGCAATTACGTTGTCCGCGAGGGTACCGTTTCAATAGGTTACGGCGCGTTTGCAGAGTGCGATTTGTTAACGGGACTTGAGATTCCCGCATCCGTTGCCGAAATAGGACTCAACGCGTTTGCAGACAGCAAACTGCTCGAAAAAATCGACGTTAAGGGCGACGCCGAAATCGCATTAAATATGATAACGGGTACTAAACTTCTCTCGGACAGCAGTCTTTGGGACAACGGAATTCTCTATGTCGGAAAGACGCTCATTGCATCGGATTCCGAAAAAGTTAAGGGCAGTATCAAAATTAAGGACGGCACAAAGAGAATCGACGAAGAGGTATTTTATCTGAACGAAAACATCACCGGCGTTACAATTCCCGCGTCGGTCGAGTATATCGGAGAGTATGCGTTTGCTCACTGTTCGAATCTTAAAAATATTAAAATAGGCGATAACGTAAAAGGACTTGACTACACGGTGTTCCGCGGTACGGCGTACTATGATGACAACGCAAACTGGGCAGACGGCGCATTCTACGTAGGAAATTATCTTCTTGACAATGATTTTGATTCAGAAACCGAAAAATATACCGTAAAATCCGGCACTGTTGCAATCGCTTACTGCGCGCTTGCGGGCGCAGATTCACTTTCTGAGGTTACAATTCCGACATCCGTACGCGAAATCGGTTCGAACGCTTTCAGCGGTACGGCTGTTTATGATAACGAAAAATACAACACCGACGGCGTTGTCTATATCGGAAATTACCTTATCCACGCAGACCCCTACGGCGTTACGGGCGCTCTGAGCATAAAGGACGGCACGACAGCCGTTGCTGACCATGCGTTCTCGGGATGCTCATCCCTTACGGACGTTTCGATTCCCTCGAGCGTTAAGTATATCGGCACGGGCGCGTTCAACGACACCGGACTTAAGAAGGTTTCTCTTGACGAGAGCGTAGAATATATCGGCGATACGGCATTCGGATATGTCGATTATATCGCCAAGGAAGTCAACATGGTTACCGACTTCACCGTTTCCGGATATGCCGGCACCGCAGCCGAAGCATACGCCGGCGAAAACGGTTTCAGATTTATAACGAAGTGCAGACACACCGAAACTCAGCTCAAGAATGTCAAGGACGCGACATGCGAAGAGGAAGGCTATACGGGAGACACATACTGCACCGGGTGCGGTGACAAGCTCGCCGACGGCAAGGCTGTTCCCGCCCTCGGACACAAGAATGTTGATGTTAAGGGTACGCCCGCAACATGCGAAAAAGCCGGACTTACCGACGGCGTAAAGTGCTCCGTATGCGGTAAGATGACAACCGAACAGAAGAATATCCCCGCTCTCGGTCATAAGGAAACCGAGATTAAGGCTGTTCCGGCGACATGTGAAAAGAGCGGACTTACAGAGGGAACAAAGTGCTCCGTATGCGATAAAGTACTGAAGGCTCAGCAGGAGATTCCCGCGCTCGGACATAAAAATGTTGACGTTAAGGGCACGGCTGCAACGTGCGAAAAAACGGGTCTTACCGACGGCGTAAAGTGCTCAGTCTGCGGTAAGGCGATAAAAGAGCAGAAGTCAATCCCCGCTCTCGGACACAAGAGCGTAACCGTAAAGGGCAACCCCGCTTCGTGTGAAAAAACAGGACTTACCGACGGCGAGAAGTGTTCTGTCTGCGGTAAAATATTAAAAGAACAGAAGGAAATCCCCGCCCTCGGACATAAATTCGAAAAGGGCAAGTGCACCGTCTGCGGAGCATTCGACCCCGAATTTAAACTTGAAGTCAGCGGAGAAAATGATATCATTATAAATAATGAGACGCGTTCGGTAACAAATATTCCGACAAAGACTTCGGGTATGACGGCGGCCGATTTTAAAGCCCGTTTCAACGGTGATATCGAACTTCCGATTGCCGGCGACGCACTCATTTATAACGGAATGAAGTTTACTTTCAACGGAGAGGAATACACCGTTACCGTTAAGGGCGACGTTTCTCCCGACGGAAAGCTGACCGCTTCCGACGCAAGACTCATTCTGAGAATTACCGCGAAACTCGAAAACGCGGACGAAATTATGAAGAACGGCGCAGACCTCAACTCCGACGGCAGGATAACGGCGTCCGAAGCGAGAATCATTCTGAGATTTGCCGCGAGACTTATTAAGTCAATCACTTGATACGGATACGGGGATGTTAAAAACGCCCGGACCGCAAAAAAACTATAAAAGCTGAATGTTTTTTTGCTATGAACCACCCTCACCCTCGGAGTACTTTTGTACGCCGTCGGGCAAGCCTCAAGCGCCGTTTTGGACGGCGCCTGAGGTTCGGTTGATTCATTCCGAACATTTTTTCCTATCCCCGGAATGCAGGCTGTAACGGCACGAGTGAAGAGTGAATAGTGTCGATGCAAATTATGAGGGATTTGTCATTGCATGTAAATTATAAAATTCTTTTTTCCTATTCCGGTTAAGTAAATCAGGAGCTGTAAAACGAGTTTTTACGGCTCCTTTTTTATATTTTTAACGACTTTTTTAATAAAAATCCGGTGAAGTGTTAAATTTAATTGACAGTGGTGCACAATTATTGTATTATATAATTAACCATAATAATTCGGAGGAGTAAACATGAAAAAACGAATCATATCCGTTCTTTGTGTATTTCTTGCATTAACGCTTGTTTTTGCGGTTTCATCTCCCGCGGGGGCTTTTCTCGGCGAGGAAAAGAATCCGAGCGACGATGCGTTCGGCTATACGTACGCGTTCGTTTCCGAAAATGAAATTGAGATAACGTCATATTCGGGTTATCTTAAAGAGGTCACGGTTCCGTCGAAGATCGACGGTTACACCGTAGTCGGAATTAAAAGCTTTCATACCTATGAGGATTCTTCCTATCCGAATGAGTTTGTGCAAAAGATTATTCTGCCGAATACGGTAACATATATTTCCGACGAAGCTTTTTATCAGCCGACAGACTGGGCGACATCAAGGTTTTCGCCTCTTCGGGAGATCGTTCTGCCCGAGGGACTTAAAACCATCGGCAAAAATGCGTTCGGAAAAAACATGGAGCTTCTGAAAATAGAAATTCCCGCGAGCGTTACGGATATAGAACGCGGTGCGTTTTACGGCTGTACGAATCTTTCCGACGTAACATTTAAGGGTAATAATACTTTTGTGCACGGCGGTGCGTTCGGCTCGCTGATGTACGGCGATGAATTTGCCGGTTTTTTGTCATCTCTTTATAACGAATGGCTTTACGATGATAATTCGTCCGACTTTTTCGTCTGGCAGAATCAGCTGCTTGCTTACAAGGGCGAGAGCAAAACTCCCCTTATCCCGGATTCCGTTAAGACAATCGCACCCAGGGCGTTTTACGGCAGTGAAATCACGGGCGTTACGATTCCGCAGAGTGTAAAAGAGATAGGACAATATGCGTTTTATGAAACCGGCACGCTCGAAAGCGTTGTTATTCCGTCAAGCGTTGAAGTTATAGACGATAACGGATTCTGCGATTGTTCGGCGTTGAAATCCGTTACGCTTAATAAAGGATTAAAACGGATAAACAACAGCGCGTTCAGTGACTGTGAAGCTCTTACGAGTATCAATCTTCCCGAGGGCTTGACGGTTTTGGAGGACTGCGCTTTTAACAATTGCGCAAATCTCGAAAAAATATCGTTTCCCGATTCTCTGATTGAAGCCGAGACGAGTTGTTTTTCCGAGACAAAATGGCTGTATGACCGTTCCGACGATGAAGATATGTATGTCGGCTCCGTCTATATCGGCAGACCGAAGTATAACGCATATCCGTCGAAGCTTACCGTCCGCGCCGGTACAAAGACTGTTTTTATCGAAAATGATTTACAGGATGTTGACGAGCTTATTCTTCCCGACACTCTTAAATCGATTACGATAGAGGATGCGGGATATTACTGTAATATTAAAAATCTGAAAATTCCCGAGAGCGTCGATTATATAAACATTCAGGGCATGCAGAAACTTGAAAACATAACGCTTCCCGCCCGTGCAAAGCTCGGCGAAAGCTGTTTTGCAAGCTGTCAGAATGTTAAAATATCAAAACTGCCCGAGGGTAACGTCGTTTTAAAGGACGTATGCTTCGGCAAAACAAAAAACGTCGTTCTGCCCGACGATACGCTTGAACTGCGCGGCGGCGGAATATTCGGAAACGGAGGGCAGTCCGATACGGTATCGGTTGACCTTAAGAACGTCAGAATAATCGAGAACGGCGCACTGGCGAATCTTAACTCCCTTATGAGCATTACGATTCCCGACTCCGTAATGGTTCTCGGACAGAACGCATTTTCGAACTGTACGAACTTAAAGAGTATTAAGGGAGGTAAAAACGTTAGATTTATAGGCGATTCGTGTTTCTCCGACTGTACGTCGCTCACCGATTTCGGTTCGCTTACCGAAAACGTAACGAGGGTAAAATCGCTTGCGTTTCAAAACACCGCGTGGTTTAACTCGCAGTCCGACGGCGTTGTGTATTTCGGCAAGGTTGCGTACGCGTACAAAGGCGACGCGCCGAGCAATACGGTTGTTTCGCTCAAACCAGGCACCGTCAGCGTCTCCGAATATTTCTGCGACGGTCAGACAGAGCTTAACACGTTTAAAGAACAGCTCGGAATAGTCGGCGTTATTCTCCCGGCAAGCTGTAAACGCGTTGACGCTTCGGCTTTTGCGCTATGCAAAAATTTAAAATATATCGTCCTCGGCGGAGCCGAATATATAGGACAGGAAGCGTTTAACGAGAGCGCGTGCGAGAGCATAGATCTCTCCGATTCCGTCCGCTTTGTCGGCAATAACGCATTCTCCGCGCCGAATATTAAGGCCGTTCACTTAAACGACGGGCTTGTTGTTCTTGACGAGGGCGCGTTCTTCACATATGGTTACGGCAAGGGCGTTACCGTTCCCGATTCTGTTAAATATATAGGAACCAACGCGCTCGGCTGGAGTCCCATTGACCCCGAGGATATGTTTGCCGGATTGAAAACAATTGACGGCTTTACGATATACGGCAATACTGGAACAGTCGGCGAAACTTACGCAAATACGAATGAAATTACGTTCGTTTCGGGTTCGAACTGTTCGAAGCACGACTTTGTAACAGAGGAAATCCCCGCTTCTGCGCACAGCGCGTCGATGACGAGAAAAACGTGCATAAACTGCGGATACGTTTTATCCTCTTCGCACGGCGATAATCCCGTTCCTCCCGTAACCGAGCCGACAACCAAACCTCCCGTAACGGAACCGACAACCAAGCCTCCCGTAACAGAGCCGACAACAGCGCCTGCAACGAAGCCTCCCGTTACAGAACCCACGACCTCCCCGGACGATAAACCGACGACATCGCCGAATCCCGAGCCGACAACCGACGGCACGAACGGCATTGTTCCGAATCCCGATTCCGGAGTTACGGTCAGTAAATCGTATATAATCGCCGTGAGCGGTAAGACGTCGGGAATCACCGGTTCCGAGTTTAAGCTGATGTTTAAAAATACCGACCTTCCGATAGGCGATACTCTTACGATACCGACGGGACTCAAGTTTACATATAATAATGTCGAATATACGGTCATAATTAAGGGCGATGTGAATTTTGACGGCAAGATAACCGCGGCGGACGCGAGACTTATACTGCGAATTGCTGCAAAACTCGATTCGGCGGATGAAGTAACCTCATACGCGGCGGATATAAATTCGGACACGAAAGTCACCGCAAAGGAAGCGAGAAGCGTTTTGAGATTTACGGCGAGACTGGCAAGTTCAATAAACGGTTAATTTTTTGAAAATATAATAATTGCAAAATAAAAACGGCGGGCTGTAAATGAAGTACAGCCTGCCGTTTCGCGTGCAGATATTACAAAGCGTAAACATTCTTTTTGTAGGGGAA
>DJEG01000133.1:0-2669 GCA_002431305.1 Ruminococcaceae bacterium UBA5904 | reverse complement strand
GCCTTTACCCCGGGAAGACAATGTCTTCCCCTACATAATTTGTTCATTCCTTAAAAACAATTTATGCAGTAAATTACTGCTGATTTCCCAATGTTAATTTTATCGCCGTTGCATCGACCTTATAATATTTGCAGTCGGGGGCGGTTTCGCCGTTATCGTCGGTTGATTGCATCTCAACAATCAGGTTTCCGTATTCGTCGGTTACAATGTTTGAAACAACCGTAAATTCGCCTTCCTCGGGGGTGAATGAAATGTCGTAAACCTTATCGTTAAACAGATTGATAAGTTTGTATTCCTTCTCGACACCGTTTGACGTTGTGTATTTTTTCATGAAAATGACATACGGACAGTTTTTCGTATTCACCGCGTTCGCATTACCGTGGACAAGATAAATTTCCGCCGGGTCTCGTTCTTTTTCGAAAAGCGTGATTTTGCCGTCGGAGAGTTTGTAAATCGCGGTATCGTTATACCCGATGAACATGCAGTCGGCGAAAACCTTGAATTCATTGCATATAATCGACGAGTCGGGGAACATTGCCGTTGACTGTAATTTGCCGTCCGAATCGTAAATTCTCAGCTGTTTTTTGCCCGAAACGTCGCAGATTATATAAACTAAATTGTTATAAGCGCACACGTTTACGATTTTAACCCCGTTTTCGGGCGTTACGAATTTAACGTTTTCCTTTGTTTTAACATTATATTTCATTAAATCATTTGCAAGGTAAATGAATTCTTCGTCGTTCAGTTTCGACATTTTAATGTTCGTCGGCGAGGAATAGTCAATCGTCAGAACGCTTACGCATTCGCTGTATGAATAAGACGCGCATATGAGGACGCATTTGTTGTTATTGTTTTCGTCGTGTTTGGGCGTGACGAATTCATATAAATCCGTGTCGTTCATTATAACGCTGTCTGAGCTTACAAAGTCGGCGGTAAGTAAGTCATTGTTTAAAAACTTTGTAAGTTCATCGTTTTTTATATCGTAACCGCCCCAATTTACGTTGTCGGGCTGAATCGACTCCTCGCCCTCGTCAATGTATGACGAAATGATAATGTCCGCGCAGAAATCGCCGAGCATGGTAAAACCGTTTCTTACACTGCTTACCGAATTTTTATGGTCGGTCGTGAAGTAAAGCTTTGCTTTGCCGAGGTCGATTTTCAGTGAATCCGTAAACATCGGCAGGCTTTTTTCTTCGGCTGACGACGGTTCGCCGGTTATATCTTCGCCCGTTTTGTTCGCGCATGATGAAAACAGAACCGCAAAACATAAAAATGCAATTAATACCGACAGTACTTTTTTCATGGCGTTGACCTCCTTAAAAATTGTTTTACCGCTTTTCTCAATATAAGTATAACATATATTTTTATAAAAGTGTGTTACAAGTGCTTACGCCGAGGTTACAAATTGTTACAAGTGCCTCTGTGTCCGCCAACGCTTTTTTTTGCAGTAAAAACGGGGCTTCGTTTTCACAAAGTCCCGTTTAGTTATTATTTCGTATTCAATTTGACGGTATAACCGCCGTCGAACGTCACCGCGTAATCGTATTCGCGTTCGGGGTTGTTAAACACGGGGTGATCGGTCGAAATTATATTTGCACCGCTCTCAATCGCCGCGTCTTTGTCACAGTCCTTTTCCTTAGTGTAGAAATTGTCGGTTCTCGTTCTGACAATAAGTTTTTTATCATAAATGATTTTCTGCGAATTCCGAAGTGCGTCGTTTGCCTTATTAATAAGAAGGAACGAGGCGCAGTCTCTGTCCGCGTCGTCGGCTCTGAGCATCGGGAACATCGCCTGAGTTTTAATACTCTTGTCCAGGGCGATGTATTTCTCCGTTATCGTCGTGTCGTGGAGCAGAACCATTACCTTGCCGAGCGTTTCTTCAAGCGTGAGCCAGCCGTCGTTTTCTCTCATCTCTTTAAACGACGCATAGTTTTCCATCATGTCCGCGGGCGTCAGAAGCGTATCGCCGAGCGTCTCTTTTATAACCTCGTCGAGCTTCTGAGCATAGCCGACTGTGAAATTCTTAAGACCCGAGTAGAACGGAACGTCCTTTTTCGGCTCTATTATAATCGTAATCGGGAGATGACCGGGGTTATGGTCAGACCACATTTTAATCTCCGTCAGCGCCTTCTGAAAATCGTAGCATGTCGAGCGGATTTCGACTCCGGGTTTATGTGAAACGACGAAACTTACGTTCCCGTTTTCGTCCTTAGTCTCAACGTCGAGTTCGACGCTTCTGATTCCGGCTTCAAACTGGTCGGTCAGATTCTCGTTTTCGAATTCGGGGCGCGATTCGGACACGATTCCGAATGTGAGGCCGCTTAATTTGTTATATACCTTTTTATATGCGTCGCATCCCTGACGTTCATAGCTGTTGTGAGTCGCTATAAACGAAACCTCGTTGAATTTAACGCCGTTATTTAAAGCCTCGTTAAGGTCGAATGCGCAGAACGAGTTTTCGTCGGCGGGCGTGTAGTCGGAATAGAATTCTTCGAGCGCCTGAAGATGCGCATTCTGATATTCGTAGTTTTCGTTTATCTCTTTTTTTGCCTCGGCAAATACGGAAGGAACGGCGAAAAGAACGGTGAAAACAGCCGCCAGAAATCTTATAATTTTCATATGTATATCTCCTAAAAATCCGTATAGTCAATATGAACGCAGATGTATTT
>DJEG01000019.1:3479-5900 GCA_002431305.1 Ruminococcaceae bacterium UBA5904 | reverse complement strand
ATATGTGTTTGGATATTATGTTGAGTTGACAACGACGGCGTATTGTGATAAAATAATAAAAGATAATGAGCAACGGCGTTCATTCGTATACGGGATTACGGAGTACAAGGCGGTATTTTACCACGGTGTATTCTGTCCGTACGGATGGGCGCATTATTTTTATTACCGATTACGGCGAAAGCAGGCGTATCATGAGTTACACAAAAGAAGAAGTAATCCAGTATGTCGAAGAAGAGGACGTTAAGTTCATCCGTCTTGCGTTCTGCGACATATACGGCAGACAGAAGAATATTTCGGTTCTGCCCACGCAGCTCGAAAAAGTTTTTAAATACGGAAAGGGTATCGACGCTTCGGCTATCGACGGATTTTCGGGCGCGGTTCATTCCGATTTGTTCCTGCATCCCGACCCGTCGACTATCGCTGTTCTTCCGTGGAGACCCGAACACGGCAAGGTCGTGCGCATGTTCTGCGATATAAGATATCCCGACGGTACGCCGTTTGAGGGTGATATGAGAGCACTTTTGAAAAATGCGGTTGCAGATGCGGAAAAAAAAGGATTTTATTTTAATTTCGGCTCAGAGCTTGAATTCTATCTTTTCAAACGAAATGACGACGGCGAACCGACCTCGGTTCCTTACGACAATGCGGGTTATATGGACATCGCTCCCGACGACAAGGGCGAGAACATACGCCGTGAAATCTGCCTTACGCTTGAACGAATGGGTATTTATCCCGAGAGCTCGCATCACGAGGAGGGACCCGGTCAGAACGAAATCGACTTCATACATTCCGACCCGCTTACCGCCGCGGACAACGCCGTAACGTTTAAAACGGTCGTAAATACGGTGACTGCGGTCAACGGTCTGTGCGCCGATTTTTCGCCGAGACCTATTGCCGACAAGCCCGGAAACGGTTTTCATATCAATATATCATTAAATTCGGATAACGACAAATACATGCCCCGCTTTATTTCGGGAATTATGAATAAAATAAAGGAAATGACTCTGTTCTTAAATCCCGACAGGCGTTCATATGAGCGTTTCGGAACGAATAAGGCTCCCAAATACATCACATGGTCGCGTGAGAACCGCTCCCAGCTTATAAGAATTCCCGCATACGTAAGCGAGGACAGCAGGAGAGCCGAGCTTCGTTCGCCTGACCCGCTGAGCAATCCGTATCTTGCGTTTGCTCTTATAATTTACGCGTGTCTCGAGAGTACGGAATCCGACCTGGAACCCGTCGAGGCGGTTGACGTTAATTCAGCTGACATGTCCGGTTTCGACACGCTCCCGCTGTCGTTTGACGAGGCGGTGAAATACGCGGTCGAAAGCGAGTTTATAAAAAGATATGTTCCGCAGTCGGTTATAAATAACTATAGCAAAAGAGAGTCGAACCCATAAGGTTTATATTCACCCTCTTTCCGCTTCGCCTGCGTTAAAGAAACTTGAAAGCCGTTAGGCTTTCGGCGTTTCTTTGCCTTGCCGAAACGAAAATATAATTTAAAATCAAAATAAATTCGGAGGTGAACGGCGCGGATGGAAATGCAGACGGTTTACAGCGTTCTTACCGTATCGGCGAACGAAAAATTCAATATTTCCCTGCGCGCTCTCCTTAATGAGTCGAAGTTCAGCCCTGTCAAAACAGTGTCGAGCATATCCTCTGCAAGGCGCGAACTGCTGTCGCGAAGCTACGACCTTATTATGATAAATTCGCCTCTCCCCGACGGAAACGGCATAGACCTCGCGGTTGATATCTGCTCACAGAGCTCGTCGGGCGTTATGATGTTTATAAAAAATGAGAGGTTCGACGATGTGAGCGGAGTTCTGACTGAGTACGGCGTTTTGACCGTTCCCGTCCCGACTTCGGTTTCGATTATAAATCAGTCGTTACGGCTTTTGTGTTCGACGAGAGAGAGAATGAAAAAAGTTGAGCAGAAAACCGCAAAATTAGAGGAAAAAATGGAGGAAATACGAATCGTAAACCGCGCAAAATGGGCGTTGATTGACCGTTATCAAATGAACGAAGCGACAGCGCAGAGGTTTATAGAAAAAACGGCGATGGACGAGTGTATAACAAAACGAGCTGTTTCCGAGCGTATCATTTCCGCGGTCAAATGAATAAAATGAATGAAAAAAGGCGTTTTAATGTCCGCCTGATTCATATATAAATTGCTAATACTTTTATTTTCAATATTCGGAGGTACACACTGATGTCAAAGACAGGTTACACAAACAGAATTTTAAACGAGCTCGACGTAAGATACGCCGATCAGCCCGAATTTTTACAGACGGTACACGAGGTTCTCAATTCCATAAGACCCGTTATCGAGAGCGACGAGGAAAGGTATGAACGCGACGCTATTCTCGAAAGACTTACCGAGCCCGACAGGCAGATTTTCTTTAAAGTTCCGTGGGTTGACGA
>DJEG01000019.1:0-3356 GCA_002431305.1 Ruminococcaceae bacterium UBA5904 | reverse complement strand
GGCGGTCTGCGTTTCCATCCGTCGGTAAATATCAGTATTATTAAATTCTTAGGATTCGAACAGATATTTAAAAATTCGCTCACCGGTCTTCCCATCGGCGGAGGCAAGGGCGGTTCGGATTTTGACCCCAAGGGTAAGTCCGACAGAGAGATCATGGCGTTCTGCCAGAGCTTTATGACTGAGCTTTACAGACATATCGGCGCGGACGCGGACGTTCCCGCCGGCGATATCGGAGTCGGAGGCAGAGAGATAGGCTACCTTTACGGTCAGTATAAGCGGATCAGAAAGCTCAACGAGGGCGTTCTGACGGGCAAGGGTCTTTCCTACGGCGGTTCTCTTGCGAGAACGGAAGCGACCGGCTACGGACTTCTTTATCTTACGGAGGAAATGCTTAAATGCAACGGACTGGACATTTCCGGTAAAACCGTATGTGTTTCGGGCGCGGGTAACGTTGCTATTTACGCTATCGAAAAGGCTTTACAGCTCGGCGCTAAGCCCGTAACGTGCAGTGATTCAACCGGCTGGGTATACGACCCCGATGGAATTGACATCAAGGCTCTTAAAAAGATTAAGGAAGTCGAAAGAAAGAGACTTACCGAGTATAAAAAGTACCGTCCCAATTCGGAATATCACGAGGGCAGAGGAGTATGGAGCGTTAAGTGCGACGTGGCTCTGCCGTGCGCCACGCAGAACGAACTTAATATTGACGACGCGAAAATGCTTAAAGAAAACGGCTGTTTCGCAGTCGCGGAGGGCGCGAACATGCCCGTAACCGCAGAGGCAACCGAGTATCTTCAGAAAAACGGTATTCTCGTAGCGCCCGCAAAAGCCGCTAACGCCGGCGGAGTTGCAGTATCGGCTCTTGAGATGTCGCAGAACAGCGAGAGACTTACATGGACGTTCGAAAATGTTGACAGCAAGTTGAAGCATATTATGGTAACGATATTCCACAACATGGACGACGCAGCTAAGAAATACGGATTCGACAACGATTACGTAAAGGGCGCGAATATCGCCGGATTTGAAAAGGTTCTCGACGCTATGTCGGCTCAGGGAATCTGCTGATTTGTCGGATAAATTTATTTAAATACATAATCCGTAACCCGTGAAATTGCGGGCTGCGGATTTTTTTATAAAAAAATACAGGCGGTTTTTTAATTATCCGCCCGTACTCTGTTTGCTGATGTAACTGTTATATTTATTCCGCTGTTGTAACGGTTTCTTTTTCGCTGTTGTTTTCGTCCGGTTCTGTAACACTGTCGGACGGTTCTCCGGCAGTTTCGTTCTGTGCCGGAACGTCGCTTACTATGCCCATGAATGTTCCGCATTTCGGACAGAACATCATATCCTCGGGAACGGTTGTACCGCAGTCTTCGCACACACGTACCGTTTTTGCGGATTTTTTAAGCATGTTTTCCGCAACGGTTGTATCGACATCGGGAGCCGAACTGCCGGTGTACGACGAACCTTCCGCCGCTACGATAACCGCGGAGTCAAGCGCGGAAGCGGTGGACGAATCAAAGAACGACTTGTAGTCCCCGGCTTTGTCCGCCTTAGCGTAAAGGTGCTTTTTCTCAGCCAAATCCGCCGCTGTATTTACCGTAACCTCGGGCATCGTTGTCTCCGTAAACGGAACGTAATCTTTTCTGGCTCCTCCGTTTTTGCGCATACGTTTTCTGTTCCTGCGCGAAGATGACGAACGTCTGTCTGACGACATTACAATAACGACAATGCTTACGATAAGAAGCATAACGCCGACGGCGATTATTACCCACGCCATAATCGTCTTGCTCGAAACGGTCGATTTGTCGCTGACGGTGCCGGGTGTGTCCGAAGTTTTGTTGTTGTTGATGTTCGGTGAATTCTGCTGATACATGCTCACTACCGGGACTGTCTGCGTAAATGACGAATTCTCGGTTACCTGAGGGATTGTAATCTCTCCGATATTCGGAGCAGTTGTGTTATTGTTATGATTGTTGTTATTATTTCTGATACCGCTGGGAATCGTAAACGAAGGAGCCGCCGTCGTACTTTCCTCGCGTTTTGTCGTCCGCTCTTTTGTCGTGGTTTCCCTCTTAGTCGTCGTCTCTTTTTTTGTTGTAGTTTCCGCGTTGGGATCGGTCGTGGGCGTCATACGGTTTATAAGATTCTGTATCGCCTCGTTGATTTTTTCCTGATCGAGCGGTTCGTTCAGAAAATTCGAAAACTCGTCCATGAAATCGTCGACGGATATGTCGGGGTATTTTTCGTGCAGAGCCTCCGCCGCTTTTTTGTACGTATCATAGAATAAATCGTACGCAAACGCGGTAACGCTCAGTGATATGCACATGAAGAGCGCAAGAATCACGGAAATAATTTTTTTCTTCATAAAATATCAACCTCTTGAGCCGTGCGAATCCTTGTCGCGGGCGCCGGCATACATGATATTATCCATAGGTTCGTCATCGTCAAACTCAACCTCAGAAGCTGAGGTCTTTCTGACGCTTTTTATCGTCGATTTGTCGTAAACTCTGGAATTGAACTCGGTATGTCCCGTAACAGCTATGAGCGTAACGACTACAACCATTATAATCGCGGCGACAACTGCTGTGAAAATCCATATTCCCGAACCCTTGGACTCATTTTTGTCTGCGGTTGAAAGTCCCGCTGCCGTTACGCCGGCATTCGGGGCAGTCGTCGGTTTTGGCGCGGCAGTTGTCTGCGGTACCGCTGTGGTCGGTGCTGTTGTTTCGGGTACTGTTGTCTCGGCGCTCGTTACCCTGTTCGGGGTGTTGTTTTGCATGGGGGAGTTCGGCAGTGCAAAGTTTCCGAACGACTGTGTTACCTGCGCGGAGGTCGTGGTCTGCGTCTGCGAACCGCCGTTTAAAATTCCGTCAAGCATGGACGAATAGTCGCTGAGGCTTCCCGAAATTCTGTCTGAGATTCCTCCCACAACATCGGAAATGCCCCCGCTGTCCTGAATTCCGCCGATAACATCGTTGACCGCGTCGGACAGACCGCTGTCGGACAGCGCGCCCTGTACCGCGTCCGCAATCGAACCGGAAGCAGTCGTTGTCGTCGTTTGGGCAAACGAAACAAACGCGCATGTACAGCAAAGTATCAGAGTTGTAATCAGCATTAAAACGGATGATAGCTTTTTGTTCATAATCCTTAGATTACCTCCGAGAGTCCCGCGTATATTGTCCCACATTGAGAATATAACGTCAAACTTAAATGACGCTTAAATTATGTTAAAGGAAAATACTGTTTATTCCTCTTTGCTGTCGGTGCTGTTTTTATCTTCGGTCTTTTCGCCGGAAGACGCTTTATCGTTTTCGCCGTTTAATTCGGCATTCTTTTTCTTCTTGCTTACTGCT
>DJEG01000028.1 GCA_002431305.1 Ruminococcaceae bacterium UBA5904 | reverse complement strand
CTAAATCAACTTACGCAATCTTGAAGAGATTCTTGATAGCGTCGATGATCTTCTGGAAGATAGCCTTAATCTTAGCTGCTAAGGAGTTAACCTCGTCTTTACCTACGTCTACGGTAGCGTCGATAACGTCCTTAACGGTAACGGTCTTGCCCTCGGGGATAACGAAGTCGTCGTTAAGCTCGTAAGCATTGGTCTCACCGTCAAGAGTTACGTTATAGGTAAGTCCGGAGATAACGATCTTGGAACCTTCTGCACAGCGAACCTCGGTGAATGAGTAATCCTCAAAACCTGCCTCGTTGTCAGCAGCGATATCCTTAACGAACGTTACATAGCCGTCCTTGGTTCCGATAAGGTTTACATCATAATCGTTTGCAAGAGCAAGAACCTTGATGTATTCCTTGTTGTACTCACTGTAAGTTGCGGCACCGAATCCGTAAGGAGTAACGCCGGTCTCAGACTCTGCGCCGTCCTTAACTCTCATAAGGAGAGAACCGTTGTCGTAAACAAGTACGTTTACGGGGCAGTAAATATAATCAACTGCGGAGATATTGCCTATCTCGGAGATATCGGTTGCATAGAATGCGTCTCTCATGATATCAAGAGCTGCAAGGTTTGCAGTGTACTCGGTGAAGCAGTAGTTGTAAAGCTTAGATTTAATCTTGCCGATGATTCCGCCTGATTTGGCAACCATGAGTTTGTAAAGAGTGGTCTCGCCGAACTCTCTGGTGGAGATAAGAGCGGAAACTGCGAAGATCGAGCAGTCTGCATCGTCAGCCGCAAGAGCTGCCTGAGTCCAATCATTGATAACGGTCTCTGCATAGAAAGCAGCCTTAAGTGCCGAGTAAAGCTCATACTGAGCGTTTGTGTTCCAAAGCTTGTTAGCTATCGAAGTACCGGTCTGGTAAATTTTAAGAGCAACAGCAGTGTAAGCGTTGGTGTTCATAGCCATGGTGATAAGAGTATCTGCAGCTGCGGTAGCCTGACCCTGAAGAGCCTCGGCAACCATAGCGGCAATCTGCTCGTTAACACTGGTCTTGATTTCGTCGATAAGCTCGTTAGCGGCGTTAACCATGGGAGCGTACTCACTGTTAGCTGCAACGTAATCGAGCATGTCGATGTAATATTTGTTAGCCATCTGAACGGTCATAACGCGCTCATAAGCCTTGATGAGGTCGGCTCTGACATCCTGCCATGCACGGCCTGCCTGAATAACATAATTAACAATTGTGAAAGACTGCGACCAGGTCTCTGAATCAACGAAGTCAAAAATCTTGAAGTACTCGTTGAGTTTTTCCATAAACTCGCCTACGTTCTGAGCAGCCTTAAGAGCATCAACAGCGATATCAACATAGCTGGTGCCCATGTCATAGCTGTACTTCTCGAGCATTGCTACAAGAACTTCCTTGCAGATAGCCTTGTCAACAGTGCCGGTAGCTGCGTTTGTCCACGCGCTGTCGTACATACCGAACGCGGTGTAAACGCCCATGAGATTTGCGATTTCCTTGTCGTTGTCTACAACGTACTTAAAGTTCGCGTAATCTGCGTTATCGGTAAGTTTGTCGATAAGGAGATCATAGTTAGCGTCCCAAGCGTCGACTCTGCGTTCAGCCTCTGTGGGCTCCTCCGCAAAAGAAGCAAAGGGAAGCACTGTAACGATCATTAAGAGTGATAATACTAATGCCAGTGCCTTTTTCATGATGTGTAACCCCTTTCAAAATACAAAAACAGGTAAATTAAAACCTTGTAGACATATTTTACACTTTGTCAAAAAAATAATCAATATGCAAAATGAATAAATTTTGAACAGTTCTTTAATACGTTTTAACGAAACTCGAAAGGCAAATTCCGACAAACACATTTTTTTGCGTGCTTTAATAGTCACATGTCGATTTTTTTCATCATCAATAACAAAATAGAAACCCTTTTACCGATAGTTTATTAATTTTACACGAAACGATTTCCAAGTTATTTTTTTAACGACTTGTTAATATTTTATTCATATATTAAACATTTCGTCCGCACAATTGCTTTGCTTATTTATAATTCAAATATTTTTATTATCAGACTTGTTCCGGCGGTATTTATATGATAAAATAATGATAATTAATTTAACTTTGTATAATATATAAGGACGCGGATATATGAAAATAATTATCTCATATTTTACTCTTCTGATTATGATAATGTCTGTACTCGCATTCTCCTCTTTTGCATCAGGGGATAAAACGGGTAAAGTCATGGATGAGTTTTTAAGCGAAAACGGCAGAACACTGTGCGTTTCCGACCGCGGAGACTGTGAAAGCTACCCCGAAAACACCGTCGAGGGCATACTGTCAGCTCACGAGCAGGGAGCGGATATTGTTTTATGTAATGTTTCCGTAACAAAGGATTCGGTTCCGGTTCTGCTGGACTCCGATAACGCCTCTCAAATGTTTTCAAAGGACGTCGGGGACATATCCGCCGTTTCGTACGCCGATATCGCTGACATAAAACTCCGTCTTGCGCACGGAGGCGGAGCAAGGGATATTACGGACAAAACCGTCGATACCCTTTCTGACGCACTGAAAAAAACTCAGGACACCGTGCTCATGCTTGACGTTAAGGAAAATGACCTTGACGCCGTTTATGAAACCGTAAAACAATCAGGCAGAACAGACTCCGTTATATTTTATGCCGGACATATAAAACCCGACACTCTGAAAACATTCATTTCCTCAAAAAGCGAAAAGCCCAATGTTATGACCTATTTTAAAGGAAACGTAATTTTCTCGGCGGTTTCATACGTCAAATCCTCGCTCGAGGCGGGAGCGGACGGCATATGTCTTGCGACAAATAACCCGTACGGCGTTGTTTTCGGCAAAACCGTCATGAGCAAATTCACATCCGGCGCACGCGCGATGGCGATGCTGTCCCGCCCCGAAATATGCGGAAAGATAAGACGCGACAACGCAACGTGGTACTCCGACCTCATTTCAAGAGGGTACAATATGATTCTGACAAACGAGCCTAAGGCGCTGAAAGAATACATAAAACAGACGGACGAGGCAAAAAAAGAGATTGAAACAACATACGCGGATTTGTGCGAAAATTATACGCTTCCCGAGTACAAAGCCTCGGCTTACCGCGATTATAAAAAAGCATACGCAGACGCAAAGGCAAAAACCGAATCGGTACTTTCGGACAACAGTCCCGCGTTAAGCGATATAATATCCGCTCAAAGCGAACTGAGATATGCATACAATAATATTCAGAACGACGCGGATTTATTAAAAAACGGTACGGCGGGAGTTACGATTACTGTTCCGAGAATAATAACGGCAATTCTCGTTATTGCGGGCGTTACCGCGGGAGAAATATTCATAGCAAAGCACACGAAGAAAAAAAGTTCTTCGAAAAATAAATAATAATTAAAAGGAGAAAAGTCATGACAGTTTTCTACATTCTTCTCGCACTTGCATTCATAATCGAAATGGCGGTCACTCCGTTTTTCCTCAAGTTCCAGAGACCCGGGATGAGCTGGAAATCGAGAACGACAAAGATGATATGTGCAACGATGTTCGTCGCGATAGGCTTTTTATGCTATAAAATAAGCGCAAACACGACCGAATTTGCGCGCTTCATGCTGTTCGGACTCATAGCCTCGTGGTTCGGCGATTTATTCCTGCATTTTAAGAAAATTTATCTTGTGCTCATAGGCGGAATCTCATTTTTCTCCGCACACGTTCTCTACACCATAGCGTACATAAAGGCGCAGAAAGCCTCATTTCCAGATGAAAAAATATTCGTATGGCAAGAGATAATCGGAATTATCGCGGTGCTTTTAATATTTGTTCTCATCGCGTTCAAAACAAAACTTCAGATTAAAAAAATCGCACTGTGCGGAGTTATCCCTTACGCCGTTATGATAACGATAATGACGATAAAAGCGATTTCATTCTCCGTAAGATATTTCATGACGGGCGCCGAATCAGGACTTCTTTTAATGCTCACGCTGTCACTGGGCGCAGTTCTGTTCATACTCTCGGACGGTTCAATAGTATTCTTAATGTTCGATGACAGATACAGAAAGGACATTCCGTTGAAGAATTTCAACATATGGACGTATTTCATAGGACAGGCGCTTCTCGCGTTTTCAATACTGTTCTTCGCTTAAAATATATATTACTAATGAAAAGGATGAATTTAAAATGAGAGCTGTTATAACCGTAATAGGAAAAGACATGGTCGGCATTCTCGCCGCCGTAGCGACAAAATGCGCTGACTGCGGAGTCAACGTTCAGGAGGTCACGCAGTCGGTTCTCGACGACATGTTCGCAATGATAATGCTCGTCGATATATCGTCAATCAACGTCGGATTCGCCGAATTCGCCGACATGCTCGAAAAGCTGGGCAATGAAAGAAATCTCATAATAAAGGCAATGCACGAAGATATCTTCAACGCAATGCACACTGTATAAAGGAGCTGATAACATTGTTTAATGTCGGCGACATACTTGAAACCATAACAATGATACAGGACGAAAATCTCGACGTCCGAACCATAACCATGGGCATATCGCTCCTCGACTGCTGTCACAGCGATATTGACGTAACGTGCGCTAAAGTTTACGACAAAATAACGCGTTATGCAAAGAACCTCGTAAAAACCGGCGAGAATATCGAGAGAGAATTCGGTATACCTATTATACATAAAAGGATTTCGGTAACTCCCATAGCAATGATACTCGCGTCCTGCGATAATAAAGACGCGGTTAAAATAGCCGTAACGCTTGAAAAGGCGGCAAACGCATGCGGAGTCAATTTCATCGGCGGATTTTCCGCGCTCGTTCAGAAGGGATTCGCCCACGGGGACAGAGAACTTATCAAGGCTATTCCCGAGGCACTGAGCGTAACGGAACACGTATGCTCGAGCGTAAATATCGGCTCGACAAAAACGGGAATCAACATGGACGCGGTAAAACTCATGGGCAGACAGGTTCTCGAAGCCTCACGCCTGACAGCCGACAGGGACTGCATAGGCGCGGCAAAACTCGTCGTATTCTGCAACGCTCCCGAGGACAATCCGTTCATGGCGGGCGCGTTCCACGGCGCGGGTGAACCCGACTGCGTAATAAACGTCGGCGTTTCCGGTCCCGGAGTAGTCAGGGCTGCCCTTGCAAAATCGGAGGGACTCGACCTGACGGGAATCGCAGATCTCATAAAAAGAACGGCATTTAAAATCACAAGAATGGGTCAGCTCGTAGCCAGCGAAGCGTCAAAAAGACTCGGTGTTCCGTTCGGAATCGTTGATTTGTCGCTCGCTCCCACACCTGCTATCGGCGACTCGGTAGCACATATACTCGAGGAAATGGGACTAGAGTCATGCGGAACACACGGCACGACGGCGGCGCTTGCACTTTTAAACGACGCAGTCAAAAAGGGCGGAGTTATGGCATCCTCGCACGTCGGCGGACTCTCGGGCGCGTTCATCCCCGTAACCGAGGACGCGGGCATGATAGAGGCGGCGAGAAACGGTAATCTTAAAATAGAAAAACTCGAGGCAATGACAGCGGTCTGCTCGGTCGGACTCGACATGATAGTAGTTCCCGGCGACATCGCGCCCGAAACGATTTCGGCTATAATCGCCGACGAGGCGGCTATCGGAATGGTCAACTCGAAGACGACGGCTGTACGTCTCATCCCCGCAATCGGAAAAAAAGTCGGCGACGAACTCGAATTCGGCGGACTGCTCGGAAGCGGCCCCGTAATGCCGATAAATTATTCCTCGAGCAAAAAATTCATCAACAGAGGCGGAAGAATTCCCGCGCCGATGCAGTCGCTCAAAAATTGATTTTACTTATTCGAAATCAATCTGTATATATTATAATAGTATATTATATATAAATAATTATAAGGTGGTTTTATGTTCAAAGGAAAACTGAAAATTAAAAAACCGCCGAAAGAGGTCATACCGCAAACAAAAAAAGCAGTAACGTCGTCGCTCGTAATGACGGTCGTCGCGCTGTCTCTTTGCTTCGGAATTCTTATCGGCGGAATAGACACGAACGCCGACATCACCGATATTTTTACAAATGAGCCGGACAATGTCCGTCAGTCCGATGAGGGCAGTATTCCGGTTTCGTACAGCGATAAAAAAATCACCGCAGTTTTCGATATAACGGACGAAAACAATATAAAACTGAATTATTATAACACTCAAAACAAGTTCGAACGGCAGATTGTTTTCACATTCGACAGCGATTCGCGGATTTTATCTGTCGGCGAAAAAAAGGACGGCGGGGAGAAAAAAGACGAATCAAACAACAAAAAACCACCCGAAATTAATAACAATTCACGAATCGAAGACGCGTCGGTAAGGGAAAATTCGAACACCGTTCCGATACTCGAATTCGAGTACGAAGGCTCTTCAATCGTCAGGAGAAGGGAATATAAGGATTCCGCCCTTTTCAGAACCGTAAAAACACAGATGTCGTCGGAACGCGATTCGTCGAAAAGAGTAAGCACTCAGGTATACTCACCCAATGCCGAGCTTATCGAATCTGAAGAATACGTATTTGACAAATACTCAAACCCCACATTTTACGCGTCATACGACAAGGATAATACGCAGATTTCCGGATTCACGCGCACGTATGCATATGATTCTAACGGTAACATAATTTCCGGTACGCTGACCGATTACGGCAGGGATTCCATAGAATGCGTATACCGTTACGACGATAGAAATAACCTCGTCTACTCCTCTACGTTCAATAAGGATCTCGCAACGGTCGTAACGACGTACGCATACGTTTACGATTCAAAGTCGAGAATCACGCAGGCGACAAAATCCGTATCATATTCGGCATCCGGCATATCGAACGTAACGGACGAAAAATATGAATACGACGAAAATAATCTCATATCAAAAACGGTTACAGACTCGTCGCAGCATACATTATTCAGCGGTTCGTACGTGTATTCTTCCGACAATAAGATGATAAGAAGCACGGAAACAGATAACGGCGGGGAGAAAACCGTCACTCTCGGATACGAATATATGAGCGGTTCGCTGTATTCGAAAATGACGGAGATAAACTCGGTCTGGGACGTATTATCGTGCATTCCGAAAGACGAAAATATTTAAATTTCATAATATCGGACAGGGTAAAAGACGCTATCTTTTACCCTGTTTTTATATAGACATTAAAGAGTTCAATTACACTTTTTAAACATTTTATACCACATATGTCATATATGAGGAAAAGTAATACTGTACAAAAAATCAACGTAATTGTTACGTTCCCAAAGCCGTTTTGTAATCAATTTGTAACTTTTTTCGTGCAATACTTCCAAACATAATGAAAAAACCTTGACCTAAACCGCTGAAAATGTTAAAATACACAACTGTCGACAGGAGGTTTCGTTATGAAACTGCTCAGAAAAAAAATAATTACCGTAATTTCCGCGGCGCTTGCACTGATTGTCTGCGCTTCATTTTTAACGGTTACGGCAGCGGCGGCGGACATAACGACGCTGGCGGACGCTGCGGCGGTTGTGATTTATACAAACGAGGGAAGTTACTCGTCAGTCAACCCCAACGACAGCGGAGCCGTCAGCATCGGCAAGGTTCAGTGGCATGCGGTAAGAGCGCTGAATCTTTTAAAAACAATCGTATCCATGAACGATTCTCAGGCTAAAACGATTCTCGGCGGCGCTCTTTATAACGAAATAAAGACGACTTCGTCAAACTGGTCATCAAGGACGTTTAATTCAGACGAGGCAAAGGCGGTTTCCGCACTGCTTGACACAACAGAGGGGCACATTGCCCAGGACGACCTTGCAAAAAATGATATAAAGAGTTATATAAGCCACGGCATTCAGCTCGGTATAACGGATGAAAAGGCGCTCGTATACTTTGCCGATATTGAAAATCAGGCGGGCTACGGCGGTTCTGCTCATATTGCGCGCAACGCGGCGCAGAAGCTCGGCGGATATGACTTCATAACGCTCGACTCGCTTCATGCGGCGGCACTTGATTACTACGGAGGAAAATACGTTTCAAGACGTACCGCGACGTACAATTACTGCGCGTCTCTTATTTTGGGCTCGGGAGATTCAAAAATTATAAATTCATATAATCAGACCGACACTGATGATAATTCGTGCACGCTTACATTCAGCGTAAATTCCGACTCGGCTACGGATGCCGTTGTTTACGTACGCGCTTCGTCTTCGGATAACGCGAAATCATATCCGTGCAAAATTTCGGGACGTACGGCGAGCGTAACGATAAAAGCGTCCGACATTAAGGCGGGGGAAAAGAATTTCAGCGCAAAAATCATGGTATTTAATTCTTCATCCGACGAGCCCGTCGACGTAAGAGAAAACATAAGCATAAAACTGTCATCTTCATCGTCGGGCACGCAAAGACTTATCGGGGACATCAACCTTGACGGCAAAATCACCGCCTCTGACGCACGTCTCCTTTTAAGATACACGGCAAAACTTGAAAATCTCGACAGCGAAACGCTTAAATATTCCGACGCAAACAGGGACGGTAAAATCACCGCCTCGGACGCGCGTCTCATACTCAGAGTATCGGCTAAACTCGATACTATCCGACAATAACGGAGGCTTTATTGATGAATCAGACTTCAAAAAGGGTGCTGTCACTCTTTCTTACACTTCTTATGACCGTTACGGTGTTCACGTCATCGGCGTTTTCCGCCTCGGCACTGACGAAAAGCGAACTTATTTCTCAGGTCGAATCGGATTATAAAAAGGCGCTGAACTTAAAGGGATGGCGTTCATTCTACGGCAGCTGCAACATCGCGGCGGCATATCAGCTCCTTGCAAAGGGCGTGTACACAGGTTCAGAACCCGACTATCAGGGCGGGGGCAGTGAATGGTATTACGATTACAGAGACAAAAACAGCACGTCGGGCGGTTATAACGTCGTAACAATCGGCGGTTCGAACTGCATCGACGAACTTATAAACAAATACGGAAACAATCTTTCAAACATAGCCGTCAGCTACGGCACCGGCGGAACGAGCGGTTCAACACACGTCGTCGTAATCAGCGCAATAATAGACGGAGAGGTCTATTTTACGGACTCGTTCAGATACGGCTCATCCCCCGAGGGCGGATGCCGTGTATGGTCATTAAGCTTTTTTAAATCGGAATATAAACGCATGAACGGCAATCCTTACGGACTCGTATACTTTTCAAAAACCGATTCAAGCGTCAGCATAGACAGAGAGGAAGTTCCCGAATTCACGACCGGCGAATACGCGGTTGTTGTCGATTCGTTAAATGTCCGTTCAACACCCTCGACCTCGGGAAGCGTTCTCGGCCAGCTCGACTCTCATACGAAAAATTCACAGGAAAATACTATTGTTAAAATTCTCGAAATTGCAAACAGCAAGTGGGGGAAAATAGAGTTCAAAGGCAAAACGGGATGGATTTGCCTTTATAACGGAAAATTCTACGCTACGAAAATAGAAACCGTCGACGATAATTCGGCAAACTTCGGCTCGAATCCCGACGAAACTTCACCCGCGTCGGAGGAACCCTCATCGCAGGCAAACGACATTAAAAACGACGGCAAACCCGGAGTACCGCTTACCATAGTTCAGTTAAGCCTTGACAAGGAATCAGTCAAAACAGACATGGATATCGTCTGGATTGCAACAGTTGTCGGAGGCAGCGGAAAATACGAATACTGCTTCGACGTAAACAAGGACGGCGAACTCTATGAGGAGGGCGAATTCTCGGAGTATAAGGAATTCTTCTTTACTGCAAGCGAATCCGGCGATTATTCCGTAACGCTTACCGTCAGGGACTCCGACGGAAAATCCGCGCAGTTCAGAAGCGACGTAACCGAAATAAAGTCAAAGACTCAGATTCTCATGGGCGACGTTAATTTCGACGGCAAGGTTACGGGCTCGGACGCAAGACTTACGCTTCGCAGCGCCGCAGGAATCGAGAAACTCGAGGGTGACGCACTGCTTGCCGCCGACATAGACGGCAACGGCAAAGTAACCGCGAACGACGCGAGAATGATTTTAAGAATCAGCGCAAAAATCGAAAACCCCAACGCGGTAAACAGAACCTCATAAAAATTATACAACGGAAGAACCGAATTTCATACGGTTTCTCCGTTGTTTTTATTATTTACATCAAAAGCTCGCCGAACACATGAGATTTATATTCACCCTCTTTCCGCTTTGACTGCGTTAAGGAAACTTGAAAGCCGAAATCCTTTGCCTTGCCGAAACGAAAATATGATGAATCTAAACTGCTTCGCACCCAAAATACGGCGAAGTATATCTATAAATTTCACATTCATCCTATGTATAGGAATACCGGATTTCAGAAGCACGGAGCAGTGTATTTTGGGCTTATGGATTCGACTCTCTTTTGCTGTATTTTGTATTATTACGGTTCATATATAATTTCGGAAAAAGTAAAGAAATATCCGTTTTCTTTTCGCTGTGCCTTCACTAAAAAACTTTAAAACCGTTGTATTTAGTATTAATATGATAATGAGCGGAGTTACACAAAAACAGTACGCATAATTATACATATTTCGTGTATATATTTATTGACTTATTGAATATTTAATGATAGAATATTCAATATCCTTAAATATTATTCAGCAAAAGGAGATGCCGTAATGAAAAAAGTATTTATCGACGGTGCGGCGGGCACGACGGGGCTTAATATCCGCGCTCGTCTTGCAAAAAGAAACGATGTTGAAGTTATCGAAATCGACGAAGACAAACGCAAGGACATCTCCGAGAGAAAAAGACTTATGAACGCGGCCGACGTCGTGTTTCTGTGTCTGCCCGACGACGCGGCGAGAGAGGCGGTAACGCTTATAGAAAACGAATCGACATGCGTTATCGACACGTCGACCGCTCACAGATGCGCAGACGGCTGGACGTACGGTTTTCCGGAGCTTACCGGAACAGAGAAGATTAAAAATTCAAAGAGAATTGCAAACCCCGGTTGTCACGCAACGGGATTTATAAGCTCTGTTGCACCGCTTGTAAAACTCGGGATTATCGACCCCGGCGAGACGCTTTCGTGCTTCTCGCTGACAGGTTATTCGGGCGGCGGAAAAAAGATGATAGCGCAGTATGAGTCCGACGGAAAAACAGAATTTCAGTCAAGCCCGGGCATATATTCGCTCTCTCAGGAGCATAAACATCTGCCCGAAATGCAGAAGATGTGCGCACTTGATAAAAAACCCGTATTCTGCCCCGTCGTAGACGATTATTTAGAGGGCATGGCGACGACAGTAACCATTGACGGAAACGAAAACAGAACGGCTGACTCGGTAAGACAGGCGCTGAGCGATTTTTATAAAGACAGTAAATTAATAAGCGTCAGGGAAAAGGGCGATACGCCGTCAACAATATATGCAAATGAAAAAGCGGGACTTGACTCGCTCGAAATTATCGTTTGCGGAAACGACGAGAGAATTACAATAACCGCACTGTTTGACAACCTCGGAAAAGGCGCGTGCGGTTCGGCTATAGAGAATATGAATATCGTTCTCGGACTCGGAGAGACAACGGGACTCATAATTTAAGAGAGGTAAATTAAAATGAAATATATAAACGGCGGAGTCTGTGCAGCTCAGGGATTTAAAGCGGGCGGACTTCACATGGGAGTTAAAACGCATAACAAAAATAAAAAGGACGTCGCAATGATTGTTTCGGATTCGAAATGCACTGCGGCGGCGGTATATACTAAAAATAAAGTCAAGGCTTCGCATATCGCGGTAGATATCGAACATCTTTCCGACGGCACGGCAATGGCGGCTGTCATCAACAGCGGAATAGCGAACGCGTGCGCGCCTCACGGCGAGGAATACGCAATTAAAATGTGCGCCGCGGCGGCTAAGGAAATCGGCTGCGAAGTAAACGACGTTGTAATAGCCTCCACCGGCGTTATCGGTCAGCCTCTTAATATTACGGCAATCGAAAACGGCATGCCCGAGCTTTATAAGAGCATTTCACACTCCGACGAGGGTTCGGATGCGGCGGCTAAGGCTATCATGACGACCGACACCGTAAAAAAGGAGCTTGCGCTCGAAACTGAGGCCGGCGGAAAAACCGTTAAATTGGGCGGTATAGCAAAAGGTTCGGGTATGATTCATCCGAACATGGGTACAATGCTCTGTTTCATAACAACCGACTGCGCGATAAGCGCCGATATGATCAAAGAGGCGTTAAAGGAGACCGTCAAGGTCACATTCAACAGAATAAGCGTCGACGGCGACACATCGACAAACGACACGTGCTGTGTTATGGCAAACGGCGAGGCGGGCAACGACATTATAACGGAGAAAAACGAAGATTATAATGAATTCGTCTCGGCGTTAAAGGAGCTTTGCACGCGTCTTTCTATGGAAATGGCGTCCGACGGCGAGGGCGCGAAGCACCTTATTATCTGCAAAGTTAAAAACGCTTCCGATGAAGACACCGCGCAGACCGTTTCAAAATCCGTTATATCATCGACCCTTACTAAGGCGGCGATATTCGGCGCTGACGCAAACTGGGGGCGCGTACTGTGCGCTATGGGCTATTCGGGCGCTGATTTTGATCCCGAAAAGGTATCAATCGCGTTCGAGAGCAAGGCGGGCTCGATTCCCGTATGTAAAAACGGCGAGGGACTCGATTTCGACGAGGAACTTGCAAAGAAAATACTTACCGAGCACGATATTACGATTGATATAGATATGAAGTCGGGTTCTGCCGAATGCACTTGCTTCGGCTGCGATATAACTTACGATTATATTAAGATAAACGGAGATTACAGGACATGACGGACGAATTTACAAACGCGCAGAGGGCGAGCGTTTTAACTCAGGCTCTGCCGTACATTCAGAAATATTACGGAAAAGTCGTCGTTATAAAATACGGCGGAAACGCAATGACCGACGATAAATTAAAGCTCGAGGTCATGGAGGATATCGCACTGTTAAGACTCGTCGGAGTCAAAGTCGTTCTCGTCCACGGCGGAGGACCGGAGATAAGCGAAATGATGACAAAACTCGGCAAAAAAACGGAGTTTATCGACGGACTGAGAGTTACCGACCGTGAAACCGTCGACATCGTTCAGATGGTTCTCGCAGGCAAGGTCAACAAATCGCTTGTGGCAATGCTCGAACAGCTCGGCACCGCGGCGGCGGGTATTTCGGGCATGGACGGCAAATTAATTGAAGCCGAAATGAAGGACGAACGTCTCGGATACGTCGGAAATATTAAAAAAATCAATATCGGAATAGTAAACGACCTGCTCGAAAACAATTATATCCCCGTTATTTCAACGCTCGGATTCGATAAAAGCGGTAACATTTATAATATAAACGGCGACACTGCGGCGGCTTTCATCGCGGGCGCAATCGGAGCAAAACGTCTTATTCTCATGACCGATATCGCGGGCGTAATGCTCGATAAGGACGACCCGTCCACGCTTATAAGAAACATGACGATTTCCGACGCGCATAAATTGAGAGAGAAAAATATTATCTCCGGCGGAATGATTCCCAAAGTTCAGTGCTGTATCGACGCTATTTCAAAAGGAGTCGACAAGGTAATCATAATGGACGGCAGAGTTCACCACTCCATATTAATGGAGCTTCTGACCGACGAAGGTGCCGGAACCATGGTAAAGAAGGACGTTTAAAATGAGTTATATAAAAGAAAACGATAATTTATACGTGGCGAATACGTACGCGCGTTTCCCGATTGAAATAGTATCGGGCAAGGGCTCGACGGTCATTGACAGCGACGGCAAAGAGTATACCGACCTCGGCAGCGGAATCGGCGTTACTGCGTTCGGAATCGCGGACGGCGAATGGAAAAAAGCCGTCGAAAACCAGATTGACAAGGTTCAGCATACGTCGAATTTATATTATACCGAGCCGTGTTCAACTCTTGCAAAAATGATGTGCGAAAAAACCGGGATGAAAAAGGTATTCTTTTCAAATTCCGGAGCCGAGGCAAACGAGTGCGCAATAAAAACAGCGCGCAAATATTCCGAGGACAAAAAGGGCAAGGATTATTATACGATTATAACGCTGAAAAACAGCTTCCACGGCAGAACGATAACGACTCTCGCCGCCACGGGACAGGACAAATTCCACGAGGATTTCACCCCCCTGACCCCGGGCTTTGTCTACTGCACGGCGAACGACTGCGATGAGCTTAAAAAGCTCGTAAGCGAGGTTAAGCCCGCGGGCATCATGCTCGAAATTGTACAGGGCGAGGGCGGAGTTATCGCGCTCGATAAGGAGTTCGCGCTCTGCGCGCAGAATCTGGCAAAGGAGAACGACATCCCGCTGATTATCGACGAGGTTCAGACCGGCAACGGCAGAACGGGACAGCTGTACGCGTATATGAATTACGGACTTACTCCCGACATAGTTTCGACGGCAAAGGGTCTCGGCGGAGGTCTGCCGATAGGCGCAACGATGATGGGTGAAAAGGTCGAAAACGTATTAAAGCCCGGTGACCACGGCTCGACATTCGGCGGAAATCCCGTGTGCTGCGCGGGTGCGGTCAGCATTTTAAGCCGCATCGACGACGCTCTTTTAAACGAAGTCAGGGAGAAAAGCGAATACGTTTTCTCGGCTCTTTCGAATGCGGACGGAATCGAGAACGTCAGCGGAATGGGTCTGATGATTGGAATTAAAACAACAAAGAGCGCAAAGGAGGTTATCGCAGAGTGCATGAATAACGGCGTGCTGTGCCTTACGGCAAAGGATAAGGTCCGCCTTCTCCCCGCGCTGAATATTCCGTTCGAACAGCTGAAACAGGCGGTGGAAGTAATTAAAAAAGCATGTAAGCTATAATTTATTATAATGCGCAAACAAAATATGTAGGGGA
>DJEG01000052.1 GCA_002431305.1 Ruminococcaceae bacterium UBA5904 | reverse complement strand
GAAGAGCTTTGCCGCGGTCTTAGCCATATTCATGGTCTGTTCCTCGAGCGACTCTCTTACCTTAAGAGGTCCTCTTCTGCCGTCGATAATGGGGCGGATTCCTATAACGGGATAATCGCCTATGTATCTGTTTTCTGCCATAGTAAAATATCTTCCTTTCCTGCGGAGAAATCTCCGCGGTTATTTTTTACGAATTTATAATATTCTTAAAACGCTGATACGCTTCGTTCCATTTTTCAAAGTCTTTCGGCTCGTATTCTTTAAGAGTAAAGGAGTCGGAAATAATCCTTCTCGCCTCTGCGATATCCTTTATTTCACCCGAAGAAATCAGCTGAACCGCGATGTTTCCGAGAACGGTAGCCTCGACGGGACCCGCGAATACTTTAACTCCGCACGCGCACGCCGTCATTGAGGACAGAAGTCCGTCCTTTGTTCCGCCGCCGACAACGTTAATACTGTCGTACGTTTTGCCCGTGCAATTTTTGATGCCGTCAAACGTCATTCTGTATTTTAACGCAAGACTTTCGTAAATGCATCTTACGACCTCGCCGACGGATTCGGGGACATACTGACCCGTTTTTTTACAGTAAGCCTTTACTCTCGACGGGATATCGCCCATAACGCCGAATTCGGGCGCGTCCGGATCGATAAAGCATTTGAAGCCATCACATTCGAGCGCGAAAGATTCGAGTTCGGCATAAGAATAATTGCTCGACTCCCTCATCCACTGGCGTCTCGACTCCTGAATAAGCCACAGTCCGCATATATTTTTTAAAAACGCCGTAGAATAGCCGTACCCGCCCTCGTTCGTAACGTTCATTTTCTTTGATTTTTCGTCGACAATCGGAGAGTCAAGCTCGGTTCCGAACAATGACCACGTTCCGCTCGAAATAAATACAAAATCTTTATTTTCATTGGGAACGGCGGTTATCGCACTCTGCGTATCGTGTCCGCACACGGCGATAACGGGGACGCTCTCGACGGAGAGTTCTTTGCATATTTCATTAGAAAGCATGCCGACTCTCGACCCTGCGGGGACGATATCGCACAGAAGTTTTTCGGGAAGCGACAGTCTGTCTATAATCTCCTTATCCCACGTTTTCGTATCAATATTTATCATCTGCGACGTAGTGGCTATCGAATACTCCGCCGATTTACTGCCCGTGAGCATGAAATTAAAAAGGTCGGGCATAAAGAGAAGCTTATCGGCGTTATCGAAAACGTGCGGTCTGTTCTTTTTAATCGAGAGAAGCTGGAACACGGTGTTGAAATCCATAAACTGAATACCCGTGCGAGAGTACATCTCGTCTTTCGACATGTACTTCTCCGCTTCCTCAATCATTCCGCGGTTACGCTCGTCCCTGTAATGAACGGGGTTTTCGATAAGCTTGCCGTCCTTATCGATAAGACCGAAGTCAACTCCCCACGTGTCAATTCCTATCGAATCGAATCCGCCCTCCTGTTTTGCTTTTAAAATACCCTGCTTTATCTCGTGAAAAAGTCTTAAAACATCCCAGTATACCGTACCGCCGACGCTTACGGGTTCATTTAAAAATCTGTGAACCTCGTTGAGCGTGATTTTTCCGTTTTCATAAGAGCCTATAATTGCCCGTCCGCTCGAGGCTCCGAAGTCGAACGCAAGAACGCGTTTGCTCATATATAAATACCGACCTTTCGTTGATTTTAATTAACTGTCTTTTCTGAATTTTTCATCGGTTTTCAATACTTTTTTATAACATTTTTTCGCTGTGTTTATCTGCCTTACGGCGTTATATTCATTAGCCCACCCGGCAACTGCGTCGCTCAGCGGATTCTCGGTAGCTTTTACAAGACATCTGTCCCTGTACTGCGTGTAAAAATCGTAATCGGCGGAGAGAATGTCCTCACGTATCAGAAGATAGAGGTAGTCGTCAGTGATTATAACGACGGCTTTATTATACTCCGCTTTCTGAACGGTGTCGAAAAATCCGTCCGGGAAACCGCTGTCTCTGCCGATAAGAACGGTATCAAGCGACAGCGAATTGTAAGCCTCGTCCGAAGCAAACCTTGCATACGCTTCTTCAAGATTAGCCCCGCTGTTATTTATCTCGGAAGCCGCCGACAGGTAGTTATTATAAATCTCGTCAATTTCGCTTTGCGATTTTTTCACAGTACCGCCGTTCTCGTCAGTGTCGTAAAGATAATCGCATACAAATCTGAATCCGCAGTATTCCGAATTAAAAACGGCTTTTATACTGTCCTCGCTGACGGGCGTTTCACCCCCTGTGTCAAAGAGTCTGAATCTTATAGCCTCTCTGTACTCCTCGGCGGTCTTTATTTTGTAAAAAGTCTCTTTTGTAATGCCGAGCGCGGAATAATACTCGCCGTACTGTCTCCACAACGTATTTGTCTCCTTGGAAACCTCGGCTTTCTGCGCGGGGGTAAGAGTCATGTCAAGCTGTTTGAATTTAGTATTTACAGCAACGTACTTAATACACTCGTTCGTCGCCGTGTCGAGGTATTCGGAGTCGGTCATGTCCTTATTGTCCGTCATGGCAGTTTTTAAATAATACGAAAACACGTCTGTGTTTACCGTCGCCGCGCCGTCATTTATCGTAATAACCTCGTTATCTCTCGCCGACGAACACGATGAAAACGACAACGCCGTTATAATCGCGAGCAATATAACGGTAAAACGGCGCATGAGAACAACTCCTTTTTGTTATTTATGTTAATAATTATAGCAATATAAATTTACAATGTCAATTATATTGCTTTACTATCATACAGTTTTTTTATTTAAATTAAATTTAATTTGTACGCTTTGTAAATTGAATCAAAAAATCATATATACTAAAATAATTGTGAAGAGAAAACAAAATGAAAAGGGGTCTTTTTATGACCGAAACCAAGACAAAATCAAAATTTACCGTCCTTGATATCGCCTTAATTCCGCTGTTTTCCGCACTGATCGCGGTTTGCGCATGGGTAACGATTCCGATACCGGGCATACCGTTTACAATGCAGGTCTTCGGCGTGTTTACGGCGATTGCAATACTCGGAGCAAAAAAGGGCGCGGTAAGCATACTTATTTATATTCTGTTAGGAGCCGTCGGAGTACCCGTTTTTTCGGGATTCAACGGCGGTATCGGCGCGCTTTTGGGTACAACGGGCGGATATATAGTCGGATTTCTCGTCTCTGCGTTCGCGTACGGAATATTTGACGCAATTATCAGAAAAAACAGTTTCTTCATAACGTTTTTTAAAATGTTCGCTTCGCACATTTTCTGCTACATATTCGGAAGTGTTTGGTACATGGCGGTTTACACAAAGAACACGGGAGCGATAGGATTTTTCGGCATACTCATGGGGTGCGTAATACCGTATATCATTCCCGATATGGTAAAAATCGCGCTTGCGATTTTAATAGGCAGAGAAGTAAAAAAACGCGTAAAGTTTTTATAAATTCAATTTATTAGGAGATTCCGTTTCGGAGGCTCTTTCCTTTTCGATTTTGCGTATACTCTCCTGTCTTACAACCTCTCTTAACTCTTTTAAATAATCGGAAAAACCGACCTTATCGTCTGCATGCGTCAGCTGTAAGTTATACTCTAATTCGAGCCATGTTTTTATGTCCGATTCGTTATGCTGGATAAGAGCCTCGATTCCGTCGAGAGCCTTATACACTCTCGCTTCGGTCGTTTTAAGCTCCTCCATTTCCTTATATAAACAAAGCATTTCCGTTTTGAACGGCTCGTCGAGCATTTTGACCCACTCAAACAGCAGATTTTCTTCCCTCTCCTCGTTCGATTCCGTCTTGTTGAACACCGGTATGTCGCCCGTAAAAATTTCGCCGAGGTCGTGGATTATGCACATTTTCAAAAGCTTCTCGGTATCGATTCCCTCAAATTCGTCAGTTACGAAATAAGCAAGAAGCGAGAGTCTCCAGCAGTGTTCGCCCACGCTCTCACGCCTGCCCGCGGACGTATAGCAGTGCCTCATCGTGTCCTTTAATTTTTCGGTCGTATGCATAACTTCGAGCAGTTTTTCACTTTTCATAACCATTATCCCCGTATATTAAATTAATACATGCAAATTATATCATTCCCGAATTTGAGTGTCAATAATACATTGACTTATCAAAACTTCGGGGTATAATATATATACATTATAAAAAGCAGGTGTTAATTATGTCAGATTGTTCGCATGACTGCGAGAACTGCGCTTCAAAGTGCGATTCTCCCGAGAGCTTTCTCGAAAAGCCCAATCAGCTTTCGAGCATAAAAAAAGTTATAGGCGTAGTCAGCGGTAAGGGCGGAGTCGGCAAATCGCTCGTTACCTCCATGCTCGCCGTTCTGATGAACAGAAAAGGTTATCATACCGCCGTTCTCGACGCGGATATTACGGGCCCGTCTATTCCCAAAATGTTCGGACTCAACGCGAGAGCCGAGGGAACCGACGCGGGCATTATCCCCGTAAAATCGACTAAGGGAATCGACATCATGTCTCTTAATCTTCTTCTGCCCAACGAGACCGACCCCGTAGTTTGGAGAGGTCCCGTTATCGCGGGAGTTGTAAAGCAGTTCTGGACGGACGTTATATGGGACAACGTAGATTTCATGTTCGTGGACATGCCTCCCGGAACGGGCGACGTTCCTCTGACGGTATTTCAGAGTATTCCCGTCGACGGAATTATCATAGTTACCTCGCCCCAGGATCTCGTTTCCATGATAGTCGCAAAGGCTGTAAATATGGCGAAGTTAATGAACGTTCCCGTTCTCGGAATGGTCGAAAACATGTCGTACTTCGAATGTCCCGACTGTCATAAGAAGCATTATATTTACGGTGACAGCCATCTTGAAGAGACTGCGAAACAATACGGAATCGACGTAACCTCGAGAATCCCCATTAACCCCGATTTCGCACAGCAGTGCGACAGCGGACATATCGAATTATTTGAGGGCGATTATCTTGACAACATGTCCGATAAGATTGAGAAACTCTTATGACGCGCAGGGAAAAAGCAATTTCGCTCTTTTATGAGGGTTACAACTGTTCGCAGTCCGTACTGCTCGCATTTTCCGATTTAATTGACGACAACGAGGAAAATCTCGCGAGACTTTCGTTCCTTTTGGGAGGCGGAGTCAGCCGATTAAGAGAGGTCTGCGGCGCGGTTTCGGGCATGGGCATGGCGGCGGGAATGATATTCCCTGCGTCTGTTCCGTGTACCGGCGAAGAAAAAGCGAAAAACTACAAAATGATGCAGTCTCTCGCTTTTAAATTCAAGGAAAAACACGGGTCGTATATATGCCGTGAACTGCTGAATATCGGCTCTCCCGGCGCACAGCCCCCGACTCCCGAATTAAGAACGCCGGAGTATTATAAAAAACGTCCCTGCCCCGAATTGATCGGCGACGCGGTCGACATACTCGAAGAATATATTAACAATAAATAATAAATTCAAGCCTCCGCTTCATATCGAAACGGAGGCTTAAATTATAATTTAAAGCACAGATTTATTATTCTTAAACGCAAACATTCTTTATGTAGGGGAAAACATTGTCTTCACGCATGAGATTTACGGTTTTATCAATAATAAAATGCGTCAGCAAAATGAAATCTGCGGGTTTCCGAAGGCAAAATCATATTAAAAAAAATTCTGCCCTTACCTGCATATTTTTGTTAAATTCAGCCAAATGAATTTACATAACAAATCACAGTTTACCGGGCAAAAAACCTCCCGCCGGGGATAGGAAAAAATGTTTCCAATGGATAAACCGAACCTCGGGCGTCGTTTCAAACGGCGCCCGAGGCTTAACGTCCGGGATTAGAAAAAGTACTCGGAATCATTTTTTATTGTTCCCGAAGGGAACCAACCGATTCTCTTCTCTTTTATCTCTTATCCCTTATCTTATTTTAGGTTATCCAGCTTATCATAGCCGCCAGGTGAACGAAGAAGTGAACCACCGCGTAGATAATTCCTACAACGGGAACGTCCTTCATTTTCTCATAAACCGGACACATCGAGCATCTGAACAAATCGGCTTTCGTTACTTCTTTTCCGCACTTATCGCAGACGCCGTCCTTGTCGTAATCCTCATGTCTGCCTCCGTCTTCGCAGTCGGCGGGGATAACAAATTCGAAATTGCAGAAATGGTCGGTCGTAAACGTTACGATTCCGTCCTTAACCGTGCACGGCAGAATGTCGTACGTGCCGTCCGGGTTGTATCTTCTTACAGACACTTCGCTGTTTCTGCCGGGGAAATAATTGCTCAGTACCGCGCTGATTGTTACAGAGCCGTCGGGCTGAACTTCAATGCCCGTCTCGTCGGTCATGAACATATTGTAAGTCGCCGCGCGAGTCTCGCCTCTGTAATCTCTTCTCTCGCTTACGAATTCATACGAAAGAGAGGCTTTGAGATCCTCGCCGCACGTTGAGCATTTAAATGTTGTTTTCGAAAGCTCCGTGCCTGCGGGGCCGACAAGAGCGTAATAATTATGATGTCCTGCACACTCGATTGTCTCGCTGTATGTTTCAAAGCAGATTTCGCACTCGTAAACGGTTTCGCCGTCCTTAACGCATGTTGCGGGAGTCGTCGATTTAACGACGTACTTGTGCTCGTGTCCGCCGTATACGGCCGTGAACGTCAAATCGCTGTCGGGCATGTAATCGGGAACGTCGCTGTCCCATCCGGCGAATGCAAGTCCCTCGGAATTAACCCCCGGTTCGGGAGGCGTAATTCTGTCGCCGACAAAGAGCGTATCGGTCTGCGAGCCGGAATCCGTAATCCACGTTACGGTATGCTTTGCTCTCGTGAGTGTCGAATCAAATACAACGTAACCGCCGTCGAGCGTAAAGCCGTCGGGAACATCCCATCCGCTGAACGTGTAACCGCTCTCGACTTTAAATTCGGGAGCCTTGATTTCCGC
>DJEG01000097.1 GCA_002431305.1 Ruminococcaceae bacterium UBA5904 | reverse complement strand
GGCTGTGAATTCTTCATCAACTATCAGATAAAGCGCACATCAAAGCATAAGGAGGAGAAATAAATGTTAGCTACAATCGCGTCGTTTATAAATGCCGCTATAATTCAGGGCATACCTCTTCTCTTCGGCTCGGTCGGCGAAATTATAACCGAGAAATCGGGAAACCTTAACCTCGGTATTCCGGGCATCATGTACATGGGCGGTATTTCCGGTATTATAGGCGGTTATCTTTACGAACACAATACGGCGGAGCCCAAGGCGTTCTTATGCGTTCTTATTTCGCTTTTAGCGTCATTGCTCGGTTCGGCTCTTATGTCGCTTATTTATTCGTTCCTCACTGTAAGTTTAAGAGCGAATCAGAACGTTACCGGTCTTGCTCTTACAACATTCGGCGTAGGCGTCGGTAACTTTTTCGGCGGCTCGCTTCTCAGCTTCTTCGGCGAGAGCGGTTCGATTTCGCTTATCAATACGGGACTTGCTTACAAAACAAAGCTTCCGTTTGCCGACAGTCTCGGACTTTTCGGTTCGACGTTCCTGTCGCTGGGATTCCTCGCTTATCTTGCGGTAATTATTGCAATTGTTGTTTCTTTCGTTCTCAATAAGACGAGAACGGGTCTTAATTTAAGAGCGGTCGGTGAGAATCCCGCAACTGCGGACGCTGCCGGTATAAACGTTACAAAGTATAAATACGTTTCTACGATAGTCGGCGGTATGATAGCCGGACTCGGCGGACTGTACTTCGTTATGGACTACACCGCGGGCGCATGGACGAACGACGGCTTCGGCGACAGAGGATGGCTTGCAATCGCAATTGTTATTTTCGCTCTCTGGAGACCGAAATCGGCGATTCTCAGTTCCTTCCTTTTCGGCGGACTGTATATTATCTGTGTTTATATCCCCGGTCTTTCCTCCGCTTCTAAGGAGCTTATCAAAATGCTTCCCTATGTCGTTACGATTATCGTTCTGGTAATCGCAAGCGTAAGGAATAAAAAGGAAGATCAGCCTCCCCAGAGTCTGGGATTGACCTATTTCCGAGAAGAACGCTAAAGATTGCGGACTGTCTCATCTCGCGCTCGCGACGTTTTTTCTCCCTCTCGCGGTACTTTTGTACAGCTTCGGGGAGAAGAAAACGCCGTGAGCATCAAGCTGAGGCAGACCTTTGTTTCGTGAAATTATTGTTATATAAAAAAGCCTCGGATATTGCGCCGAGGCTTTTTTACAGGTTTTTATATTGATTTATACACTCATTGTCAGGATTTCATACTATTTGTTTGTTTAATATTTTTTTCTGCGGAGTACAGGAGTAAGCACATGGTTTACAACAGCGCAAGGACATGGTTTACACTTTTGCATAAAGAAATAGACCGGTTAAAAACCGGTCTACAGTCTCTACTTATTTAAGTAATATTACCCGTTTGATCAGGTGTTCGACTCAGCTTCTACGGTAACAGCTGCGTTGTTAGAAACATCAGCCTTGGTCTTATCGTTATCTGCGGTCTTGCTGTCACATCCAACGAATGCGAAAAGCATAGCACCTGCAACGATAGCGGAAGAAACTGCCATAACGATCTTCTTCATAGTAATATTATCTCCTTTCAAATTTTACCCTTAACTAAAGATTAATTCATCGGGTATGTGAGGTATCGCCTCACTGCGTACATAAATTTACTCCAAATTCCTGAGAAAGTCAAGCGTTAGCAATAATTTGTAACTTTACTGTAATAACTTGTAATAATGTCTCTGTATTATTTACAAAAAGAATAAAACAATTTGATAGAATAGTGTATAAAATTACCATAATAAAATTATGCTTGTAACCTTTTGTAATAAATTAATTCTATAAATAAAAAAATCAATGTAAATTATTATCGGTTGACATGCTTTTTTTTATGGTTTATACTTAAAAAAGACAATAAAAAAAAGGATGTGCCGATTTGAAAAAAGTATTGTCCGTATTTCTTTGTGTTATAATCGCATTTTCCTGCGGTTTGAGCGTGTTCGCCGATTCGGGCGCAAGGCGTATATATTATGATTACGGATTTGCCGAGCTTTCGGGAAACCCGGTAAAGAACGAAAACCCCGATTCTTACATTCCGGGCACCCGGCTCGTTTTAAAAGACGCTTCATGCGACGGCTATGTTTTTGAGGGGTGGTACTCCGACCCTTCGTTCTCGGATAAAATCGAGTCCATAGAGGCTGATTCGGATGCAGATATTCCGCTTTACGCAAAGTGGAGCGCGGTGAAATATTCCGTAGAATATGTCCTTACGTCCGATTCCGCTCAGGACGAAAGCAAAATTGTCAACCGTAACCCTGCCTACGGACTGCCGGGCGAGGGCGTTGCGCTCAAGGACGCCGTAATAGACGACGAGAGTCTGATGTTCGGCGGATGGTATACGGAGCCTGAATTTGAAAACAAAATAGAATCGATACCCAAAAATCATTCGGGAGATATAACTCTCTGGGCAAAATGGGTCACTGCCGAGTACAAAATTACGTACGATACCGGCGTTATCGATTTGTCAAAGTACAGCGTTGAAAATCCCAATAATCCGTTTTATACGTACGGCGAGGATATGATTCTCCTCGACGCGTCGTCATCCGATAAAGCATATTCATTTGACGGCTGGTATCTTGATTCTGAATTTGAAAACAGGATAACAAAGATTAACGCCGGAACGCACGGCGGATTGACGCTTTATGCAAAATGGAGCGAGAACGTATATAACATTAATTATGTTTTATCAGACGGAAATAAGAATTTTAATGAAAAGTATGTGCAGAATCCGAATCCCGTTACTCGTACTGCAACGGGCGATATAACGCTGAGTCCCGCCGGGTACGACAGGGGAGTATTCGTTTTCGAGGGATGGTTTACCGACAAGGCGATGACGAAAAAAACCGAATCGATTCCCGCCGGCGAGTGCTCGGATGTCACGCTTTATGCGAAATGGAGCGAAGCTGTATTTAAAATTAATTATGATTACGGTATTTTAACCGAATATAAAAGTACATTAAAAAACGATAATATTACTTCATATAAAGCCAATACGAGCTATGAATTGAAAAGCGTCGAAAAGGACGGCTATGTTTTCAACGGCTGGTTCCTTGATTCCGAATTTAAAACGCCGGTAACAGCGGTGACCGTCGACATGACGGGCGACAAGACTTTTTATGCTTCATATACGGAAAAGACGTATTCTATAAATTATGTTGTTGCAAACGATAAGTACAGCATTAAGGAAACCGACGTTATGCCGAACAATCCCAACGTCCGTACGACATCGGAATCCGTCGAGCTGAAAGACCCGATTCTTGCGAACGCGCTTTATATGTTCCGCGGATGGTATTCCGACCCCGGTTATACGAAAAAGGTTGAAAGAATTGAGGCGGGGCAGGCGGGAAATATAACTCTGTATGCAAAATGGGTTGAGATAATTACGTATATCCCCGTTTGGGGCGACGCGTCTCTTTCCAACGGACTGACCTCCTCCGACGCAAGGCTTATATTAAGATATTCTGCAAGACTCGAGCAGTTTTCCGATACTCAGAAACTCGTATGCGACATAAATAACGACGGAAAGGTTACAGCGTCCGACGCAAGGCTTGCGCTTAGAATATGCGCAAAACTTGAAAATACCGAAGCGCTCAGGGTGAAATATTCGCTCGGAACGATAACCGCCGAGGAGGGCGAGATTGTCGTTAAAAAATAAACAAACAAAACCCTTGCTTTTTACGGTAATTGAGTGTAAAATTAATTGAGCGAATAACAAAAAGAAAGTGTGTTAAGAATTATGGAAAAATTTATAGTTGAAACATCCGCAAGACACGTACACGTTTCAAAGGAAGACCTTGAAACCCTTTTCGGCAAGGGATATGAGCTTACCCCTAAAAAGAATCTTTCCCAGCCCGGTCAGTTTGCCTGCACCGAGAGAGTAGCCGTTGTAGGTCCCAAGAGCAGTTTCCCCGCTGTTTCGATTCTCGGACCCGTACGTTCCGCAACTCAGGTTGAGATTTCCGCTTCGGACGCGCGTTCAATCGGCGTTTCGGCTCCTATCAGAGAGTCCGGCGATATCGAGGGTTCAGGAGCATGCAAAATTGTAGGTCCCTGCGGTGAGATTGAGATTGACAAGGGCGTTATCGTAGCAAAGAGACATATTCACATGACTCCCGCCGACGCTGAGAAATACGGCGTTAAGGATAAGGATATCGTAAGCGTAAAACTCGATACTGTCGACAGAAGCCTTATTTTCGGTGATGTTGTAGTAAGAGTAAGCGATAAATTCGCGCTCGCAATGCACATTGATACCGACGAGTCGAACGCGGCTATGGCTGTACCCGGAACGATGGGCGAAATCGTTAAGTAAATTGAATCAATAAAATAAATAAGGAAGTCTGTGCAAAAGCCGGACTTCCTTTTTGTTTGTATTGAATTTTATTTTGTAAATGCCTCGTTCAATGGTGCGTTGACCGTATCGGGCGTGGACGATGCGGACTGGATTGCCGATATATAATAATTTCCGCTTCTTTCGAGCAGTGTTATTTTTAAATACTTGTCCGCTCCGGGCGTTATCATGTTGCCGTTTTCGTCCGTTTCCCAGCTGTCGTAGCTTATCATTCCGACCGTTATAACAACCGAGCTTCTCTCCTGTTTTACCTCAGTTATGCTCGGAGTGTATATCGGAGTAATAGCCGTCAGCGGAATTTTATAGACTTTATTCGTCTTGTCGTACGTGAATTCGTATCCGTAGCCCTCGACCGTTTTGTGCTCGGGTTTAACTTCGTCGGAGAAAAACTTTGTAAAAGCCGTTTCAACGTCGGAGTCGGGAATGAGCATATATCCGTCGTCGTATTTATACGTGTCGGGCGCCGTGTCACTGTCGACGAGTGACCACAGCGCGATGTTTAACAGGTCGTTCATATCGGCGCCGGAAATATCGTCGAACGTCTCCGGGTCGATTGCGGCGACGGGGATTACAAAATCGTTATACTGCGAATAATCTTTTTTTATAAATTTATCGTTTATAAATCCGACCGCGAAATAAACGGAAAACGCAAGTCCCGCGAGCGCAAAAATTATAATTATAATTCCGGCGGCGAAGGAGCCTTTGCTGATTCGTTTTGATTTCGGCGAATCGTTTTCCGACTTTAATGACCTAATTTCGGTACGGACTTTACCCTCCGCGTTTTCTTTTTTTAACTCGGCGGGTATGTCCTCTTTTTTTATTTTTAATCTTTTGGGTCTACGTTCTCTCAAAATACGCACCTCATCTGATTTGTCCGTTTCCTCTGATAACGAATTTGTTTGTTGTCAGCTTGTCAAGACCTATCGGGCCTCTCGCGTGGAGTTTCTGAGTCGAAATGCCTATCTCCGCGCCGAGACCGAACTGTCCTCCGTCGGTAAAACGCGTGCTTGCATTTACGTAAACGGCGGCGGAGTTTACTTCATTTAAAAATTTTTCAGCCTCGGAGTAATCCTCGGTTACAATGCACTCGCTGTGCCCGGTTGAGTACTTTGCAATATGCGCTATAGCCTCGTCCGTATTGTTTACCGTTTTTACGCTGATTTTATAGTCAAGATATTCTTTTCCCCAGTCGTCCTCGGACGCGGGGAGAATGCCGTCCGTTGCGGAGCATGCCGTTTTGTCGCCGTATATTATAACGTTTTTCTCGTCAAGTCTTTTCTTTATTACGGGAAGGGCTTCTTTTATTATATCCTTGTGAATAACGAGACTTTCGCACGCGTTGCACACGGACGGACGAGATGTTTTTGCGTTGAAAATAATGTCCGCCGCCATGTTTATATCCGCCGTTTTATCAACGTAAATATGGCAGTTGCCCGCGCCTGTTTCGATAACGGGAACACTTGCGTTTTCGACGACTGCTTTAATAAGTCTTGCGCTTCCTCTGGGAATGAGCACGTCGACAAACTCGTTTAACTTCATAAGCGAAGCTGTTATCTCGTGGTCGTTGTTGTCAATGAGCTGAACCGCGTTTTTGTCAAATCCCGCTTCTTCAAGAGCTTCTCGCATGGAGCCGGCAATTGCTTTATTTGAATTAAAAGCCTCTTTACCGCCCTTTAATATAACCGCGTTACCCGACTTGAGACAGAGAACGGCGGCGTCGGCTGTGACGTTGGGGCGGGCTTCATATATCATTGCGATAACGCCGAGAGGTACGCTTATCTGCTCTATTTTCATTCCGTTCCCGCTCGTATATCCCGATAAAACCCTGCCGACGGGGTCGGGCAGGCTCACTACCTCGAGAACGGAGGACGCAATAGAATTAATACGCTCCTTTGTAAGCGCCAGACGGTCGAGCATAGCCTCGCTCATTCCGTTTTCCTTTGCCTTTTGCAAATCCAGGGCATTGGCTTTCAGAATTATATCCGTATTTTCAATAAGTTTTTCCGATATTCTTTTAAGCGCCCGATCTTTTTCTCCGGTTTTCTTTTTTGCAGCCGAAACCGAAGCCTTTTTTGCATTTGAGCCTATTTTATTAAGATACTCGTTTATCTGAGTCTGGGTCATAAATATCAGCCTTTCGTAAATCTTGTGCCGATTTGATGTCCGTCGATAAGTTTGTAAATATCGGTCGGATCCGAGCCGTTCATTATAACGGTTTCGATTCCGGCGTCCCCGGCTATCTGAGCGGCGTGAAGTTTTGTAACCATTCCGCCTGTACCGCGCTTTGTTCCCGCTCCGCCCGCGATTGCGAACGTTTCGTCCGTTATCTCTTTGACAACGGGGATTAAAACGGCGTCGTCGTCGGTCATGGGATTTGCGCTGAACAGTCCGTCGATATCCGAGAGAATAACGAGCAGATCCGCACCTATGAGCTTAGCTACAATCGCTGAAAGGCTGTCGTTGTCGCCGTAGACTATTTCCTCAACGGCTACGGAGTCGTTTTCGTTTATAATCGGGATAACTCCGTAGTTCAGCATCCTGTCGAAGGAGTTAATGAGATTCTGCCGTCTGTCGCCGCTGTCGACGTCGCTTTTTGTTATAAGAAGCTGACCGACGGTGTGCGAATACTCCGAGAACAATTTGTCGTACATGAACATCAATTCGCACTGACCTACGCACGCGACCGCCTGTCTCGACGGAGTATCGGCGGGCTTTTCCTTAAGTCCGAGCTTACCCACGCCTACCGCGATAGCGCCCGAGGATACGAGCACAACCTCCCTGCCCTGATTTTCGAGGTCTGAAAGTACGCTTGCCAGCTTTGCCATGCGTCTTATATTTATTTTACCCGTGTTATATGTGAGGGTAGATGTTCCGACTTTGAATACAATGCGTTTTGCGTTTTTTATGTCAGTCATATATTATTCTCCGAAATATTTAATTAAAATATATTGTAGCATAAGAAAAAGGTGAAGTAAATATTTATAAAAATTATTTTTAAACAATTTATAATAAGTTTTTGTCAAAACTCTATTGTTTTTAAGAGGATAAAAAGTTATAATAAAATGAAATAATGTTGTGAAAGGATGCACATACATGTTATTTGCGCGTGATATCGCCATAGATCTCGGCACCGCCAATACGCTCGTTTACGTCAAGGGCAAGGGAATTATAATGAACGAGCCGTCGGTTGTCGCAGTTGATATAAAATCGGAAAATCCCAAGGTTGTCGCAGTCGGAGGCGAGGCTAAGGTTATGATAGGCAGAACACCCGGTTCCATTGCGGCGAAAAAACCGCTTAAGGACGGCGTTATCGCCGATTATGAGATGACCGCGGACATGCTCAGAGCGTTGATTGCAAAGGTCGTCAGCGGTTCTCTTTTCACCCGTGCGAGAGTAATTCTCACTGTTCCGTCGGGGCTTACCGAGGTCGAGAGCAGAGCTTTTCATAACGCGGCGAGAAGCGCGGGTGCAAGATACGTCAGCATAATAGAGGAGCCTATGGCTTCGGCTATCGGCGCGGGGCTGCCCGTTTCGGAGCCGGTCGGAAGCATGGTCGTAAACGTCGGCGGAGGTACGAGCGAGGTTGCTGTTATTTCGCTCGGTGATATCGTTACTTCAAACTCCGTAAGAGTCGGCGGCGACGCGATGGACGAGGCAATAATTGCGTACATAAGGAAAAAACATCAGCTTTTAATAGGCGAGAGAACCGCCGAGGAGCTTAAAATAAAAATCGGTTCTGCCGTGCCGTACGACGGCGAGGGCGCTATGGACATAAAGGGAAGAAATCTTGTCGACGGTCTTCCTAAAAACACGGAAATAACGTCCGACGAGGTTCGTTCGGCAATTTCCGACGCTGTCGGTCAGATTGCCGATACCGTATGCGAAACGCTCGAAAAAACTCCGCCCGAGCTTGCGTCCGATATTATGGACAGGGGAATAGTTCTCACCGGAGGCGGAGCTCTGCTTCGCGGACTTGACAAGCTTATCAGCGACAGAACAAAAATCGATGTGCGTGTTTCGGACAATCCCCGCGAATGCACCGTTGTAGGCGCAGGCAAATGCCTGGAGGTCAGCGTTCTTAATATTAACAGATAATAATTCGGAGTTACTATGGACAGATTCTTTAAAAGCAGGAGATTTAAGGCTTTTATATGCGTGTTTGCGGCTCTTCTTGCCGGCATTGTATTTGCGGCAGTTACTACGGATTCGGTTTCTCCGCTGACCGCCGCCGCGGGTATAGTGTTCAGTCCTCTTCAAAAGCTGTCTTCCGCCGTCGGAGAAAAAACGAGAAACACGTTCGGCTCTTTCGTCTCATCCTCGACATATAAAGAGGAAATTTCGAGACTCAGCGATGAACTTAATAAAAAAAACGAAGAACTCGTTGATTACGAGCGGACAAAGCAGAAACTTAATTCGTATGAGGAATTTCTCGGCGTAAAGGATTCAAATCCCGATTATGTTTTCTGCCCTGCAACGGTTATTTCGCGCGACGCGTCGGATGTTTACAACACGTTTATGATAGACAAAGGCTCGTCCGATTCCGTAAGCGTAAACGACCCCGTAATATACGGCAATTACGTTGTCGGAATAGTCAAGGAGGTTTCCCCGACCTCGAGCGTCGTTAAAACGATACTTGACCCGAGCGTCAATATAAGCGTTTATGAGATTAAAACGAGGGAGAGCGGTTATTCTTCAACGACTTCCCGCCTCTCTTTCGACGGACTGTGCAGAATGTCCGGTCTTACGCGAACAACCGCGGTTTCAAAGGGCGGAGTTGTGTGCACGTCGGGTTTGGGCGGTATTTTTCCGCGTGACCTTATCGTCGGAACTGTCGACGAAATACGAGACGAGGACAACGACGTTTCCTCATATGCGGTTATCGAACCCGGCGTCGATATTAAGACGGTCGCCGACGTATTCGTAATAACCGATTTTGAGGGACAGAACGGCTGATTTTTTTCGGGAGATTTTATTTATGTTTTACAGGGAGAACGTAAAAAGAAACGCGCGCCGTGTGATTTTTCTGATTTTCGTCGCGCTGTCTGCGCTTATTGAAAATGGAGCCGGAGCCCGCGGAGTCTTTTCCTTTAAAATTATATATATGATTCCGCTTGTCGTTTCTCTCGGCGTTTTCGAAAAAGAGACGTGCGGACTTGTTTACGGCATTATCGGCGGTGCGTTCATAGACGTTTCGTCTGTTGCGCCCGACGGGCTGAACGCTCTGTTTTTTGCGTTTGCCGGATGTATTGCGGGCGTACTTACGCATTACGTAATGAAACGAAATTTTGTCAGCGCGTTTATAATAACCGCCGTTTCGTCGCTTGTTTATGAGACGCTTGCGTGGCTTATACGCGTTATGATACCTGTGGGTGACAGGGGATGCGCCCTGCTTTTAAGCCGGTATCTGCCGTCGGCTGGTTTAACCGTTTTGATTCTGCCCGTTACTTATATTATAACGGGACTGTGTATGAAGTATCTGAAGGATAAGGAAAATATCGTTATCGGGTGACGCTTATGGATAAAACAAAAATAATAAGACGGGCGAGAGTGACGTTCGTTTTGTTTATATGCGCGGCGATAATTTTTGTTTCGGCTGTCGTAAGAGTTCAGTTTTTTGACGAGGATTCGTATGCCGCGGGCAAAAAATACAGAACGTACGAGGTCGCAGTCGAGGCTTCGAGAGGCGAAATTCTCGACAGAAACGGAAAACCGCTCGTTACCAACAGACAGGGCAACCGCATAATATTCGACGCTTCGTCTTTCCCGTCATCGTCTAATAAAGAACAGCGCAATAATATTATTAATTCTCTTATAAAATTATTTGAGTCAAATTCTCTTGAATGGGACGACAATCTGCCTATAATATTCGACGACAACGGCAGTCTCGTTTTTGCCGAGGACAGGGAAGCCGATATTAAGGCGCTTAAAAATAAAAATATGCTCAATCTCAACAGATACGCTACGGCGCAGAACTGTATGGACGCGCTTATAGATATGTATTCGCTTTCGGATTATCAGCTTGCCGACGCGCGGAAAATAGCGTCCGTTTTGTATGAGATGTGGCGCACGGGCTATTCCGTCAGCAATCCGTTCGTTTTCGCAGAGGATGTTCCGAATGAAATCGTTTCGATTATTCTCGAAAACAGCGACTTTTACACAGGTGTAAAATCAGAGGTCGTAACGTACAGAGAGTACGGAAATACGCCTCTTGCCTCTCATATTCTCGGTATTGTCGGAGTTATTAACGACACGGAGTACGAGAGTGAAAAAAAGAAAAATGAGGAACTTCTCTCGTCCGATACATTGACCGCGGTGCAGAGAAAGAAAATAGAGGTCAACGCATATTCGCTCAATGACGATATCGGAAAGTTCGGTATCGAGAGCGTAATGGAGGAGTATCTGAGAGGACAGAAGGGCGTAAAAACCGTATCGATAGACACGGATTCAAACGTTTCCGAGGAATATACGATCCCGCCCGTGCAGGGAAATACCGTCGTTACTACAATAGATTCGACATTGCAGAGCGTGGCGCAGACGGCTCTTGAAAACAGAATTCTCGAACTCACCGCAGAAGCCGGACTCGAAGCGGCGGGCGCGGTCGTTGTTCTGAATGTAAATACGTGTGAAGTGCTTGCGAGCGCGTCATATCCGACTTATAATCTTTCAGAGTATTACGACAAATACGACGAGCTCGCGAAAAATCCTGCGTCCCCGCTGTGGAACAGAGTTTTGCAGAGTACATACGAGCCCGGTTCTACGATGAAGCCCGTTATGGCTGTCGCGGGACTCGAATCCGGAACAATAACCAAGGATTCGAAATTTTACTGCAATAAAGTGTTCGATTATCACGGACAGGAATTCGGATGCTTGGGCTCTCACGGAAATATAAATGTTGTTACTGCGCTTGAGGTTTCATGCAATATTTTCTTTTATAATCTTGCCGACCTTATGGGTATTGATATTATGAACGATTATTCCCGCCGTTTCGGACTCGGAAGCAAAACCGGCGTAGAACTGCCGGAGGCTTCGGGTATTCTCGCGGGCAAGGCGTACAGAGAATCCATCGGTCAGAAATGGTATTCGGGCGATACGATTCAGGCTGCTATCGGTCAGTCTGACAATCAGTTTACGCTTATGCAGATGGTTAACTACTGTGCGACGATTGCAAACAACGGTACGCGATATACTCCGCATTTCGTAAAAAGCGTCGTTACGTACGATTATTCGGATACCGTGTCGGAAACGGGCATAACCGTGGCTCAGAATACAGGCGTTTCTCAGAATACGATTAATATTGTCAAAGAGGGTATGTACGACGTTGCAAACTACGGTTCGTGCGCCTCGGCGTTTTCACCCTTACAGTATAAGGTGGCGGCAAAAACCGGTACCACTCAGATTAAAAAGATTGTAAACGGAAGCGTTGTAAACGGAAACAACGGTTTTATAATGTGCTTCGGACCTTACGAGGACCCGGAGATAGCAATAGCGGTCGTTGTCGAAAACGTTAACTCAGGTACCGCTACGGCAAAGGTTGCGGCTGATATATTCGAGTATTATTTCTCCTCGAGAAGTCAGGTTTCCGCAGTACAGCAGATTAATTCAATTCTTAATTAAGTTACGGTTTGTATAATGGAGGAAAGATATGTCAGACGTTATAGCGGTCGCTTCCGGCAAGGGAGGGGTCGGGAAATCCACTTTTTCGTGGCTGCTCGGCGGAGCGTTCGCCTCTATGGGCAGAAAAACGCTTCTTATCGATTTGGACGCGGGACTTAACGCGCTCGATATCCTTTTCGGAGTGCGGGAGAATACCGTTTTCGGCTGGAACGACGTTTCTGAGGGCAGGTGCTCTCTTGACGACGCGGTTATGCACTGCGGTGAAAATATCGATTTGCTCGCTTCCCCTTCGGAGGTTAAAAATTTCGACTCTCTTTCGGACATAATAACCGGTCTTCGTGAAAAATACGAGCATATAATTCTCGATGCTCCGGCGGGGCTTGAATCCGGATTTGCCGGGGCTGTTAAAAACTGCGATAAGACGATAATGGTTGCTACTCCCGATGCCGTAAGCGTTCAGGGCGCGGCGAAGGCGGCGGGAAAAGCCGCCGAATACGGCGTTAATATAACGAATCAGCGTATTGTCATAAACAGATTTTTAAAAAAAGAAGCGAAGAAATCAAGGCTTTTGAATATCGACGGCGTTATCGATTCGTCCGGTGTCAGACTTTTGGGAATTATTCCGGAGGACAAGGCTCTTATATGTATGTCGGTTACGGGTAAAATGCCTAAAAAGAAAAGCGAAGTTTATCGTGCGGCGAAGCGTATAGCTATGCGTGCCGAGGGGAAAAATGTTCCGCTTGACTTAAACATATGAAATAAACAGTTGAAATATACAAAAATGTATGTTAAAATACACATGTGAATATGAAAAAACTTATGTTAAAATTATAATTTATATACTGAATGAAAGATGGTGTTTTTATGAATATCGCATTGATAGCCCACGATTCCAAAAAGGAGCTTATGACGCAGTTCTGTATCGCTTACTGCGGAATACTCAGCCATCATAATTTGTGCGCTACGGGAACGACGGGACGTATTGTCGCCGACGCTACCGGACTTGAAATCAAAAAATACATGAGCGGTACGCAGGGCGGTGACCAGCAGATAGGCGCGAGAATCGCATGCAACGAAATCGATTTGCTTCTCTTTTTCAGAGACCCGCTTAACGCAAAACCCCACGAGCCCAATGAGGCTAATCTTTTAAGACTGTGCGATGTTCACAACGTGCCCGTTGCGACGAATATCGCTACGGCTGAGTCGCTTGTCAGAGGACTCGAAAGAGGAGACCTCGACTGGAGAGACATTGTAAATCCTAAAAAATAATGTTAATCTTCGAATGAAAAACGAATAAAAACGAAGAAGCTATAATTCGGAATAAGCATGTTGATTACAGCTTGGATTATGTTTTATAGCTTCGTTTTTTATTGAATATTATTTTGTTTTTAAGTTTCCCGTTTTATAAGGCGGGAGCGTATTATAACGAGGTATTTTTGTTATGGCATTGTTAACAAAGGCTGTTAAGGGTACGAACGATGTTCTGCCCTCGGACAGCTATAAAAATCAGTTTATAGAATCGACCGTACTCGAAATTGCCGAGAATTTCGGTTTTAAGGAGATAAGAACTCCCGTTTTCGAGCATACGGAGCTTTTTAACAGAAGCGTCGGCGACACTACCGATGTCGTTCAGAAAGAGATGTACACTTTCGACGACAACGGGGGCAGAAGCATTTCATTAAAACCCGAGGGAACGGCGGGAGCCGTCCGCGCGTTTCTCGAACACGGACTTTTCAACGAGCCTTTACCGCAGAAGCTCGCGTACGTAACGCCCTGTTACAGATATGAAAAGCCCCAGGCGGGCAGGTTAAGAGAGTTTCACCAGTTCGGAGTCGAATGTCTCGGCGCGGGAACTCCGCAGGCGGACGCGGAAATTATTTCGCTCGCGCAGCACGTTTTCGACTTCTTCGGCGTTACGGGAATTAAGCTTAATATAAATTCGATCGGCTGTCCAGAGTGCAGAAAAAAATATCACTCCGCATTAAAAGAATATTTTGAGTCAAAAAAATCGGATCTCTGCGAGACATGTCTCGGCAGACTCGAACGAAATCCCATGAGAATTCTCGACTGCAAAAGCCCCGTTTGCTCTTCGATAGCAAAGGATGCGCCGAAAGTTCTCGATTATATATGCGGCGAGTGCAGAGAGCATTTTGAGGGCGTTAAGAAATGTCTTGACGCTATGGATATAGAATATACCGTCGACCCCATGATAGTAAGAGGGCTCGACTATTATACGAAAACGGTTTTCGAATTCGTTTCGACCGAGATAGGCGCGCAGGGAACGGTCTGCGGAGGCGGAAGATACGACGGACTTATAAGCGAGCTGGGCGGTCAGCCCCTTCCCGCGGCCGGATTCGGCATGGGAATAGAGAGACTTATGCTTTTAATGCAGATGCAGAACACGCCTATGCCGGACCCTAAGCCCGTTGATTTGTATATCGCTTCGACCGATGAGAGCACAATGCTTCTTGCCCTAAAGCTTGCCGACGAATTGAGAAGCGAGGGCGTGAGCGTTCAGCTCGACGTTGTCGGACGTTCGGTCAAGGCGCAGATGAAGTTTGCAAATAAAATCGGCGCGCTTTATACCGCGGTTCTCGGTTCAGACGAGGTCGCGAACGGAAAAGTCACCGTTAAATACATGGAGGACGGCACGGGAGAAGAACTCGAACTCGAAGATTTCGCAGAGCATTTTATCAGCATGTCCGTAAATAAATCGCTTGAAGGACTCGGCGATTTAGGCGGAGATTTTGACATATCAAGTTTGTTGGGAGGTAGTCTGTGACATTGGGTCACGGCGAGTGAAAAATGGATTTTTTAACGGGAATGAAGAGAACTCATTACTGCTCGGATTTAAGAGAATCCGACTGCGGTAAAGAGGTAACTGTATGCGGATGGGTTCAGCGCAGCCGCGACCTCGGAGGTCTTATATTTATTGATTTAAGAGACAGAACCGGTATCGTTCAGCTTGCATTCGACGACAACACCGACAGAGAGGTTTTCGACAAGGCTTCGTCGGCAAGAAGCGAGTACGTTCTGGCGGCAAAGGGCTTTGTAAGAGAGCGTTCGTCAAAAAATAAAGATATCGAAACCGGAGATATCGAGATTGAAGTCAAAGAACTTCGTATCTTAGGCAAGAGCGAGACTCCTCCGTTTGAAATTATCGAGAACTGTCAGACTGCCGAAACGCAGAGACTTAAATACCGTTATCTCGATTTAAGACGTCCCGACCTTCAGAAAAATATTCTTTTCAGAAACAAGGTCGCGCACATAACGAGAGATTATTTCTATGAAAAAGGATTCGTAGAGATCGAGACTCCCATTCTTATTAAATCCACACCCGAGGGCGCGAGAGATTTTCTTGTTCCGTCGAGACTTCATAACGGCAGTTTCTACGCTCTGCCCCAGTCGCCCCAGCTTTATAAACAGCTTTCAATGGTTGCGGGCTTCGACAGATACATTCAGCTTGCCAGATGCTTCCGCGACGAGGATTCGAGAGCAGACAGGCAGCCAGAATTTACGCAGATAGACCTTGAAATGTCGTTTGTTGACGTTGAGGACGTTTTAGAGGTCGGCGAGGGCTATATCGCGAGAATTTTCAAGGACGCACTGGGCGTTGACATTCCTCTTCCGCTCAAACGTCTTACATATAAGGACGCAATGGAGCGTTATGGCTCGGACAAGCCCGACACGCGTTTCGGCATGGAGATTTACGACCTTTCCGACGAGGTTAAGGACAGCAATTTCGTAGTATTCAAATCCGCTCTCGAAAACGGCGGTACGGTTAGGGGCATTACAGCCAAAAACGCGGTTTCGAAACTCTCGAGAAAAGAAATAGATAAGCTCACAGACTTCGTAAAGGGTATCGGCGCAAAGGGACTTGCATGGATTAGAATGACCGACGACGGTATTGCTTCGTCGTTTGCTAAATTTATGAGTGAGGACGAGATGACCGCGATTCTCAATAAGGCGGGCGCGGAAAAGGGCGACGTAGTTCTCATTATCGCCGATGCTAAGAAGAATCTTGCCCTTACAAACCTCGGCGCGTTGAGATGCGAGGTTGCAAAGAAACTCGATATTATCGGCGAGGGCTACAACTTCCTGTGGATTACCGAGTTCCCGTTCTTCGACTGGGACGAGGATAATCAGCAGTGGGTCGCAATGCATCATCCGTTTACTGCTCCCATGGACGAGTGTCTTGACTATCTTGAAACGGACAAGGCTTCCGTCAGAGCTAAAGCGTACGACCTTGTTTTAAACGGAATCGAGCTTTCGAGCGGTTCAATAAGAATTACGAATCCTGAATTACAGAACAGAATGTTCAAGCTTTTGGGCTTTACAGACGAGGAAGCGCATGCGAAATTCGGCTTCCTGCTTGACGCGTTCAAGTACGGCGCACCCCCGCACGGCGGTATGGGCATAGGTCTCGACCGTCTCGTAATGCAGATGCTCGGCGCGCAGAGTTTGAGAGACGTTATACCTTATCCCAAGCTTAAGGACGCTACGGAGGCTATGACGCAGTGTCCGTCACCCGTAGATTCCGCACAGCTTGACGAACTCGGAATCAAGGTTGTTAAAACCGAAGAAAATAAATAACGGCTTCTTTGTCGTTTGCAGGTGATAAAAAATGACGGGAACAATTAAGAAAGTATTATCCGTAATTCTCGCGCTGGCAATGCTGTTTTCTCTTAATGTCTGCGCGTTTGCGGAAAATGAAACGGAAATTGATAAGCCGTTTGCCGACAGCGAATTTTTTACTGACGGCGATTACAGTATTCATTACAGGGTAATTCCCGCCGAGGGCGAAAGAAAAGGCAGAATTCTGTTTATTCACGGATTTTTATACTCCGGCTCGACGTGGAACGATACCGCGAAAGAGATATCGGCGGAGGGTTATGACTGCGTGCTTGCAGATCTGCCCGATTTCGGTTATTCTACGCGCGAGACGTTTGATACGGATTATATATCCCGCGAACAGCTCATGACCGACCTTATGGAGAGTATCGCTCCTCTTTCCGAATGGATAGTTGCGGGTCACTCCATGGGCGGAGGAATTGCGTCGAATATCGCCGCCGCGCACCCGGAAATAAAGGCTTTAATGCTCTACGCTCCCGCGGTTCAGAGCAAGGTAAGCACGTTGTTCGAAAAAGCGGCGAAGAATGATAAGTTGATGAATTCAATGCAGAAGATCGCGAACGCGGTATTGAGCATGAGCATTATTGTAAAATTCGCGGCGGGCTATACGGCGAGAGACTGGCAGTACGGACTGAAATACGACGCGTCGATTCTGTCCGATCCGCTTAAAATCGACGGAACCATGCGCGGAATCTGCGTTCAGTACGCAAGAAGCGAGCAGACCGACACAGAGGCTCTTGCGAATATAAATATCCCCGTTCTGCTCGTATGGGCGAGCGACGACATCGTACTCGGAAACAGTGATACTTCAGCGTTTTCAACGGTTCTCGACGGCAAAGCGCAGACCCATTACGTTGACGGCGGTCATATATTTATAGAATCGCAGGCTCATAAGACGGCGGATATAACGCTCGGTTTTCTTTCGGAGCTCAGCTGAATTTGAAAAATTACATTCGAGTAAATTATATGAAAACACGAGAAAAACGGAGAAAAACAGAGCTTACGTTTTGTAAATGAAAAAAGTTTTCAAAAAGTGTTGACTTATAATATAAAATGTGATAACATTAACAGGCGCGTTGAGAGACGCGTCTGATTTTGTTTTAAATTTATCAAATATATTCGGAGGTCAGATTTATGTCAACTTATATGCCAAAAGCTGAAGAAATCACTCGTGCTTGGTATGTTCTTGACGCAGAGGGAAAGACTCTCGGTGCAGTTGCTGCCGAGGCTGCCGTTCTTCTTCGCGGAAAGCATAAACCCACGTTCGCTTATCATGAGGACTGCGGCGACAACGTTATCGTTATCAACGCCGAGAAGGTAGTTCTCACCGGTAAGAAGCTCGATCAGAAAATGTACTATCATCACACCGGTTATATCGGCAACATGAAAGAAGTTAAGTACAGCACTCTCATGAGAGAGAAGCCCTGCTTCGTTGTTGAGAAAGCTGTTAAGGGTATGCTTCCCGACAACACTCTCGGCAGACAGGCATTCACTCGTCTTCATGTTTACGCAGGCGCAGAGCACAAGCATGCCGCTCAGAAGCCCGTTGTAAAAGAGTTTTAAGAAAGGGGAGGCAAATTAAATGTACGAAAGCAATCCTTATTTTTACGGTACCGGCAGAAGAAAGAGCTCGGTAGCAAGAGTCCGCGTTTATCCCGGCACCGGCAAGGTAACAATCAATGACAGAGATATCGACGACTATTTCGGTCTCGAGACTCTTAAGACAATCGTTCGTCAGCCCCTCGTTCTTACAGAGACTGCCGAGAAGTTCGATATCGTATGCAGAGTATCGGGCGGCGGCGTTTCCGGTCAGGCAGGCGCTATCCGTCACGGCGTAGCGAGAGCTCTTCTTCAGTTCGACGAGAATCTTCGTCCCGCTCTCAAGAAGGCAGGATTCCTCACTCGTGACCCGAGAATGAAAGAGAGAAAGAAATACGGTCTCAAAGCAGCCCGTCGCGCTCCCCAGTTCTCAAAGAGATAATTTTTTATCGAATACTATCAAAAGCCCGAAACTGCGGTTTCGGGCGTTTTTATGCTGTATGTAACAATTAACATCAGCCCGCCGATAAATTCTGTCGGCAGAAAACGAGAGATGTTTATATCGTTAATGAATTACAGTATCTGTTTGTTGTTCGTACGTTCCAATATATAATCAGTACTGACATTATAGTAATCTGCGAGTTTTATCAGAATATCGCTCGGAATGTCTCTTGTTCCCGTTTCGTATCTCTGATATTGAGGCTGTTTCATGTTCAGATAGTTTGCAATATCGTTTTGTGTTTTATCGTTATCTTCACGCAATTCCCGTATTCGTTTATAGTACGCCATAATACACCTTTATAACTATTTGGTTATTGACATTGTATTATATTTATGATACTATTATGGTGTAATATAACCGTTTGGTTATAAAATATTTTTACAAGGAATGTTAATTATGGAAGAAACCAAGTTTTGTAAGCACTGCGGAGCAACAATTCCGAGCGACGCAGTTATTTGTACGGCATGCGGCAGACAGGTTGAAGATGTTTATAAAAATTCCGGTGATACTGTTCAGCCCAATATTGTAATAAATAATGCTAATACAAATACCAATGTTAATAACAATACTAACAATAACGGCGTCTCAGGCGGAAAAGCGAAAAATAAATGGGTTGCATTTTGGCTTTGTCTGTGTCTCGGTTATGTTGGCGCTCATAAATTCTATGAGGGGAATACAGGAACAGGTGTTTTATATCTTTGTACTTTTGGATTGTTCGGTATCGGATGGATAATTGATACTATAAAATATTTATTTAAACCGAATCCGTATTATGTATAAGCAAAATCAACAAGCAACGCTTCCATTGCGGAGGTGTTGTTTTTTTTGAATTTATAGTCCGCCGATAAAAACGTTATCATATATTCAAAAGCGCAAATATATATTTTATTAAGAATATTAAGGCGGGGACGGGTTTTGTTTTGCGTAATATATGAAGTAGACGAAAAACGGCGCAAAGGTTCAGGCGTTGTCAAAAGCGTTGAATATTCGAACGCCGGACGCGGTATAGACTATTACCGCGCGGGAATATATAAAATCAAAAACGAACGCGACGAGGAAGAGCTTAAAAACACGCTCGGACGCACTGTAAATCACTTTGTCCCGGAGGGGGATGTATGTCTGCCCGATACGCGCGGAATCGGCAGAATCAAGACGTACGGCTTTGTGCGCGACCTTATGCTGTATAAATTGATTGAGGCGGTAAAGAAACAAAAAATTCAAACTGTCGCCGTTAAATGCTCCGACGCGGTTTTTTCAGACAAATGCGTTTGCATTGCGAAATATGTACGCGACGTAAGGATTATCTGCCGTAATGACCGGATTTTGAATAATTACCGTTCGCGTGTGTTTTCGCTCTACGGCGCGAGCGCGGGGGATAACAACGGCGGGAACATAATTACGTTCGATTTTGATAATATAAAAATAATTCGCGGTTCGAACGTTTTCTCGTTCGAAAAAATTATATATCCTGCGGAAATTGCGGATTCTGTCCCCGAAAACGTTAAAAAGCTCGACTTTTTCAGCGCGGTATATAAATATTCCGGGCAGAAAAAATATCTGCTCGATAATTGCAGATTGATTTTTTCACAGGGAAAGGAGATAAAAGAGCTTCTGAATTCGTAAAAATCGTCTGATGATGTTTATAATTTTGACCGAAAATAAAACGACAGCGCGAATATAACTTACAAAACAGCCGTAATCTTTGCAGACTGCGGCTGTTTTTTTGTGGTATAATTTGCAATCTATGCAATATCGTTAGTTGAAATGATTTTCTAATATTTCTTGCTGAGATTTCATCATTTTGTTGAGGTTGTATCTTTGGATAATTCCTGTAGTATTTGCAAGATTTTGCGCTCGACGGGTTTTGATCAACTCCTCATTACCTTCGTCAATGGCACTGTATACAGCGTTAAATCCCGACATCATTGAAGCATGCATACTATCAATTGAATTTTTTATTTTTTCGCCTACTTGTTTAGTTGCATTAATTTGACGTTCTACATTTGTTAAATCTATGGCGCGCGCGATGTCGTGATCAGATGTACTCATATCTTCATATAACCACATGAGCCATTCGGAATTTCTGTAACGACTCGAAATTAATCCGGTAGCTTCATATAATGCGTTTAATGTTTCTTTGTTAAATTGAATTTCATTTTCAAGCAGTGAAATTTTTGTCTTCTGTGAAATTTTCCAAATATCAAATTCTTTGTTATAATTTGGAATGATAACAGTATTGTAGTGCTCTAAATCAGCGTTGTATTTATTGTCAATTTCGTTTTGTTGTTTTGCTATTTCATCATTTATTTTTTGCTGTTCCAGTTTTGCGTTATTTTCTGCTTCTGCGACAGCATTTTGGTATTTAGGTGACAATTTTAACTCTTCATTAATTTCGTTTTTCTTTTTAGAAAATTGAAAAAGTGCATAAAATATAAACGGCCAACAGAACAGTGATATTACAAGATACAAAATATTGTCTCTCAAGTATTCTCCAAACGTATAGTTTGTTTTAGGAGCTTGCGGCATTTGAACTTCAACCGTAGGAACTTCAATCGTTTCATGGGTCGGTGCCTTCGGTTTTGGTTTAAATTGTTTGGACTTTTGCTTGCTTAATTCATGAGTTTCAATTTCAATGGCATTAGTTAATGTCAAAGCGTCTTTGACAATTTCTGTTTCTTCTTTTTGCGTATACTTACTCATAATATTTTCCTTTCATTGATACATGTCTTTTAGTTTTATTTGCTATGTATTTGTTTTTTATGACATTTTAAATGAGGCATATAATTTTCATTATTAGGGCAGACTTTCACGCAGCTGCCTGTCCATTAGCAAAACCGAGTTTGCCGTTGTTTCAATACTTATCAAAGTATCGCCCCCTCTCTGAAAAACTAAAAATTTTTTGGTGCTTCTATAAACAGTTCGGGACTGACATTTAAAGCTAAACAGACAGCGCGCAGATCGTCGGCGTACATCTTTCTTTTGCCGTTCATCATGGCGTTAAACGTCACTTTCGATATTCCCGCTTTCTGCGCCACGGTGATCTGTTTGTAACCGTTTGATTCAATATAGTCTCGAACTCTTTTATACACTTCCAAAGTATTTGCCTCCCAAAAATACAGAATATCTGTATTTTTACTTATATTATCACAGGTTGTCTGTAAAGTCAACAGAATAGTACAGAAATACTTGATTATAATGTTGTGTTTTTTTATGTTTTTCTGTATACTATTGTATAAAGCGTATCTAAAGAAAAAGAGAGGAGCAATTCTTTTGAAATATGAAATCGGGGGAAGAATCCGAATTTATCGAAAGGAACGCGGGCTGACCCAAGAACAGCTGGCGCAGAAAATAGATGTCGGTAAAAACAGAGTTTCGAACTGGGAGCAGGGAATAAACCGCCCCGACGCGGATATTATAGGAAAAATATGTCTTGCGCTTAATGTATCTCCGAGCGACTTGCTCGATGTTCATTTAACAGACGATGAATTGAGCAGACATGAGAAGAAAGTTATAGAAGCGTACAGAGCAAAGCGTGAAATTCAGAACGCTGTGGATATATTGCTCGGAATAACGGAATAAAAAAAAGACCGCGGAACGGCGGTCTTAGACTGTCGATAAAGTACCTGAACCACGCCTTAAAGACACGTTATGTTTTGTTATATCAGAAAAAAAGATTTTTATAGATCAATTGCAAATATATTTTGATTTTTAATAAAATGCCCCGAAACCTGATGATTTCAGGACATTTGCGTTTTTCGTTTTTTTCTTCGCTGCGGTACTTTTGTACAGCGACGCTCGAAAGAAAACGAAATTCAGGCACCTTCTCGGCAGTCTCACAGCGTGCCGAAAACTACTTTTTCGACACGCTGCGGCGGTCGTATGACCGCCGAATCTTTTATTTATTTGTTGTTCCAAAAGAGGATTTTATCAAAATATCCTCTTCCGCCGACGGTGTCCATAATAACGCCGTCGAGCCATGTTACGAATTTATAGAACATTCTCTGGAACCACGACTGACCCGACGAGGATGAAGCCTGCAAGCAGCCGACATTTACGAGAGCCTGTTTCAAATTCTCGGTGACTTTATCTACGACATCCTGTCCGCTGACAGTGTCCGCATAAACGGCCTTTGCAGCGTCGTACGCCGTTTTAACCTCGGCAATCTGCTCGTCGGTGTACTTGCCGTCCTCGTTCGCCATCACGGTTTCCGCGTCGGGAAATACCCAGCGTTTGAGCTGTTTCGTATTTCTCGCAACGAGCCACTGTGAGAAATCGGGGTCGGAATTAATATCCTTGATTTCGCCCGTGAGGAGTTTACCGCACAGTCTGATTGCAACGTCGTTATAACCGATCTCATGGTGCTGATTCGTGAAGAACCAGGTAGTATCGGGTGAGAAGCATGTTGAAGCGTCAACGCTGCCGTCGGGAGAAGTATAAGCGTTCTCATAACCGAGGCTCTTGCCCGCTTTTGCCGTCGTCGCGCCGATAGAAGTCGAAACTACGGGAATAACCGCGTCCGAATTCGTCTTTGCCGTGCTTGCAACAATACCGAAGAAGTTGTACGTTCCGTCAAGGTACGTAAGACCGTAGCCCGAAAGAGTGTAAACCTCAACGCCCTGCGACTTTGCAGAAGCGAGGTTTGATTTGAGATTGACTCTCGCCTCCTGGAAAGCGTCGGTCTTTTCTCTTAATACCGCGTGATCGTCGTCGGAGAGATATCTGTCCGCAAGAGCCTCGTATTTATCCGAGGGAACCATAGCCCACATCTGCGCGTCGTTTATAAGAATGGTATCGAGTATGCCGTCCATCGCCGCGGTAAGAATCGCGTAAAGGCAGGGCTTGGGGAGAAGTCTCAGAGCAATATTTATAAGATGTCCGACTGCTCTGTCGCTTCCGTTAGCCTCCATAACCGCGGGAATATAATCGTGATAGAGGAATGTGTCATCAAGATTCCAGTTTCTGCCGTAAAAATCGCTGATGATCTCGGTTCCGTCGAGACAGGAAACGATATTGATTATTCTGTTAATGTTCGAGAAATCGCCGTTGTAATTATCGGCAATCGTCTGGCAGTACGCGTCGAGAATCGTTCCGCCGAGGCTGACCGTAACAAGATTAACCTTGTCACAGTTGTTCTGCTTTTTAACGTTCTCAATATAGTCTACAAGACCTCTGCCGGCTTCCATCGGGTCGCCGATAAGCGGGAATGTGTAAAGGTAGATATAATCCTCGCCGTTCGCAACGCCGTAAGTCGATTCAATTGAAGAAACGACCTCCTGCATGGGGAGCATGCGGTAGAACCATGCGTTGTCATCCTCACTGAATGTAGAAAGAGGACCGTCGAACGATTCGCATACAAGATTGTTTGCGGGTGTGCCGTCGTTATTAACCTTCTGAACATAGAAAAGGTCGCATACGGTGTCGTAAACAGCCTCGTCAAGACCTATGTCAGCCTTGAGGAATATGGCGGCAAGCAGGGGGAACAAAAGCTTTTTGACGATTCTCTTTACAAGGTTGGAATTGTCGATAATAAGCAGTCCGCCTCCGATGTCGTTACCGCTCGAGTCCTTGACTCTGTTGCCGTCCTCATCGCAAAGATACGACGGAGAGTGGTTGATACCGGGGAGAATAATGGTGGGATAAAGCGTATCGTCGCTGTCGGATGAAACGCCGTTTGCCGAAGCGAGAGCTTTTTCAACGCTTATCTCGGCAGTTTCCGGTTTTGAAGAAAGACCAAGTCCCATAACTGAGAAAATCATGGTCATAGTCAGTACAACCGCAAGAAATTTTTTTGTTCTGGCTGTCATAACCGATCCTCCTAATTTATTAGATTCGTACCGTCATTTTATCACAAATAAAAAGTTTTTTCAATATTTTTTAAGTAATAATTATAAGAATTCGCACTCATTCAAAATATAAAAAATTACCGAAGATACATTTTATATGTCGATGTCGATTATTAATTGCCACGTAATTTATTTTTACTGCAAAATCGACAGCGATACGTTTTCCGCACCGCTGCCGATTATTATTTTTTATTACAATATAAATTATGCTTAGCAGTTTCCGACCGAATTATTATCAGTCGTCCTCGCCCGCGTTTTTCTTCGCTTCGGCGATAACTTTCTGCGCTGCAAAAAAAACAGTCAAATTAATGCAATACATGAAAATTAATCAAAAAAATGTTAATCAATTTTTGATTAATTTTTGTATTGACAAATAGAAAAGTTTGTTATATAATCGTTGTTAATGATTGGAGGATTTACAATGGGATACACAAAATTCGGCGAATTCATGAGAATACTAAGAATAAAAAACCACGAAGTAATGCTTGACACAGCAAATTTATTGGGCGTTAAATTACCTTTTATCTCCACGGTTGAAAATGGCAAACGGAACGTTCCCGATGAATGGATACCTATTATAACTGAACATTATCATTTAAACGACAGCGAGAAAAAAGAACTGTTTGACGCTGTTGAGAATTCAAAAACACAGGTAAAGATTAATCTTATATCCGCTTCTGCTGTTCAAAGACAAGCAGCTGTTCAATTTCAAAGATCATTTGAAAAATTAGATGAAAAAACGGCTGCTGAATTAATTAAAATTCTTAGTAAGGAGGACGGTTAATGGACTACGAAACAAGAGCCGCCAGCAGAAAAGAACTTCGATTATTTGCAGAATTTTTCAGAACAATATGTGAATTAACTCCGAATGAGCCTGTCGATCCGGTTCTTCTGCTGGACAAACTTCCGGATTATGAGGGATTCGACAATGTGTATTATGACATTGTTGAAGATCAAACATTGCCAAAGCATGTTCCTGCACGATGTACGCTAAAAAATGATGAATATCTTATCGAAATAAAAGAATCCGTTTACAGAGGAGCCTGCGAAAGAAATGTCGGCGGATACAGAATGCACATCATGCATGAAATAATGCATGTTTTTGCGGATAAAATCGGCTTTAAGCCGATTTTATCAAGAGAGCTATCCGGCAGCACGGCTCCTTACAGAAGGATTGAATGGATAGTAAAGGCGTTAGCCGGCGAAGTTATGATGCCATATTGCGCTACTAAAGGAATGAATGAAAAAGAGATTATGGAAACATACGGCGTTTCGCAGGAAGCGGCAAAAAAAAGACTGACATATTAAAAATTTAAGGCGGTGATGTAATTTGATTGTATAAAAAACTATGATAATTGCTGCCAACAATTATCCATAGGTTAAAATGATAATTTTTATTAATTCAGAGGATACAAAATTCTTCAAACTGAAAAAAGTGTCCTCTAATAATTAGGAGGAAATATATTTATGATTAAGGGTTTAAATGAATATGAAAAGTATAAAGTAATACGACCGATATTCGCTGAATTCAAATATGATGAATTTCAAATGCCTGTTATCAGAAAGACCGGCATAAACGAAATTGACTGGAACTACATTGATGTTTTAGGATATCAAAATTTAAATAAAAATGATAACAATTCAAATAATTTAATTCTAATGTTTAATTATGACAAAGTCTTACTTTCATTATGGAACTCTCCATTAAAAAAAATAGCCCTTTTTAGAACCTGCGCCGCAATAGCGACACCCGATTTCAGCATTTATCCGACTATGAATTACAACGAAATTCGACATAATGTTTACATGAATCGCTGGCTGGGATGCACTTGGCAGTCGTACGGATGTTCAGTTATTCCTACGATCGGTTGGGCTTCCCCAGACACTTACGATATTTTGTTTCAGCGGATTGGAATACGGTTCTGTTGTCATCATTTCAACCATCGGTTGTCAAAAACATAAAGATATCTTTTTAGATGGATTTTATGAAATGAAGTCAAAAATCAATCCGCCTCTGATTATTGTAGTCGGGGATATGATTAAAGGTATGACAGGCACTTTCTGCAACTTCAGATACACAGAATCATTTAACAATAATTTCAAACAATTAAAAATCGAACAGGTATTTACCATAAAGGAGGCCATATAATGGGTTCAAGAGGTGCATTTGTAAGTGTTGATAAAAATGATTTTTCCTTTATAGACGGAGGTCAGCATTACTGTTCAATAGGAAATTTATCAAGTGATTCGAATGTAAAAATACTCATTCAAGATTCGAATAATGTCAAAGCCCCGGAGTTTTCACATACTTCCGAAAGAGTCTATGCGATAGTTAAAGACGGAAAGCTCAAACACTTAGCGTATTATGACGAGAATCACAAACAGTCTGTAAGCGTAGATTTAGCCCATCCTCATAATGGAGTTCAGCCTCATAGACATGTTTACCTCGGGCATAATAAAAATGATCCTGGAATTCCACCTACAAAAGAAGAGGAAGCCTTAATAGAAAAAATACGAAAGGAATTTCATTTGAAATGAGAAAAAACGAATATAATTCACTCGAAGAATTCACGTCGCAATACATAGGCGAATGGTCTCCGTCCGACGGACACTGGCTGGGTCTGGATTTTAAGTACAACGGTAAAGAATACAGATTATCCACCGGAGCGATGTTTAACGACTCCGAGATCGATTGTTTGTTTTACTTATACTATAACAACGGAAATACTTATAAACTTCTCGGCGCATATAAAAATATGGATGATTTACTGAAGAGTAAAGTTATTGAACAAACAGCTTTTGCAAGTATAATCATGAATGATGACACAGAATTACTGGGGCAGGATTAAAAAATCCCCATTGACGCTGCCACATCAATGGGGATTCAAAGGATACAAAATCCTTCAAACTGTACTTTTAGTATACCGCTAAATAATCATTTTGTCAACATCTAATATTTGACATTACAATAGCAAAAGAGAGCCGAACCCCATAAGCCCAAAACGCACCGTCTCACGCCTCTGAGAACGGTTTTTCCCTTGAAATACGCCAGTATTCCTGCGGAAAAGAACCGTCCCCATAGACGCAATCCGCTGTATTTTGGGTGCGAAGCAGTTTATATTCATCATATTTTCGTTTCGGCAAGACAAAGGAACGCCGAAAGCCTAACGGCTTTCAAGTTTC
>DJEG01000132.1 GCA_002431305.1 Ruminococcaceae bacterium UBA5904 | reverse complement strand
TACTTACCGCTCAGAAGGAAATTCCTATGCTCGGTCACAAGTCAGAGACTGTAAAGGGTAAACCGGCAACTTGTACGGAAAAAGGTCTGACCGACGGAACAAAGTGCTCAGTCTGCGGTGCTGTACTGATAGCACAGAAAGAAATTCCGGCTTTAGGTCATAAATTTAAAAACGGTAAGTGCACCGTATGCTCCGCATCCGACCCCGACTGCAAGCCGGCGGAGAAGCCCACCGAAAAGCCGACGGACAGTACGACCAAACCCGCGGAGAAACCGACAGATAGCACGACTAAACCTACGGAGAAACCTACTGACAGCACGACCAAACCTACGGAGAAGCCGACTGATAATACGACTAAACCCGCAGATAAGCCGACATCTCCCGTAACGGAGAAGCCGACCGAGAAGCCGACAGAAAAACCGACCGAACCTACGACAAATAAACCCGATGAACCGACGACCGAACCTGACAGTAAAAAAGAGCTGTCACTCGTCGAGGGATGCAAACAGGTTCTCGATAAGGTTAAAAAGACGGTTTCGGTTGTTCTCGAAAAGGCGAGCGGAACGACTCTTGACGACTTTATGGCGATGTTTACGGACGGCATAAAGATTGAAAACGATAAAAACGGTCTTGTCTACAACGGCATGAAATTTAAGCACGGAGACGACGAGTATACCGTTATCGTCAAGGGCGATACCGAAGCCGACGGCAAGATTACAGCCGCCGACGCGAGAAGAATTCTTCGAATCTCTGCCCGTCTGGAAGCTCCCGACGAAGTGACGAGTGCAGCTGCGGACATTGATTCCAACGGTAAAATATCGGCGGCGGAAGCCCGCGCGGTATTAAGATACGCCGCAAGACTTTCGAAGTCGATTGAATCGGAACTTCCTAAATAACAAACAGCCCCGAAGCGTTATGTTTCGGGGCGTTCGTTTCGGAGCTTTCGGCTTAATTCGCACTTGACACCGACGCGCTTTGCATATATAATATATCGTATAGCGTTATGTAAAAATACACCTTTTTTCGAAAGGAAGAAATAATAATGGCAGACGAATTCGTATTAACTCAAAACGCCGTAGACGAACTTACGGCGGAATTAAAATACCTCAGAACAACGCGCCGTGCAGAAGTTGCGGAGAAGATTAAGGAAGCTAAATCATTCGGCGACCTCTCCGAAAACAGCGAGTACGACGAGGCTAAGAGCGAGCAGGGTAAACTTGAGGCTCAGATTACCGAGATTGAGTACACTCTCCAGCACGTTAAGATAATCGACGAGAGTGCGCTTACCACCGATACCGTTCATGTCGGCTCCAAGGTCACTCTTACCATTAAATCGACCGGTATGCAGGTTCACTATCACATCGTCGGCTCACCCCAGGCGGATCCTCTCGCGGGCAAGCTCTCCGACGAGTCGCCCGTAGGCAAGGGCGTTCTCGGTCATAAAGTCCGAGATGTCGTCGAGATTGAGACTCCCTCGGGTATGACCGAAGTCGTTATCGACGAGATTTCGAAATAATCATTCAGGCGGGCGCGGGTCGTCCGCCGTGACTGTATATTCATTTTTATAATTTAAGGAGAACGCGGATATGGCGGATGAAAAAAAGAATCAGACACCTGCCGAGCAGGAAGTTAACGTTAATGAATTAAGAAAAATAAGAGTGGAAAAACTCGAAAATTTACAGAAAGCCGGCAAGGACCCGTTTAAAATTACGACGGCAAACCAGGAGTACCATACCGTAGATATTGCCGAAAAATTCGACGAACTTGAAAATAAAGACGTTTCCGTTGCGGGCAGAATCATGTCCAAACGCCCCATGGGCAAGGCGGGATTCATCAACATCAACGACCGCGACGGCAAAATCCAGGTTTATGTAAGACGCGACGACATCGGCGAGGAGGAATATGCTGATTTCAAAAAATACGATATCGGCGATATCGTAGAGGTCACGGGTTTTGTATTCAAGACAAAGACGGGCGAGATTTCGATTCACGCTAAGAGTGTTAAGCTTCTTACAAAATCGCTTCTCCCTCTTCCCGAAAAATATCACGGACTTACCAACACCGACACGCGTTACCGTCAGAGATATCTCGACCTTATCATGAATCCGGACGTTAAGGACACGTTTATCAAACGTTCGCTTATCATCCGCGCTATCAGAAGATACCTTGATTCCGAGGGCTTTATCGAGGTTGAAACCCCCATGCTCGTTCAGAACGCGGGCGGCGCGGCGGCAAGACCGTTCGAAACGCATTTCAACGCTCTTAACGAGGATTTGAAGCTTCGTATTTCGCTTGAACTCTATCTTAAAAGACTTATCGTCGGCGGTATGGAGCGCGTTTACGAGATAGGCAGAGTTTTCCGAAACGAGGGACTTGACACGAGACACAATCCCGAGTTTACCCTTATGGAGCTTTACCAGGCTTATACCGATTACCACGGCATGATGGACTTGACCGAAAATCTTTACAGAACCGTAGCTAAAGAGGTTCTCGGCACGACCAAAATCACATATAACGGAGTCGAGATGGATCTCGGCAAGCCGTTTGAGCGTATAACAATGATTGACGCCGTTAAGAAATATGCGGGCGTTGACTTTACGAATATTAAAACTGACGAGGAAGCTAAGGCTCTCGCAAAGGAAAAGGGCATCGAATTTGAGGACAGACACAAGAGAGGCGACATTCTCAACCTGTTCTTTGAAGAATACGTTGAGGACAAGCTGATTCAGCCCACGTTCCTCATGGATCACCCTGTTGAAATTTCACCGCTTACGAAGAGAAAGCCCGACGCGCCCGACTACGTTGAGCGTTTTGAGTTCTTCATGAACGGCTGGGAGCTTGCCAACGCCTACTCCGAGCTTAACGACCCGATCGATCAGCGTGCGCGTTTCAAGGCACAGGACGAGCTGTTCGCACAGGGCGACGAGGAGGCTAACCACACCGACGAGGATTTTCTCACCGCTCTCGAATACGGTATGGCTCCGACCGGCGGTATCGGTTTCGGTATAGACAGAATGGTTATGCTTCTGACCGATTCGCCCGCTATCAGAGACGTTCTCCTCTTCCCGACAATGAAGAGTCAGGGAGCGGCAAAGAATGAAGCGAACAATCTCGCGCAGGCAAAAGCCGACGAGCCTGAGGAACCTGAGGTGATCGATTTCTCCAAGGTCGTAATCGAGCCTATGTTTACGGATTACGTTGACTTTGATACGTTCTCGAAGTCAGACTTCAGAGCCGTTAAGGTCAAGGACTGCGTCGCCGTTAAGAAGTCTAAGAAGCTGTTACAGTTCACTCTTGACGACGGAACCGGCACGGACAGAACCATTTTAAGCGGTATTCACGCGTTCTACGAGCCGGAAGAGCTTATCGGCAAAACGTGCATTGCGATTACGAATTTACCGCCCAGACCGATGATGGGCATTGATTCCTGCGGTATGCTCCTTAGCGCGATTCACGAGGAAGAGGGAGAGGAAAAACTCCATCTTCTGATGGTTGATGACCACATTCC
>DJEG01000095.1 GCA_002431305.1 Ruminococcaceae bacterium UBA5904 | reverse complement strand
CGAGAATACATGAAGCATTGATTAATGCTTCTGTGAAAAAGTAATAAGTGCAGATTTGTTTGCGTTTTGGAATAATAAATTTCTTCTATAAATAAAAAAACCGTAATTCATAATTCAATTCGTCATGAATTACGGTTTTTGTTATATATCGTTTTCGTCCGGTTCTGTTATGCTTAATTCCTCCCAATCTTCCCGATTACCGCACCGGCGAAGATAATAATGCCCGCCGTCGACAGCGCAGGCACCGCATGAACAGAATTTAAAATCATGTACCCAGACGGATTCAATTACGTCCGAGCATTTTTTACAACGTATTGCATTTTTTATAATCATAAATAATCAGTCCTGAAATAAAAATTATATCGGCAATATTTTAATCAATTTTATCTGTTATCGGCAACATTTCAACCGATTTTCTTTATAAATTTAAATAAATTATTGTCGTGTTGGACTATTTTACCAGCATAAGCATTGTTCCCGCGACGATAAGCGCGAGACCGATACCGCTCTTGACGGTCAGTTTTTCCTTAAACACGATTCGTGAAAACGCTATCGTGCCGAGTATGCTTAATTTATCTATCGCAACGACCGTCGCCGCCGAGCCGTCGCGCAGAGCCTTATAATAGCACAGCCACGACGCGCCGGTCGCAAGTCCCGACAGGCAGATAAACAACAGCTCGTTTTTCGGCGCTTTCTTTATTTCTCCGCCTTTTTTCGTGACGAATACCATGACCCACGCCATAACGAGGACGACCGCCGTACGTATTGCGGTGCCGAGGTTTGACTCGACTCCGTCAATGCCTGTCTTGCCGAGAATCGACGTAAGAGAGGCGAACACTGCCGACAGCACGGCGTAAATTATCCACGACGAGCGTTTGTCCTTTTCGCCGTCGGAATCCGTTTTCTTTTTCTCAATCATTAAAAACGTTCCCGCGCCGATTAAGACAATGCAAACGCCCTTTAACAGAGTTATTTTATCGTCTAAGAATATAAATGCGAGAATCAGCGTCAGAATTACGCTCGACTTGTCAATCGGTACGACCTTGTTAACTTCGCCTAACTGGAGCGCGCGGAAATAGCACAGCCATGACGCGCCCGTCGCGAGTCCCGACAGAACGAGGAAAATCCATGTTTTTGTACTGATATCGACTATCGAGCCGAGCGAGCCGGATATGCCCGCCATTATCACAGCCGTTATCAATACGACTATCGTTCGTATCGCCGCGGCGACGGTCGAATCCGTTTTCTTGATTCCGCATTTCGCAAGTATCGACGTAAGCGAGGCGAACAGAGCGGAAGCGAATGCAAATACAATCCACATAACAGTCATTCTTTTCATTTATGGTCTAAGTTAAATGTACGACACAAATTTAAAAAATTTATAAACCGATACAAAGTATCACAACAAACGGAACCGCCGAATCGTCAGCGGTTCCGTAAATATTATTTTTGCCAGGGGAAGTCTTCGAGTTCATCAAGAAGCTGACCTACGGTCATATCGGGATTTGCGATACCCTTTTCGAGCGCGGAAATCATGTTCTTGTGAAGCAGGTCGATATGCTCCGTCTTTATAAAATTCGATCTTCTCATGTAATAAAAATCCGTTCCGCCCGTTTTCGGATTCGGAACCGCGAAAACGTAGAGGGGCATAACGTATCTGCCCATACAGTATGCGGTGAAATCAAAGTCGATTCCCGACTCCTTAGCCGCGTACGCTATGGGAAGCCATGAGAACATAAGACATGACGGACCCTGCATTGCGCTCAAATGCTGAATCTCCTGCTGAAGTCCTCTCGCCTCAAGGTACGGGAAATTCATGTGACGGACGAGATTGTTTCTGCACGCGCTTAACTTGTCGACAGCCTGCGCGAAAGTCTCCGTCTCCTCATGCGAGGTGCGAAGCTGTAACGGCTGGGCAAGGCATCCGCCGACGCGTTTTGACGCAAGAGTCGCCCTGCGCGAACACATCAGCATGTTGAGAATGTCCGGCGCGCGGTAGTTTACCTTCGAAGCGTGCGCTCTCTCGCCGTAGAGGAACATTACCTCGGGCGGAACCATATGCTCCCTGCAGTAGTCGTAAATTTTCTCGGTAAGCTCCTTGCTTACTTCCATTTTTATAACGTCCGCCTTGTCGTGAATCGGGTCGTACGCCGCGGGAACGGTTATGTCGGGATCCTTTTTCCTTGCCTTGTCAAGAAGGTCGTGTCCGTGAATTCCGGCATAGAAAAGTCTGCCGTTGTCTTTCCAGTAGTGAATATACCAGTCCTTGTCACGTCCGTGCTTTTTCTCATTTGCAAGATAAGCGAATTCGGTCTGAATATATTCTTCATATGAGGAAAGCGGTTCGGGCATGTCCGTACCGTTTTTCAAAGCCTTGTAAACGCCGAGCAGATCGGAGAAGAACAGCGCGCCTCCGATAGCGTCGGTGACCAGGTGGCTTACGTTCATATACATTCCCGTACTGCCGTCGGGCAGAGTGAATATTATAAATCTGTAAGGAACGGATTTAAACAGCTTAACGGGCTTCTCCGCGTCCTTCTGAAAATACTCGTCTCTTAACGCTATGCTTCCGAAATGCATGACGGGGATATCCTCGGGTACGTATTCGCTCAGGAAGTACTGCTTTATCTGCTTGTCGGATTTGACAAAACGGATTCTGAGCGCGTCATTTCTCTTAATTTCCTCTATAAACGCCTTTTTAAGAACGTCGATATCGAGCTTTTCCCTAACGGTTACGCACAGCGGAATCTGAACGACCTGCTTGTGAATACTGTATTTTAAAAGGAAGTACATCGTCTGCTGCGACGGGATTATGTCGTAAAGCTTGTACGGTATGTCTTTTTTCATAATACGACCGACCTTTCAGAGGATTATTATTTTATAATATTAAAAATGTGATGTTAACATGTGTTAAGAATTCGTAAATTCAAATTAAAATCAGCTCAGCTGTAAAAATCCGACTTTCTTCATAACCTTACGCATCGTTCTGTCCGCGATTCTCTGCGCCTTTCCGGCTCCCATTTTCGCGGTTTCGAGAATGTACGCCTTGTCGGTTACGATTTTGTTGAACTCGTCCTGTACGGGGCGGATTTCCTCTACGACAGCTTCGGCTACCGCGCTCTTGAAATCGCCGTAACCCTTGCCGTCGAAGTCATGAGTTATCTGCTCGATTGTAAGTCCGGTACACGCCGAGTAAATGTCCATAAGGTTGCTGACTCCGGGCTTGCCGGGCGAATAGTATACCTTTGCCTCGGAATCGGTGACCGCGCTCTTTATCTTCTTAACTATAACGTCGGGCGCATCGGTCATCAATATAAACGACTTGGTGTTCGTGTCGGATTTGCTCATCTTTTTCTCCGGCTCCTGAAGCGACATAACGCGTGCACCCGCCTTGCCGATAAACGGCTCGGGAATCTTGAACACATTGCCGTAAATGCCGTTGAAACGCTCGGCGATATCGCGGGTCAGCTCCATGTGCTGTTTCTGATCCTCTCCGATGGGAACATAGTCCGCATTATAAAGTAGAATATCCGCCGCCATGAGCGTGGGGTATGCGAACAGTCCGACGTTGATATTATCGGCGTGCTTTGCCGATTTATCCTTGAACTGCGTCATTCTCGAGGCCTCGCCGAACTGCGTGTAGCAGTTGAGAATCCAGCCTAAAAGCGCGTGATCGGGAACGTGAGACTGCATGAAAATTATATTCTTCTCCGGATCGAGACCGAGTGCGAGAAGAAGCGCGAAAATTTCAGTCGAGCGTTTTCTCAAATCCGCGGGCGCCGTTCTGACTGTTATCGAATGAAGATCCGCCGCGCCGAATATGCAGTTGTAATCCTTCGACATCTTGTTCCAGTTTTTAAGTGCGCCGAGGTAGTTGCCGAGGGTCGGCATGCCTGTGGGCTGAATTAAACTGAATACCGTTTTTTCGTTTTCGGGAACAACGGCGGGAGACTGATTTTGATTATCCATATAAATTTATCCTTTCAATAGGAATCGGTGTAGGTTCTGATTACGGAACCTGCGGCTTCCTTTTTCGTTACGCGCATATCCATAGCCTGTTTTTCGAGATACCTGTGCGCCTGCGGTTCTGTCATTTTAAGACACTCCATAAGCACGTTTTTGGCTCTCTCGACAAGTTTTACCTCGCTTAATTTCTCCTTAAGCTCCTCGTTCTGCGCTTCGAGTTTTTTATATCTCGAAATCATCGCGCACGCAAGGTCGAGACAGACGCCGAACGCGGAAACATCAATAGGCTTTTTTGTTACGAGAATGCCGTATTTGCTGACCTTTGCGCTTAATTTGCGGATGATATTTTCATTGGCAACCATAATGACCGAACATGTCTGTTCCAATGATTTTTTTACCGCGAATTCCGCGCCGAAGTCATCGGACAGCGGAGCGTTTACTATTATAAGGTCGTAACTGCCCGCCTCGCACAGCATTTGGGCATGCGAGACTGAATCGGCAGTCACAACTGGATAATACTTATCGTCGGAAATGAGCGATGATATTGCCGCCGCGCCTTTTTCGCTTGAGGATACAAGAAGTACGTTACAGCGCATGGAAAAACCGCCTTTTAATTAATACATCTGAACGTAAGCGTCTCTTTCGGCGCCGACGGAAACGTACTTGACCTTGCATCCGACCTGTTTTTCAATGTATTCGATATATTTAAGAGCGTTCTCGGGCAGATCCTCTTTCTTTCTGCACTTTGAAACGTCGCATTTGAATCCGTCGAGGTACTCGTAAACGGGCTTAGCCTTCATAAGCGCAACGCCTACGGGGAAGTCGTGAACGATCTCGCCGTCAATGTCGTAAGCGACGCAAACGGGAATCTTGTCAAGATACGAGAGAACGTCGAGTTTCGTAAGTGCGATGCATGTAGCGCCCTGTACAAGCGTGCCGTATCTCGAAGCGACAACGTCGAATCCGCCGACTCTTCTCGGTCTGCCGGTTGCCGCGCCGTATTCTCCGCCCGCTTTTCTCAGCTCTTCGGCTTCGTCGCCGAACATCTCAGCGGTGAACGGACCCTCGCCTACGCAGGTGGAGTACGCTTTCATTATGCCGATAACCTCGTCAAGGTGAAGATTGGGAACGCCCGCGCCGATGGGAGCATAAGCGGCAATTGTCGAAGAAGCGGAGGTATAGGGATAAATGCCGAAATCTATGTCTCGGAGCGCGCCGAGCTGAGCTTCGAACATAATGTTCTTGCCCTGTCTGTTCATCTCGTTGAGGTAAACGGTCGTGTCGCATATGTAAGGGACGAAAGGCTCCGCGTAAGTCATGAGCCAGTCGTACATTTCGTCAGCGGAAATCGGCTCGTGACCGTAGCCGTTCGCAACGGTGAGATTCTTCCACTCTACGATGGGCGCAAGTTTCTTTTTAAGAGCCTCTTTATCGAAAAGGTCGCCCATTCTGATAGCCTTTTTCATGTATTTGTCGGAGTAAACGGGGGAAATGCCTCTTCTCGTCGAACCGAATTTCGCGTCGCCGAGTCTGTCCTCCTCAAGACAGTCGAGAAGTTTGTGATAAGGCATGCAGATAACAGCCTTATCGCTTATTTTAAGATTGTCGGGAGTTACGGAAATCCCCTTGTCCGTAATCGCCTTAATCTCCTTTGTCAGATGCTCGACGTCAATAACCATACCGTTGCCCATAACGTTGACGGTGGTGTCGCTGAGAATACCCGAGGGAAGAAGATTGAGGACGAATTTGCCCTTGTCGTTTATAACGGTGTGACCGGCGTTGTTACCGCCCTGATAACGGGCTACCACGTCGTAATCGGACGCGAAAAGGTCGACCATACGGCCCTTGCCCTCGTCGCCCCAGTTGATACCTACTATGGAAGTTAACATAAAATACATCTCCAGTTTAATTATTCGTATATATTTTATATCATATATAAATATTTTTTATTCTCAATTGGAATTATCATATTTATTATCGGTTATTTTTCTAATTATTAGCCTCAACGCCTTATTTTTATAAATGAAAAAGACGGGTTTCCTTATTTTTTTAATTGCTTCAAACAAGCAGAGCGAATATTATAAAACTAAGGGGGTTCGGAGTATGAATATTTTAAATATAAGAGAAGGATGCGCGGCGGTCATGATTTCGCGTTCGGAGCTTGAAGAATTCGGCGTTACATACGATTCTCTCGATTATTCATCCGATAAAACGAGACTGATAGTCCGCTTTGCGCTCGAAAAGATAAACGAAAAAGCAGACGATCCGCGTTTTTTTGAGCGCGGAATGACGATAGAGGCTCTGCCCGATTCGGACGGAGGGTGTATGCTGTTTTTTAATTTTACGAAGAACCCGGGCAGAGCTCTTATTAAAAACGAACCGGAATTTTACACGGCGGAGAGTTCTGATTTTGAAAACCTGTGCGCGTTCTGCTTCTCGGCTGAAAAACTCAATCTGTTCATAACCTCGTCGCTTTATAAAAAGAACGGCGCGTACAGACTCGTGTTTTCTTCGTGCAGACTTTCGCGCGAGGGAACGGAGGATATTATGTCGGAATTCACGAAGGTAAAACCGGCGCGGGCAGTGAACGAGACGTTCGAATGCTGGGAGGAAGTGATAGGGGAGAACGCGGCGGAAACGCTGGCGGAGATGTCAGCGGGCAGTGGGCAGGGACCGGAATGGAAATCAGATTAAAATAATTATGCAAATTCGGATTAAGTACAAAAAGAATGTTTGCGTTAAAAAAATAAATAAAAAATTAACGCGGGAGACACAATCTCCCGCGTTAAATATTGTGTTTATTTTAACTGTTGTTTTGCATTTCTGCGAGTTTTAAGATTTTTTGGATCAACTCGCTTTTTCCGTTAGTATACGCGATTCGGTCGTTCGGATATTTTTCCGCCAGCCGTTTTTTTAATTCGGAGTATTCCGCGGCGGCGGGGGCGTTTGCGTTGAGATAATCGCGCATGTTTATGTAGTTGTTCCAGTTTTTTTGGTTATAGATAACGACGTGGATATAGTGCGTCTGTATGTTCGCCGCCTTATCTTCGCAGACATACAGATGCTGTTCCGGGTGATCCTCACGTCTGTAAACGATTCCTTTTTTCATTAATTCGTCGTTATGCTTAAACATGTTATTAAAATCGCTTACTCCGACGACGATATCAATAATCGGCTTCGCGCAGACGGTTTTTACCGCTGTGCTTCCTATATGCTGTGCATCTATAATGTCGTTTTTCGCCGTTTCTTTTAATGTTTTTATCATTTCCCGAGCGGAATATTCCCATTCGGTCTGATGTTCCCGAACGCTTACGGTTCCTCTTTTTAATCCTATCGGCATATATAACCTCCGTCGATACAACTGTTTTATATCAAACCTCGCCTATGTATGCGACCGTTTCGTTCGGAACAGAAATGAATCCGTCTTTTGAGAACCTGTCGAAAATCGCATTTATCTCTTTTAAATATTCGCCGTATTTTTCGTCGTCCTCTTTTAATGAATAAGATGAGGACAGCACGCGGTTTACGTAGCTGAGCCTATCATATGTAAGCGTATTATCCGCGCGGAAAACAACGCCGTTTTTCGAGAAGAAAGACAGGCATTTTTCGTCGTTCATGCCGTTTGAAAAGCCGTGGAATTCGCTGTTGTATTTGTATCTCAATTCGGCGATCGCTTTGTTACATTCCGCGGATTCGATTCTGGAATTATAAACGATAATCACCTTACCGCCGGGTTTTAAAACTCGTTTACATTCTTTTTTGAACGCCTCGGGGTCAAACCAGTGAAAAGCCTGCGCGGCGCAGACATAATCAACGGAATTTTCGGGCAGATTCATATTGCCCTCGCTGCCGGTAACGGACGTAAAATTATCATTGCCGTTGAGCTTTTCCTCGGCTTTTCTTCTCATATCCCCGTTCGGTTCGACAGCGAATACGCGGTAACCGCAGTCAATCAATTGCTTCGTAAAAATTCCCGTACCCGAACCGACGTCGGCAAATACGCTTCCGGCGGGTATATTCATTTCATTTTTAAAATAATCAAAAAGCGCGGCGGCGTATTTCGGTCTTGCCTTGGCGTAAATTTCGCCCTTGCCGTCAAAACGGTTTGTGTAGTCCACGATTACCTCACCTTTCTTAAAAAAGTCTGTTTTTTGTGCGTGAATTATGTATTATGCGTTATACAGTCCTTGAGAACAGATTTTATTTTTGCTTTGAGCATAAATAGTATAACATAAAACGCCGATATTCTCAATTATTACTGAAAATTTACTATTCGTCGTAAAAAATGCAGTTGCAATACATTTTTCGTTGTAAAAAGTGTGTTCATAATACGCTTTTTCATTGCAATTTCTGTAAAAGTGTGTTATACTTATAATGCGATTATAAATTTGGGAGGCGGTACTATGTACAGAACCGCAATAAAAAAGTTATACAAATGGAAAACAGACCCTCGCCGCAAGCCTTTGATTATCGAGGGTGCGCGTCAGGTAGGCAAAACATGGCTTATGCGCGAATTCGGAAAAGAAGCTTATGAAAACACCGTATATGTTAACTTCGATTCAAATCCGCAAATGAACACCCTGTTTTCATCCGATTTGAACACCGACAGGCTGATAACCGGAATAGAAATTTACTGCGGAAAAAAAATCGACCCCGAAAACACACTTATAATTTTCGATGAGGTGCAGGAAGTTCCGAAAGCATTGTCGTCGTTAAAATATTTTTACGAAAACGCTCCGCAGTATCACATAATCTGCGCGGGGTCGCTTCTCGGAATCGCACTGCACGAGGGAACCTCTTTCCCTGTGGGCAAGGTTGATTTTCTAAATCTGTACCCGCTGTCGTTTAAAGAATTTTTATCCGCCGTATACGGCGATCGGTTCGCGGAAGTTCTCGAAAATAACGACCGAGATATGCTGTCTGCATTCAGACAGACCTATATTGACGCGCTGAAGCAGTATTATTTTGTCGGCGGAATGCCCGAAGCCGTACAGAGTTTTCTCGAGGACAAAGATTTCAACGCCGTACGCGAAATTCAGAAACGAATTCTCGCGTCATACGAACAGGATTTTTCAAAACACGCTCCGAACGAAATTGTACCGAAGATACGAATGATATTCAACAGTATTCCGTCCCAGCTTGCAAAAGAAAACAGAAAATTTATTTACGGACTCGTACGCGAGGGCGCGAGAGCAAAGGATTTTGAAACCGCTGTAATGTGGCTGTGCGACTGCGGATTAATATATAAAATCGGACGCGTTACCTCGCCGAAAATACCGATAAAAGCGTACGAAGATCAAAAGGCGTTCAAGCTTTTCACGGCGGACATCGGTCTGCTCGGCTGTATGACGGGAATCAATCAGAGCATAATATTGAACGGCAGCGATCTGTTTACGGAATTTAAAGGCGCGCTTACCGAACAATATGTCTGCCAGCAGCTGAAGACCGTTGAGGATTTAAACGTCTATTATTATACGAACGACCGCGGATCGTGCGAAATTGATTTTATTGCCGACACAGGGGAAGAGATAATCCCCGTTGAAGTAAAGGCCCAAACAAATCTGAAAGCAAAGAGCTTAAAAACATACCGCGAAAAATTTACACCGAGAATAGCAGTCAGAACGTCAATGTCGGATTTCAAAACAGACGGCTCGCTTATAAATATTCCGCTGTATGAAATAGAAAACATAAAACAATTTTTAAAGTGAAAACAGAGAGGCTGTTCCGATAACGAATCGGGACAGTCTTTTTTTAATGCCCGAGCGGTTTTTGTTCGAGTTCGTCCTCATTTGACTTAACGTCCGCGCGTATAAACGAGATAAGCAGAGCGGTAAACGGCACAAGCGTAAGCCAGATTGCTCTGCCCTTTAAGTGCGAGCAGAACGACGTTGCCCGTCTGTGCGTTGCAGAATACGTTTCCCCTGAGCAAATACGTAAACGCGCCGAAAAAGCCCGATATCGTTATTAGGGTATAGTAAACCCAATTCTTTTCGCATGTTAAATAATGATTTTCCGATTCCACTTTAATTCCTCTGTCTGTATATAAATGCATTGTATTCCATTATAATCGAATTTCGCGTTCTTTGCAATAAAAAAGCGCGGAACGTAACTGCTCCGCGCCGAATTTATTTATTTTTACTTTTCCTCGTCGAAATATCTGAATGTTACGTCCTCGAACTGCATTGAGATATTATCCGCAAATCCCGCGGGAATATCGTATTTACCGCTCTTATAAAGATTGTTTTTCTCAATCGTGTACGTTCCGTCGGGCTTCGTCGTGATGACCGTGCATCCTCTCTGCGAACCCTTTTTATTGATTCCGACATATGCAAGATAGTCTACGCTGTAACCGTAAACGAGGTCGATTCCCTTATAGTTTATCGTAAAGTTATTGAAATGGTCGTGACCGCAGAATACGCCCTTTGTACTGCCGAGGTCTAACATTGTTTCAAAGAGGTTATCCTCGTGAATACCGCTGTAAATAGCGCGTTCGCCTGTCTCGCCGAGAAGTCCGCCCTTGTAGTGAACCTCGTCGGTGTCCTTATATCCGTTGTCCTCAAACTCCGTCCACGCGTCTTTAAATTCGGTAAGGGGAATGTGGAAGAACGCGAGAGATTTTACATTCGTAAGCGGGAGATAGTTTCCGTTCGGGTCGGAAGCCTGAGCTTCGCTTACTGCGGAAGCGTTCTCGTTTTCAAGCTGGGCAACTCTCGACGAATACCAGTCTATCTGATTGTCGTGAATGTTGTCGTATTTCCACTGAATTCCGAGGAAGTCGCCGTCTATGTACGAATGCGAGTCGAAAATATAGAGAGCCTGCGTGATTATGCCCTTTGAATTCTTAACCTTTATAACCTGGTTTCCGCTGCCGTCAACGTCGTCGGGACCGGGAACGAAAATACAGTGCGGATAGTCGCCGTTCATGTAGAAATCGGCTATATCCTCACGCGAATAGTAGCTGTATGCCTCCGTATCGTGGTTACCGAACGCGAGCGTCCAGTAAATTCCGAGCGATTCCATTAATGAAGCGAACGTTTTGGCTGCCGTTTTGTTGTTGAACGTGCCTGCCTGGAAGGGAACGGGATATGCGATATCTCCCGTTACAATAACGAGGTCGGGCTTCTCCGCAGTAAGCATGGTTGCAACAGCGGTTATCGCGTTCGAATCCTTTTTGCCCGAGAGATTACCGCCGCCGATATGCACGTCGGTGAGCTGAACTATCTTAAAATTCCTGTCCGTCGTGAACGTCCAGTCGCCGTCGTCGTCCTTTTCGGGAACGAGCTGTGAATCGTACTCGACCTTCGCGTACGACTTCGCAAGTTTGATGTTCGCGCCGGAGCTTACGAGCGTAATTATAGTTCCTATGCCCCCGACTCCGATTATCACGGCGAGAATTACCGCAATGACTTTGAGCGCGGTCTTTTTGCGGTTCTTCTTTTTCTTTTCGGGCTTAGCCGTCGGTTCTGTTGTTGTTTTTTCTGTCTTTTGAGCCATTTTTATGTCTCCTGATTAAAATATAATTTTATGCCGAGATTCTCCCGGGCTTTGTTTACGGTTTTCTCTTTGTTCTCCCCGCCGTCGGCTGTTACGGTAACGACCGTGCCGTCGGGCGAATCAAATACGTTTATCTCTTTTATGTTAAATGAATTTTC
>DJEG01000070.1:4056-13257 GCA_002431305.1 Ruminococcaceae bacterium UBA5904 | reverse complement strand
TTTGGAACGATAAATTATTGTTTACACATTCATTTAATAAACCGCGAATATAATTATTACGCACTACAAATAACGGAGGAAAATCATGAACGTCGCATTTTTTATTAAACCCAAGCAGGACACAGCGTTTCTTTACAGCGATTTCAGCGTCCGTCAGGCGCTCGAAAAGATGAAAAACTGCGGATATACGGCGATTCCCGTTATCTCGCGCGAGGGTAAATACGTAGGAACCGTAAGCGAGGGCGATTTTCTCTGGCTCATATTAAAAGAGGGGTCGTCGCTCGAGGACGTATCGCTTATAAAAGAGCTTGAACATATCCCCGTGACGAAAATAATCAAATCGGAAAAATACAAGGCGGTAAATTTCAGCGAGAACATAGAAAAACTTTTTAATACGGCTCTCGAACAAAACTTCGTACCCGTTGTCGACGACCTCGGCTCGTTCAGCGGAATCGTAACGCGAAGGTCGATACTGTCGTACCTGATGAATACGTTGTGAATAAAAAAAAGTCCCGTGCAAAACGGGATTTTTTTTATTTTATGTTGTTAAAAACTTCCTCCGCCGATACGACGCGTCCGTTTTTCATATCCGAATATCCCTGTTCAAGTTTTGAATCCAATTGTTCCGCTGTCATTTCGGCAATTCCGACGGGTTTTTCGGGAATTTTAACATCAAACGGAAGTCCGTTTCGTAAAATTATCTGTTTATAAAACATATTTACCGCGCTTGACGCGGGGATTCCGAGCGTTGAAAGTATGCTTTCGGCTTGTTCTTTAACTTCAGGTTCGATTCTTATATATAAATTTGCTGATTTTGCCATAACAAATCACCTCTTGTGTTTATTTTAACACATTGTACGTACAATAGCAATACGTTACAAACAAAAAAAACGGAGACCGAATTCACAGTCTCCGTTTTAATTTATTCATTATAATTTCATTCCTGCGTATAACCCGTAAGCGCATTTACGACCTTAGGATATTTCCACGTAAGCGTTTTTCTTTCGAACAGACCCATAGCCTGATCGTCGTCCCAAAGACAAACGGGGACTCCGAATCTATCCGAAAGATCTGTATAAAGTTTATAACTTTCAACAAGCTCGTCAACCTTTTCGCTTGATTCATCATAAGGAGCATAACCGTTGTTCCTGTCGGAGGTTAAGTCTCCGAATTCGGTCATTACAACGCCGTATCCTTTATTTAAAAAGAATTTCTGAGCCATGAAAAATGCCTGCCAAACCTTTATGTCATGCATTTTATCGTCCGCTCCGACATAGGGATGTAAACTTACGAGGACGTGAGGATCGTCCGGTAATTCGAGCGCGGCATTTGTATTATAGTCGTCGCATGCGCCGTGAGTCGGGATAAGAACGTAACGGTTTTCATTCTCTCCGCCGGCGGCTCTTATCGCCTCGAGCGCGTCATTATTCAATTTATTTAAAACGTAACGCGACTCATCGTTTCCGTGTCCGCCGTACTTCGCGCCCGCATATCCCGGCTCGTTAAGAGTTTCGAAAATAAGATTTTCGTCATAATCCTTAAAACGTTCTGCAATCTGCGACCATAAAGAAGTAAGTATATCGCTCGTAGTCTCGTAATGCTCGTTATCCGCGATATACCACGCGTTCCACGCGCCGCCGGTAGTAGAATCGTGATGAGTATTCAGTATAACCTTCAAATCATTTTCGAGTGCCCAGTCAACAACCTGCTGAACTCTATCCATCCAAGCCTTGTCTATCTCATATCCGGGCTGCATATAAAAATGGTTTTTCCACGTTACGGGAATACGGACAAAATCGAAGCCCGCTTCTTTAACCTTTTCGAATACCTCTTCAGTCGTGTAAACGCTTCCGCCCGCTTCAACTTCGGTCTCGACTCCGCACATAACATTCGGGTCAAGAGTGTGATAAGTACAGCATAATGCGCCGCCGAGGTTCCATCCTCTGCCGAGACTCTCCGCAAACTCGACGGATTCCGTTTCCTTAATTCCGACGGGCTTAAAGTTCTTAGCGATAAGCGGATTCGCGACCGTTATTAAAGCTAAAATAATACAGCCTAACTGGACAAACCAGCCGGCAGTCGTTTTTGTAAAAATCGAAAACTTGTTCATATACTGTTCCTCTTACTGAATATTATATTTGATATAAGTATACCTTAAATCAAACCGTCTCGCAATATGTCAAAATATCAAAAAAAAAAAACAGAAATTTAAGCATTATATACAAAATTAAAGAACAGCGGAAATTTGTATTAACGTTCAAAATCGGAGAATTAATTATAATCATATAAAATTAATTATTAATACTCAAGAATTAATTAAAAATACAAAGAATTAATCATCAAAACCCGAGAATTAATTATATAATTAATTTGAATCATTAATTCTGCGTAAAAAAAAGAACCCCGGAGTTGATTGCCGAGGTTCAATTTTTTATAAATATTATTAATATTAAACTCCCGAGTAAGCCGAGAAACCGCCGTCGACAGGGAGAATTACGCCGGTGATAAACGACGAATACTGACTGTCGGCAAGGAAAAGCAGGCTGCCCGTGAGGTCGTCCGGCGTGCCGAAACGTCCGAGCGGGGTGTGGCTTATTATCTTATGGCTTCTCTCTGTAAGAGAACCGTCGGGGTTAAAGAGGAGAGTTTTATTCTGATTGGTCGAGAAGAATCCGGGCGCAATCGCGTTGACTCTGATGCCGACGGGTGCGAAGTGAACGGCCATGAACTGCGTAAAGTTCGAGACAGCCGCCTTTGCCGCCGAATACGCGGGAATTTTCGTAAGGGGCTTGAACGCGTTCATTGACGAAATGTTTATAATGCACGCGCCGTCCCTGCCGGCCATGTCGAGCGCAAATGTCTGCGTAGTCAGAAGAGTGCCGAGGAAATTAAGATTGAATACGAACTGGATTCCGTCGGGGTCGAGGTCGAAAAACGTCTTAACTCCCTCCGCCTTGTGCGCGATATCGTCCATGGTCAGAGTCTCGTTCGAGGTCGTACCCTTGGGATTGTTTCCGCCCGCGCCGTTGATAAGTATGTCGCACGCGCCGAATGCAGAGGTTACAGTCTCCTTCGCCTTTTCGAGGCTTGATTTTTCGAGTACGTTACACTCGACGGCGAGAGCCGTACCGCCCGAAGCGTTTATTTCGTCGGCGGTCTTCCGGGCGGCGGGCAGGTTGAGGTCAAGAACTGCAACCTTTACGCCCTGCGAGGCAAGATCCTTTGCAAATCCCGAGCAGAGAACTCCGCCCGCGCCGGTGATAACGGCGGTTTTTCCTTTAAGATTTTCATGGTTAAACATAATAAAACCTTCTTTTTTTTATAATAAAATCGAAGAATTTAATTTTTCTTAAAACACAGACATTTTTTTTGTAGGGTAAGATATCATCTTCCCGCATGAGACTTACGGTTTTATCAATAATAAATTGCGTCAGCAATATGAGATTTCCGGGTTTCCGTCGGCAAAATCATAATTAAAAATCTCTGCCTTTACCCCGGGAAGACAATGTCTTCCCCTACATATTTTGTTAAATTCCGAAAAAATGAGTCTGTGCTTACATTCCGGGCGTTTTTAACATCCCCGACACCTTTATCGCGTGGATTTTACGTCAAAAGCCTTTACCCTGTTCTCGTCGAGTATGATATTGGTATGACCGTAGAGCGCGTTCTGCACCTCCTGCGCGGCGAGCGGGTAATCAACAACCCAGATCCAGACGCTGTCGCCGTGTGTTGTGTACGGCTCTCTTGCGTCCTCGGCGGGTGCCTCCATTGAAACTATCTCGAAATCATACCACTTATTCAAAATCGCGGTCGAGCCGAGCGTTATAATTTTCGAAACGGAACAGTCGGTTCTGACATAAGAACACAGAGTTTTAACAACGCCGTCAAGCTGAGAGAGAGTGAGATCTTTTGATCTATTTATAAGCGCGGTGATGACCTTGCGCTGATTTTCGGTTCGCTGAATGTCGCCCGAGGTGTAAATCTTTCTCATTCTTGAGAAGTAGAGAGCCTGTTCGCCGTTAAGAAGAACGTTTTCGCCGACGGGAACGCTTATATTCGCGTACTCGTAAATACCGTCCGCCTCGTTCTGCGTTACGTCGAGATAAACTCCGCCGACTTCGTCGATAACCTTTTCAAAAGCCGTAAAGTCGACAGCCGCATAGTAGTCGATTTTAATTTTGTAGTTATTTTCAACCGCGTCGACGAGATATTTGGGACCTCCGTTGCCGTAAGCCGCGTTGATTTTCGACGTTTTGGGACCGTAAGCCGTGTCAAAATACGTATAACTGTCTCTGAAAAGCGAGCAAAGCGTTATTTTATTTGTCTCGTTATTAATCGAAACTATCATCATAACGTCGGAGTTACCCGAGCTTATGCCGTCAAACGTGTCAAGACCTATCAAAAGTACGTTCATGACGTGTTTGCTCGTCAGATGTTCGCCGCCGTTAGTGTACCAATCCTCGAGCAGTTCGTTTAAGTTGTCGTTCTGCTGCATGGCTATCATGTCCGCCGCGTTCTGACTGTTATCCTCGTCTCTGAAGAGAAAATCCTCGCTGTACTGCCCCGTTACGTTGTCAATTCCGTCGTCAATATCGATATCTTTCGTATATCTTAATACGAAATGCGCCGCGATAACGCCCAAAAATACGAGTATAACGATAATTACCGCTATAACTACGGATGATTTTTTTACCTTCTTCTTGTGTTTGTTTCCGCCGTCAGTTTGAGCGGTAACGTCCTTTTTTTTCTTGTCCATAAAATTCTCCGCTGACAGAATAATCCGCACACCCCGGACTATTCATTTTAATGAATAATATTAGTAAATTCCGAACGCGGGATCAAATCAGATCCGCGCCCGGTTTTATTTTATTAATCCTGCGATTCGTTTTCATCGGTAACGGCTTCATCTGAAACATTTTCGCCGTCCGGTGTTTCCTCACTCTGAGAATCCGTATCTTTTCCGTCATTCTCGCCGCGTTCAAGACATGTCATGGTTATGACTCTCTGGTCTTCTCCTACCTTCATAACGCGTACGCCCTTTGACGGACGTGAGAAAATGCTTATCGAATCCGAGGGGATTCTTATTATAATACCGTCCGACGAAATGAGAATCAGATCCTCGCCGCCCGATACTATTCTGACCGCCGCGACGTCGCCGTATTCCGCGGTACGGTAATTTATAAGACCGAGACCTCCTCTGTTCTGAATTCTGTAGTCGGTAATCTCGCTTCGTCTGCCGTAACCGGTTTCGCTGACGGTGAGAACGTAACAGTTCTCTCTGATAACGTCCGCGCCCGCGATTTCGTCGCCCTCTTTAAGCGTTATGGCTCTGACTCCGCGCGCCGTTCTGCCTATTACCCTCGCGTCGTTTTCGTTAAAGCGAATGCACATGCCCTTCTTCGTAGCAAGGAATATATCGTCATCTCCGGTTGTAGCCGAAACGTGAATAAGCTCGTCGTCCTCGTCGAGGGTTATGGCGATAACTCCGCTCTTTCTTATATTGTTATAAGCGGAAATTTCGCTTCTCTTTACAATACCTTTCTTTGTAAACATGCACAGGTATTTAAGACTTTCGTCCTGCTCTCTGGGAACTCTGATAATCGCCGTTATCTTCTCCTCGCTCTCGAGCGGAAGAATGTTGACAATGTTCATACCCTTGCTGATACGGCTGCCCTCGGCTATTTCGTACGCCTTAATGCGGTACGTCTTGCCCTTTGAAGTAAAGAACATAACGTAGTCGTGCGTCGAGCAGTTTATAATTGTGTCGACAATATCGTCCTCACGGCGGGTCATACCCTTGATTCCCTTACCGCCTCTGCGCTGGCTCTTGTACTCGTCGGCGGGCATACGCTTGATATAGCCCATCTCGGTCATTGTAAGAACGCAGTCCTCAACGGGGATAAGGTCCTCAATGTCGACCTCGCCCGAGACGTTCTGAATCTCCGTACGTCTGTCGTCGCCGAATTTTTCCTTAATAACGGCAAGCTCGCTCTTTATAATTTCGAGCACCTTTTCTCTCGAAGAAAGAATTGCGCGGTACTCGTCTATCTTCGCCTTTAATTCAGCCATTTCGTCGTCGAGCTTCTGTCTTTCGAGACCTGTCAGCTGTCCCAAACGCATCTGAACGATGTGCGTTGCCTGAATTTCGTCGAACGCGAAGTTCTCCATAAGAGCTGTCTTGCCCTCTGCAACGCTCTTTGAAGCCTTTAACACGGCGATAACCTCGTCGATAATATCGAGAGCCTTTATCAAAGCCTCGACAATGTGCGCTCTGGCTTCGGCCTTTTTAAGTCTGAATGATGTTCGTCTCGTTATTACGTTGCACTGATGGTCTATGTAATATTCGAGAATCTGTTTTAAATTTAATATTTTGGGTTCGCCGTTGACCAATGCTAAGAGGATAACGCCGAACGTGTCCTGTAACTGGGTGTATGAATAAAGCTGATTTAATACGACCTGGGGATTTGCGTCCCTTTTAAGGTCGATAACCATATTCATGCCCTCGCGGTTGGAATAGTCGTTGATGTCGGAAATACCCTCTATCTTCTTATCCTTAACAAGCTCCGCGATTTTTTCGATAAGACGCGCCTTGTTGACCTGATAGGGAAGCTCTGTTACGACAATCTGATACTTGTCATGCCTGCCCTCGACAATTTCGCATCTCGCTCTGACGGTTACCTTGCCTCTGCCCGTTGCGTACGCCGCTCTGATTCCCGAGTAGCCCATGATAATGCCCGCAGTCGGAAAGTCGGGTCCCTTGATATGCTCCATAATCTCGGGAAGAGACGCGTCGGGGTTATCCATAACGCAGTTGATGCCGTCGATAACCTCTCTTAAATTATGAGGGGGAATATTCGTCGCCATGCCGACCGCGATACCCGACGAGCCGTTTACAAGCAGGTTCGGGAATTTCGAGGGCAGAACGACGGGTTCCTTGAGTCGGTCGTCGTAGTTGGGGATAAAGTCGACGGTGTCCTCGTCTATGTTCGAAAGCATTTCGAGAGTCATTTTGCTCATTCTCGACTCGGTATAACGGTAAGCCGCCGGGGGGTCTCCGTCGACCGAACCGAAATTACCGTGACCGTCGACGAGCATGTATCTCATAGAGAAATCCTGCGCGAGTCTGACCATTGCGTCATATACCGACGCGTCGCCGTGGGGATGGTAACGGCCGAGAACCGCACCGACCGTGTCCGCGCACTTACGGTAAGCCTTGTCGGGCATGAGTCCGTTTTCATACATCGTATAGAGAATACGTCTGTGTACGGGTTTGAGTCCGTCCCTTACGTCGGGAAGAGCACGCGACGTTATAACGGACATTGAGTAGTCGAGGAATGACTTTCTCATTTCCTTATTTATATCGACGTTTATAATCTTGCCCGCGTCACCGCTGTCCACAACGGGTATGTCGTCGTCGTGAACCGTAAGATTATCATTGTCGAATACGTTAAAATTATCGTCCATTTAATTCACCGTCATTCCGTTTAAATATCGAGATTCTGAACGTATTTCGCGTTCTTTTCTATAAATTCGCGTCTGGGCTCTACCTTATCTCCCATTAATATAGAGAACGTCTCGTCAGCTTCGATTGCGTCCTCCAGCGTTACGCGGAGCATTGTCCTCGTCTCGGGATTCATAGTCGTCTCCCACAGCTGTTCGGAGTCCATTTCACCAAGACCTTTGTAACGCTGGGTGTCGCAGCCCTGACCGAGTTCGGAGAGTTTTGCATCGCGCTCCTCGTCGGAGAAAGCGTAAAAATGCTTTTTATTCTTCGTAATTCTGTAAAGCGGGGGCTGGGCTAAATAAACATAGCCGTTGTCTATGAGCGGGCGCATATATCTGAAAAAGAACGTAAGAAGAAGCGTTCTGATATGCGCGCCGTCGACGTCCGCGTCCGCCATTATAACTATTTTATGATATCTTAATTTATTAATATCGAAATCCTCGTCGATTCCCGCGCCGAGAGCCAATACGACGGGTTCGAGCTTATCGTTGCCTAAAACCTTGTCTATACGTACCTTTTCGACGTTGAGCATTTTACCCCACAGCGGAAGAATAGCCTGAATATTTCTGTCGCGTCCGCCCTTTGCGGAGCCTCCTGCCGAATCTCCCTCGACGATAAATAATTCCGTATTCTCGGGGTTCTTGTCGGTGCAGTCGGCGAGTTTGCCGGGGAGAGAATTTCCGCTTAGCGCAGTCTTTCTTCTTGCGACCTCACGCGCTTTTCTTGCTGCTTCTCTGGCTCTTGAAGCCTCGAGCGTTTTATTAAATATAAGTCTTGCGACAGGCGGATTTTCTTCAAAGTACGTCATCATTTTATCATAAAGCATTTTAGAAACTATCTGCTTTACGTCGGTGTTGCCGAGCTTTGCCTTAGTCTGCCCCTCAAACTGCGCTTCTGTAAGTTTAACGCTTATGACCGCTACGAGTCCCTCGCGCACGTCGTCGCCGCTTAACTTTTTATCGGCGTCTTTTAAAAGATTGTATTTTTTGCCGTAATCGTTAAATACCTTTGTAAGCGCAATTTTAAAACCGTCCTCGTGCGTACCGCCGTCGGTGGTTCTTACGTTATTTGCAAAACTTAAAATCGACTCGTTGTAGCCGTCGTTATACTGCATTGCGACCTCTGCGCTTCTGTCGCCGACAACGGTCGAGAAGTGCATGGGCTTGTCCTGAATCGGAGTAAGTCCCGCGCTGTTTGTATTAAATTCAACGAAGCTCGAGATACCGCCCTCGTAGCAGTAGACCTCTTCGACAGGGTTTTCGTCGTCTCTCAAATCGCTTAACGTGATTTTAAGTCCCGCATTCAAAAACGCCTGCTCGCGGAGTCTTCTCTGCAATACGCTGAATTCGTAAACGGTAGTTTCAGTGAATATTTCGGGATCCGCCTTAAATCTTACAAGAGTTCCCGTCTCGTCGGTATCGCCGATTATTTCGAGTTCGGAAGCTATGTTACCGCGCGTGAATCTCTGCTTATGAACGTGTCCGTCGCGCGAAACCTCGACCTCGAACCACTCCGAGAGAGCGTTAACTACGGATGAACCTACGCCGTGCAGACCGCCCGACACTTTATATCCGCTGCCGCCGAACTTACCGCCGGCGTGCAGAACAGTCAGAACAACGGTGACCGCGGGAAGTCCCTGCTGTTCATTTATATCGACGGGAATTCCTCGTCCGTTATCCCTGACCTCTATAATGTCG
>DJEG01000070.1:0-3923 GCA_002431305.1 Ruminococcaceae bacterium UBA5904 | reverse complement strand
TATACGAGATGATGAAGACCTTTAGGACCGGTGGAACCGATATACATACCGGGTCTCTTTCTTACTGCCTCGAGACCCTCGAGAACCTGAATCTGATCCGCGCCGTATTTCTCATGAACAACGGTGTCCATGACCTCGGTGCCGTCAGGCTCGGTTATAATGTCGATTTTGTTTTCAATCTCGTCCAAAAAAAACAACGTCCTTTCCTGAAAGGGAGCATTTCCCCGCGGGATGAATTTAAAACCCGCGTTTATGATAATTGAATATAAATAAATGAATTTAACTAATAATCTTTCTTTTCGAGTCGTTTAATAAGTGTCGGCACGGCGGGCTGAGAGATATACACTTTCCTGCCGTTTTTCTTATCCTCGGTTACGGTAAACGACTTCGGCAGTTCTTCCGAAACGTTAATAACATCGCCGTCTTTCTGCGCTTTATTAAGATAATCGCGCGTATTCTTCATGACGGTGGTATTATCAAGGTCGAATATTCCTATAATCGTATTTGTTTTAATAACGGTCGACTGACCGAGATGAAGATACATTTTACTTTAAAACCTTTCCCGCATAAATATGAAACGTCTTTCCAGAGCATAATCTCATTACGCTCGACGGTTCGCAGCACGTTATTAAAACCTGCCTGTCCTTTATATTGTTAAGAATATAATCCTGCCTTTTTACGTCGAGTTCGCTCATAACGTCGTCGAGAAGAATTACGGGCTGTTCGCCTGTTTCCTGGGATAAAATCTCAGCCTCGCCCAGCTTCACAGCAAGCGCCGCGCTCCTCTGCTGACCCTGCGAACCGAAATTTCTCGCCGGAACCGAATTTATAAGAATCTCGATGTCGTCCCTGTGCGCTCCTACAGAAGCACAGCAGAACCGTCTGTCCTCGTTTTCGCATTTTTTAAAAAGTTCAAGATAATAATCCTTTGACAGTTCTGCGTTTTTCGTATATCCCGACGGTGTTTTTACTTTATATACAAGGCTCATTTCCTCTCTGTTCGACGAAAGCCCCGAATATATAAGCGATGTTTTTTCATTTAAGGACTCGATATACTTTTTACGCTCCGACGCTATCATGCACGAAAACCCGGCAAGACGGTCGTTCCATATATCGAGCATTTCATAAAGCTCCGGGTGATATTTCAAATCCTTTAAAAACGAATTGCGCTGTAATAAAGTCTTGTTATATTCGCTCAAAAGGGAAGCGTACCCGCTTTTTAACTGACACAGCGCGATATCGCAGAATTTTCGTCTCTCCGACGGCGAACCGCTGACTAAAGATAAATACGCGGGTGAAAACACAACGCATCCCAGCGCCCCTATAAGTTCGGAATTTGATTTTTTGATAACGGAATTCAGTTTAATCCTCTTGCTCTGCGAGAAAATCAACGATATATCCTGTTCTCTTGACTGAGCGTAAAAATCAACGTCGATTTTCGCAAAATCACAGCCGAATTTAATAAATTCCTTTTCCCTCGATTTTCTGAAACTCTTAAATCCTCCGCACAGCCACACAGCCTCGAGAATATTCGTTTTGCCCTGTCCGTTCTCTCCGAATATTACGTTAACCCCGTCGTCAAAACAAAGTTCTGCGTTTTCGATATTTCTGAAATTCTGTAATTTCAGCTCAGTAACTTTCATCGTTTCTTAATTATATAAACGGTGTTTTCGTACTCGATTTTATCGCCGTCCCTTAGCTTCTTTCCTCTTTGCAGACATTCCTCGCCGTTTACGGATATTTCGCCCTCGGTAATGAGAATTTTCGCATGGCCGCCCGTCCCGGCAATATCGCACAGTTTCAGCGCCGAATCGAGTTTAATAAAATCGGTGTCTATATATATTTCCTTTTCCTGTCGTTTTACGGCTTTTACTTTAATAACTTTCATATTTTTATCATCCGTTCAGCCTTACGGGCAGTATGAGATAAGTGTAAGCGTCGCCGACGGTCGGGACTATGCACACGGGCGATAGGGGATTGACTATCGTCATCAGAACCTCGTCGTCCTCGCTCGCCCTCAGCGCGTCGAGAACATAGCGCGCCTGAATTCCTATACATGTTTCGTCTCCGTCAATGGAAACGTCTACCCTGTCGCTTGCCGCACCGAGAGCCGTTGCTGTCGAAATTCTCGCCTCGCCGTTTCTGAATTCCATTTTTAAAGGGGCCTTGAATCTGTCGGTAATTATAAGCGAAACGCGTTCGACGGATTCAATCATATCTTTTGATTTTATTCGGATAACGGTATTTCTCTCGTTAGTCAGAATCGCGGTATAGTTCATAAACTCGCCGTCAAGAAGCCTTGAAACGACGGTATATCCTTCGATATTAAATATAATATGCTGTCTGCCGAGTCCGATTTTAACGAAATTGTCCGTATCGGGAATCAGCTTTATAACCTCTGCAAGCGTTTTTGCCGGTACGACGAAATTAAGATTTTCACCGTTATACTCGATAAATTCTTTTCTTATCGCAAGACGGTGAGCGTCTATCGCAACTAATTTGAGTTCTCCGGGGCTTACCTCGAATTTAATACCCCTCATGATCATTCTGATATCATTAAGCGAGACGGAGAAAATAGTTTTTCTGACCATATCTTTTAAAACGGACTGAGAAACGGTCAGCTCTTTGCCGTTTATGATTGACGGCAGTTCGGGGTAATCCTTAGGATTAATGCCTGTCATGAAGTACTCGATATCTCCGCAGTATATTTTACACTGCAGTTTATCGTCGACTTCCAGTATTACGTCCTCATAGGGTATGTGTTTTATAATATCGCAGAATGTGCGCGCGTTTATTATAACCGTGCCCTCCTCGACGACGTTTGCCTCGATTACGGTGCTTATTCCTATTTCAAGATCGTATCCTGTCATCTTAAGAGAGTTTTCCTGCGTCTTCATGAGTATGCCCTCGAGTACAGGCATGCTCGTTTTTGTGACAACCGCTTTTTGAACATTCAATGCGGCTTCGCAGAGCACAGATGTTTTGCAAATTACTTTCATTTCGTCTCACCCGTTTATATATAATATCATAGAGTATACTTTTAGGTAGCAGTAGTTGCAGTAGGGACTATTCAAACTGTTCAAATCTCATTAATTCCCTTATTTTTCGGCGTTTCGCGCCCTCTGTTTTTAAACCTTTCGTACGAACAAAACGCGTTCAAAAATATGAGTTTTGATTTCCCTGATTTTTCCCTGTTTTTCACGGTTCAAAAAACGATGTTCAAAATCAAAACTTGTTCAAAAAATTTTACGTAAAAAAATAAGAAAAAAACATTTTATTTTTATTAATATACTTAATATATATCCCTTCTGAATGTTTTTATCTTTCGTTTCTGAAATTGTTAATCAGAGAATGAACGCTCGACTTGTACGTCGGGTCTTTTTTAATTTTCTCCTCAACCATGTCAATGGAATGTTTTATTGTCGAATGCTTCTTGCCTCCGAAATAGCTTCCTATATTCTCAAGCGAAACGCCCGTGACTTCTCTTATAATATAGATAGCCTCGTTTCTCGCGTTTTTTATATTCGCGTCTCTCTTTTCCGAGGTTATATCCTCTTTCGTCGTGTCGTACTTGTCGGCTATTTCCTCGATTATCTCCTCGACTACCGCCGAAACGGGACGCGTGTCGGTAGCTATATCCTTTATAATATCCTGTATAATCGCCATCGTAGGCTCTATTCCGTGAAGCGACTGCATTGCCGCTATCTTCTTGACAGTGCCCTCAATCTGTCTTATGTTATCTTTAATTTTTTCGGCTATGTAGTTAATTATCGGCTGCGAGAGTTTGAGTCCCAAGTCCTCTGCCTTCTTTATAACAATAGCCGTTCTCGTCTCGACGTCGGGGGAATGTATGTCGGCGGTCAGTCCGCTTTCGAATCTCGTTTTGATTCGCTCGTCGAGGTTTTCTATTTCCTTCGGCGGAC
>DJEG01000109.1:5636-29935 GCA_002431305.1 Ruminococcaceae bacterium UBA5904 | reverse complement strand
AGCTCAGCTGGGAGAGCATCTGCCTTACAAGCAGAGGGTCATAGGTTCGAGCCCTATTGTTCCCACCAAAACGTCTGCAAAAGCGGGCGTTTTTTTATTTTTGCTGTAATACAAAAAGCGGGCATATCTTTCAATACGCCCGCTGTGTATATTACCTGATAAATTTACTCTGACACTTCGACGGCTTCAGCCTCAACGGTTACCGACTCGCTTTTCTCATCACCGGTCTTGACTCTCTCGTCATATGCGATAAGGTACTGCGAAACGTCCGTATACTTAACCTGAATACCCTTTTTCTTATAGATAAGATTTATCGCAATCTCCGCGGCAAACGCAGCAAGGATTCCGATTCCGCCCCAGCCGATACTGCCCGAGAAAATGTCGGGAGCTACGGACTTCATGGTCGATGTGTATATTATAAATCCTACGCCCGCTATAACCGTTGCAACGATACCCGCTATCGCGGTGCCGACGTTACGCTGAATACCTTTTTTACCGCACGACATAATGAGAAAAATAAGATTGAGAAGCGCGGCGACGGCTGCAAGCGCGATACCTATAAGACCTACGAAATAGCCTATGTACGCGGTACCGACCTTATCGTAACCCATCATAGAAAACAGGAATCCCGTATCAAGGTTTGAAAAAGCATTTACAATTGAAATTGCGTTAACCGTAACGGACTTAACCGCGTACGGAAGCGTGATAACCTCCTTACCGAGAGGAAGAAGAGTCGCAAGCAAGGGAAGCAGACAGATTCCGATTCTGACCTTAGCGACAGTCGAACCGATCGTTGCCGCCTTAAGACGGTCAAATCTCGGCTGAATCATGGCATGCTCATATTCCGCTTTATCTGCCTCTTTCTTTAAAACCTCGTCCATGTTGTAGTACGGAATATTAACTCCGCATACGGGACATTCGGTTTTCAGGTCGACAAGCGACAATTTATAATTACAGTGAGGACAGTTTGCCATTATACATTTCTCCATTCAGAAGGATGATTACCTATCAATTTTATCACAAAAAAACATGTATTACAAGTGTTTTTTGTGAACTTCCATACTTTTTATCAATCAAAGAACGTTCCGTCGACATCTATGCCGTAATTTTCGTAAAGCGTCATAACCTGCTCTTTTGTCACGCGCCATTTCTTGCCGCCCATGGCTTTGACGCTGCAAAGAATCGTCGCCGCCTTTTCTACGGTATCGAGAATTCCGAATACTCTGTCGAAGCTCTCGCCCGCGCAGAATACGCCGTGACCCGCCCATACGACTACGTCAAAACGCTTCATCTTTTCTGCGGTTTCCTCGGCAATTTCAATGCTTCCGGGGGTGTGCCAGCCTACTACGCCGACTCCGCGGGGGAATACGACAGGACACTCGGGCATCATATCCCAAAGTTCTCTTGTGAACGTTCTGTCGTCGAGGTCGAGTACAAACGAAAGAGATATCGTATGTATCGGGTGGTTATGGAAGATAACGCGGTTTTTGCCGTTCGTTATATCCTTCTTAACGGAATGGTTCATAAGGTGAGTCGGAAGCTCGCTCGTCGGTCTGCCTCCGTTTACGAGTCCCCATACGATACGATACTTCGTACCCGTCGAATCAATCTCGATGATGCATACGTTGTCGTCGGGCTCCTCTTTCGTATTTTTAAAATACTTACCGCTGCCCGTGACCATGAAGTATTCACCCGCAAGATTTTCGACAGTTACGCCGATATCCTGCCATTCTCTCTCATATGAAAAATACTTTTCAACCTCGTCAACATCAAACTCCGACATTCTGTACGAGAGATTTCCTCCGTTTGCCTCATTCCAGCCTCTGTTGTACGAATCGTCGCACAGACGGCAGAATTTATTAAAAAATCGTACGTTATATATATCTTCCATTTTAACCACCGTTAAATTTATATGCCTTTCTTATTTTAATGCGATTGCGGCCTTTGCCTTTTCGGCGATACCCGCCGCGTTGAGTCCGAAGATTTCAAGAAGCTCGAGAGCGGGACCGGATTTTCCGAATACATCCTCTACGCCGTGACGTACGACGGGAGCGGGACAGTTCTCGCATACAACCTCCGAAACCGCACTGCCGAGTCCGCCGATAATGTTATGCTCCTCGGTAGTAACAATTGCGCCTGTCTTTTTAACAGCGTCGATAATAATATCCTTGTCAATGGGCTTGATGACAGCCATGTTGATAACCGCCGCGTCAATGTTGTCGGCTTTAAGAAGCTCGGCAGCCTGAAGAGCCCTGTCAACCATAAGACCAGTTGCAATAATCGTAACGTCCTTGCCCTCTTTAAGGTAAACGCCCTTGCCGATTTCGAATTTATAATTCTCATCAAAGAGTCTGGGCACTGCGAGTCTGCCGAAACGCAAGTAGCACGGACCGTTCATTTCAGCCGCCGCGAATACGGCGAGTCTCGCCTCTACGTCGTCTGCGGGGTTGATAATCGTCATGCCGGGAATCGTTCTCATAAGCGCAATATCCTCACAGCACTGATGCGACGCGCCGTCCTCGCCTACTGAGATACCCGCGTGGGTCGCGCCTATTTTAACGTTAATATGCGGATAACCTATCGTGTTTCTGACCTGCTCGAACGCTCTGCCGGCGGCGAACATTGCAAACGATGAAGCGAATACGGTGTAACCCGCGGTAGCCATGCCCGCGGCAACGCCCATCATGTTGCCCTCTGCGATTCCGCAGTCTATGAATCTGTCAGGAAACGCCTTTTTGAACATACCCGTTTTTGTAGCCGCCGCAAGGTCTGCGTCGAATACTATAAGTTTATCGTTCTTTTCGCCCAGTTCGGCAAGAGCCTTGCCGTAAGCGTCTCTGGTCGCGGTCTTAATTACGTCTGCCATATTATTCTACCTCCGCTTTCTGTGCCTTGAGTTCTTTCATAGCCTGAGCGTACTGTTCTGCGTTGGGAGCCGAGCCGTGCCATGAAACCTGATTTTCCATAAACGAAACGCCCTTGCCCTTTACGGTCTTTGCGATAATCGCGGTGGGCTTGACCTTGCATGCTTTCGCGTTTTCGAACGCCTCTTCAAGCTCCTTGAAGCAATGACCGTTTACGTTTATAACGTTGAATCCGAAAGCCGAGAATTTCTCGTCGATGGGATAGGGAGAGTTGACCTCCTCAACGGTTCCGTCTATCTGAAGATTGTTATTGTCTACGATAACGCAGAGGTTGTCAAGTTTTTTAGCCGCAGCGAACATAGCCGCCTCCCAAACCTGACCCTCTTCGATTTCGCCGTCGCCGAGAATCGTATAAACTCTGAATTTATCGCCGGAGAATTTCGAGCCGAGAGCCATTCCGACAGCTGCGGAAATTCCCTGTCCGAGCGAACCCGTGCTCATATCTACGCCGGGAACGCAATTCATGTTGGGATGACCCTGTAAATACGAATCGCTCTTTCTCAATGTTTTAAGATCCTCGACGGGGAAATATCCTCTGTATGCGAGCGCCGAATAAAGCGCGGGAGCGGCGTGGCCTTTTGAAAGGACGAGCCTGTCTCTGTCTTCTTTTTTAGGGTCTTTGGGGTCGATGTTCATTTCTTTCCAGTAGAGATAAGCAAGTATCTCCGCTATGGAAAGAGAACCGCCGGGATGTCCCGACTTTGCGTTAAAAGTACCCTCTATCGCGCCCATACGGATATCGACAGCGGCATTTTTAAGTGTTTTCTTCATTGCTGAATCCATAAAAAGTCTCTCCTAAATCTTTTTGAATTTATTATTTAGCTTATTTAAAAATGATGTAAAATACTCGGGCAGTTCGGACGTAAATTCCATATATTCACCCGTCGACGGATGTATAAATCCTATCGAGCGCGCATGCAGGCACTGTCCGTCAAAATCGCATTTGTTCTTCTCCCCCCCGTAGACGGTATCGCCCGCAACGGGATGACCGATCGATGCAAGATGCACCCTTATCTGATGCGTCCTGCCTGTTTCGAGTCTGAATCGGCAGTGAGTAAATGCGCCGAACCGCTCTAAAACTTCGTAATGCGTGAGGGCCGAACGCGGATTTAATCCGTTGACCGCCTGTTTTTTTCTGTCCTTCGGGCTTCTGCCCAGAGGCTTATCTATAACTCCCGCGTCGTCCTTTATATTTCCGACGACGACGGCTTCATATTCTCTTTTAAAACTGTGGGCTTGTATCTGCTCAGCGAGCTTAACGTGCGAAACGTCGTTTTTTGCGGCAATCAGCAGACCGCTCGTGTCCTTATCGATTCTGTGGACGATTCCGGGGCGGATTTCGCCGTTTATGCCCGACAATGAATCCCTGCAGTGATACAGAAGCGCGTTTACGAGAGTACCGGCGTAATTTCCCGGCGCGGGGTGAACAACCATACCCTTGGGCTTGTTGACAACAAGCAAATCGTTATCCTCGTACACGATATTGAGCGGAATATTCTCCGCCTCGACTGAAATTTCCTTAGGTTCGGGAATTTCGACGCTTATATTGTCGCCGTTTTTTAGCTTATAATTTTTCGGCGGAACGACTGAATTTACCGTGACCGCGCCCGATTCTATGAGCTTCTGAACGGAATTTCTCGTAACGAAAGCGATATTTTCGCTTATGAATTTATCAATCCGCACACCGGCGTTTTCATTATCGATTAAAAATGAATAACTGCCGTTCATCCGTTTTCTCCATCATCTGAACCTGCATTCTTTTTTTCTTTATATTCCTTTACGGAATCATATATTATGTAAATTATCGCAATGAAAACTCCGCACGTTACGAGAATGTCGGCAAAATTAAACACGGGAAAGTCGATAAACAGAGTCTCGATAAAATCAATTACATAATTATTCGCTATTCTGTCGATTAAGTTTCCGACTCCGCCGGCGAGTATCATTACCGCGCACATGCAGGGAAGCTTTCCCTTTACCTTGCCGAGGGCAAGAATGACAATTCCCGCAATAATAACCGCGCCCGTAACGCCCGCCAAAACGAACGTGTTGCCCGAAAACGAGCCGAACGCCGCGCCCGTATTCTGTACATACGTAAGCGCAAGAAAATTTTTTACAAGAACTATTCTCTCGCCTATAAGATTTTGTTCAGCTGCGTACTTTGTCAGCTGATCTATTCCGATAAGCATAGCCATAACAGCCAGCTGACCGAGAAAGATAAGAATTTTCTTACCGTTTTCCTTTTTCATATTAATATATACCTTTTATAACGCTTTATCATTTACGCTTTGAGCGTTTTGATTTTTTTGAATTTTTCTTTTCGTTTTGCTTACCCGCCGGCTTAATCTCCTTATCGGGGTCTTCCTCGAAAATACTGAAATCTATTTTAAAATCGGATAAAACGTCGTTTTCGTCATCTATGTTGTCCGAACCGGTAGCGTCAAACGGATTGACCGTGTCGCGCTTTACACTGTTAACGGATTTGTCTTCTGTCCTGTCTGAAACGTCAGATACGCTTTCCTCTGCTTTTGTTTCGTCCGGTTTTTCCTCGGCAGTCGTTTCGGGTTCGGATTTTACGTCGGAATTCGCCTGAGAATCGGAAACGTCGTCATCATCGCCGAACGCATTCATGTCAAGTGTAAAACTGTCAACCGCCGCAGGCACATCGTTTTCGATAACGTTGACATCATTCCAGTCGTCAGAGAAAAATTCGTCGAAACTCTCGCCGTTTCCGTCCGAGTCGGAACCGTCCGCGGAATCTTCGGCATTATCCGCATCGTTTATAATAACGTCCTCGTGCAATGAGCCTTCCGCAATATAAACGTCGGATTCATCGGAATAAGAGCTTACCTCTTCTTCAATTTTTTCAATATCTTTTTCGTCGTTGATGTTTCCGATTTTTTCGGCTTCGACCTCGACGGCTGTTTGAGCGGTATCGTTTTCCTGATTTAATTCAGATTCTTCCGACGGAGTTTCTTCTGTATGTTCGCCGGAATCTGCCGAATTATTTTCAGTCATGTTTTCGTCAGATGAAGCAGCCGCAGACTCTTCATGCGCCTTCTTTATAATTTCATCATGCTGTGCGTTTGCCGAGGATATAATCTCCTGAGCCTTCGCTCTCGCCTCGTCAAGAATCTTCTGAGCTTCGGCGCGGATGTTTTCGGCTTCTTCTTTAATTAAATCCGCTTCGGTTTTTGCATTCTCAAGAACGGAATCGGACTCGTCGAGATTGTTCTGCGCCTCATCAAGACGACGGGAAATCTCAGCCTCGTTTTCCTCATTAGCCTGCTTTATATACCCGTCTGTATTGTCTTTAACTTCCTGCATCAAAGCGTCGGCGTCTGCCTGCGCTTTATCAGTAATCTCACGCGCCTTTTCGTCAGCAGCCGATATGATATTCTGCGCGTTTTCCGCCGCATTTTTTGCTATTTCCTGGGCAGTTTTCTGCGCCTCGGTTATAATAACGTCCCTGTCGAGCTTTATCGAGTCCGCTTCTCTGTGAGCTGCCTCTATGATTTTCTTTCCCTGTCCCTTTGCGGACTCAAGCATTTTATCAACAACGTCGGCGGCTCCCGCTATCGTTTGAGACGCGGATTTCTGCGCGGTTAAAAGAGTGTCGGCAACGACGCCCTCACTGCGCTTATAGTCTTCTATTTTCTTCGCAAATACGGACAGTCTTTTTATAATCTCGCGGTTTTCGCTGTAAAGACTGTCGAATTCAGCCGAAAGTTCGTTCATATAATTGTCGACGCTCTCGGCAGTATACGCGCCGTCCGACGAGAGTTCGAATTTATGCTCTCTTATCTGTGCCGATGTTATCATAAAAGTATCGCTCCGTTACAATTTATTTTGTCCGGCGGATAATTATCCGAAAAATACGCCGTTATTTTCGAGTTCGTAAAGTAAATCTCCCATCACGTCCACATTGTAGGGAGTGATGATAAACGTGCTTTTTGCAATTTTCTTAATCTCTCCGTCGTTTGCGTACGCAACGCCCGTAAGGAAGTCGAGAATTCTGATAGCGTCCTCCTTGGGAGCGGACTCAAGATTGAGAACTACCGTTCTCTTTTCGTTGAGGTTATCGGCAATCTCCTTAGCCTCCATAAATTTAACGGGCTTTGTCAAAACGACCTGAAGTTTAGCCGTAGTATGAATATCGACTACTTTATTCGTATGAATCGGAGATGTTCTGAATGAGGACTGAGAGTGAGAGGTGCGGGTTCTCTCCTTTCTCGCCGGCTCGAACGCGCCGTAATCGTCCTCCGCGTCATCGGCGTCAAAAAGCGATTTTTTCGCCTTACGCTCTCTTACCGGGGCGGGTTCGTCATAATCATAATCCTCTGTTTCTATGTCGTCGTCCTCGTAATCCTCCTGCGGGACGTTTACGAAACTCTTTATTTTCTCCCATGCGTTCATAAATTACAATCCTTTCGTAGATAAAAATTATCTTAATACTTTTCTTTGCAAAACAATTATCTTATCTGTAGCTTCTCATTCCGAAAAGGGCGGAACCCACTCTTACAAGGTTTGAACCGCACTCAATAGCGTCCGTATAGTCAGACGACATTCCGAGTGAAAGTATCTCCATACTTACATTATCAATATTTTTGCTCCTAAAGTCAACATACAGTTTATACATATCCTCAAAATAAGAGCGTAACTTTACTTTATCCTCGCAAATCGGGGGCACAGCCATGAGTCCTTTTATCTTTACGCCGTCAATTTCGGCAATTTCGTAAAGGCTGTCGTTAAGAAGAGACAAATCCATACCGGTTTTTGATTCTTCACCGCCGATGTTAACTTCGAGCAGTATATCCGTGCAAAGTCCCGCTTTGACCGACTGTTTGCCTATTTCCTTTGCGATATCGACGGAATCGACTGATTCAATCATATCGACCTCGCCGACGATTTTCTTAACCTTATTGGACTGCAAATGTCCTATCAGATGTTTCTTAACTCCGTCAAGATTCAGCTCGTCCTTTTTTGATAAAAACTCCTGAACCCTGTTCTCGCCTATAAGGTCAATGCCCAGAGACAGCGCGTGATTTATGTATTTGGGCTCGACGGTCTTTGTAACCGCCATGAATTTTATATCCTGTGCGCTTCTGCCCGAAACCGACGCGCTTTTTTCAATGTTCTCCCTTATAATCTTATAATTTTCCTCAATCGCGTTAAAACGCGGATCATTTGAGATATTTTCCGTCATAAAGGTCAACGCCTCCTATAATATATTGATCATACAAATCTAGATAATTCGCGTTCGACTGTTCAACGGATTCTCCCTGTTCGTTCTTAACGGGCGGGGGATCTGAAACTATCGAATACTTATCGTCCGAATAAACAATGTAAACGTATTTGAATTTTGCCGAGTTCGCTTTTATAACGTAAACTCCGGTTCTGCCGTCGACCTCGCGTATCGCCGAGTTGTCAACTTTATATCCGTTATATTCGGAAATGTAAATCTGTGCGGTCTCGTTTCTTAATTCGGAAACCTCCTCGTTCATCGTATTGCATTTGAATACGAGAAGTATTCCCGCGTCCGCGCTGTTTTCCATTCTTATAAGCTCGGCTTTTATATTGCCCGCAGATGAATACGGGAACGATATTGTCTTTGTCTGACCTGTTTTAAGGCCGACCGCGTCGTCGGTCGGAACAACGCACGCAAGATACCATGTGTATTTATTAACAAGCTTGCCTATCGCACCCGAGGGAACGGGCTGAGGCTGAGCCTTTATCGCGTTCAGAACATCCTGCGCAGTCCATTTGTCATACGAAGAATAGTCGAGCATTTTTTCGTATCCGTCCGCCCCCGAAATATAATAGCCCGGGTGCTCCGCTGTAATCGTCGAATAATTGCCGACCGAACCCGCAAGTGCGCTTTTCTCGTTTTCGAGAGACGCTATACTCTCGCTGACATCTAGCTTTACGCCCGTGGATAACTGCATTTCGGTAATCGCCTTTCTAAGCTCGTCCGAAGCGTCGTTAAAATCGGTCATGTCGCCGTCGGAAACCGCGTTAAGATAGTCAAACAGCGCGTCCGCGGCCGCGTTTTTAAGCGGGAGAGTATCGGTAACAGCCGATGAAACCGACGATGAATTTACGTGATTGTAATACTGCAACAGAGAATCTATCTCTTTTATTCTGTTCAGATTCGACGCCGCCGTATCGGAGGCAAAGCTGTATGCAACGGCATCGCCCTTACCCACGCGCTGACCGTCCTTGACTGCCGAGGCAATATTTCCCGACACGTTAGTTATGACATAGTCTTCGTCCCTGACGATATACATCTGCGCCGTTATTGCCTTCGTAACTGACTGATAGAGCGCGGTACCCGTTTTTAACGAGTCATACGACTTAAGGTTTGCGCCGTAGATTCCGAGCGCAACTGCGAGAACCGCGAGAAAAATAAGCACGGCGATTTTGATTTTACGTATGCGCTTCTGCTTTTCACCGCGTTTTGGCTTCTTTTCGCCCGGAGAGGAAGTCTTTTCTTTAACAGGTCTGTTCTTCATACGTTATCGCCGCCTTTCTTTAAAAATTCGGAAATTATATTTTCCGCCGTATTTATATAATTCTTATCCTCGTCGGGATAAATCCAGTTTATATTCTCATTTCTTTTAAACCATGTTATCTGACGTTTTGCGTAACGTCTCGTCGCGCGTTTTAAATTATCGAGCGCGCATTCCAAAGTTATTTCGCCGTCGAAGTACGGTTTTAATTCCTTATATCCTATAGCCTGCGCCGAAGTTGAATCGGAACATAAACCCGCATAGAGTTTTGCCTCGTCCATAAGCCCGTCGCTTACCATAATATCAACGCGCTTGTCAATACGCGAGTACAGAACGTCCCTGTTCTTATAATTAATACCGATAATACACGCGTCGTACTCGCTCGGCATCAGATGCGACCGTCTTTTTAATTCGGTCATAGTCACGCCTGTGAGATAATAAACTTCCAGCGCTCTGATTATCCTGCCGGCATTATTCTCGTGAAGTGTTTTCGCGCACTCGGGGTCTATTTTCATAAGCTCGCCGAGCATGGCGGAATTGCCCTCTGTTTCCAGCCTTGCCTGAAGTTCTTTTCGTATTTTCGAATTATCGGGCATTTCGCCGAAATCCGTATTTGTTAAAAGTGAATCGACATACAGCCCCGTTCCGCCCGCGACAATCGGAAATTTTCCTCTCGCAACTATGTCCGAAACGCATTTTTTCGCATCCCTAACGTAGTCGGAGACGGAGTATTTAACGCTCGGGTCAAGGAAATCTATCATGTGATGTGGAATTGAGCGTTTCTCCTTCTCGTCAGGCTTCGCCGTGGCTATGTCCATACCTTTATATATCTGCATTGAGTCGGCGGAAACTATCTCGCCGGAAAATTTCTCGGCAAGAGTCACGGACAACGCGGTTTTACCCGAAGCCGTGGGACCGACGACAGCGGCAATTTTAATCATCCGTTTTCCCCTCCCGGAAACAATAGTTCATCTACGATAAATTATTGCAGTGAATAGTGAAGAGTAAAAAGTGAAAAGGTTCGGTGTAAATTCTGACGGATTTGTCATTATATAAAATACAAACCGACCGCGTCAGCGTTCTGCAGTACATTTGATAACATCAAAGCGGGTACAATCAACGTTTTCGAAGAAAACGAAACCGATTCTTTTCTCTCTTCTCTCTTATCCCTTCACTCAATAATTTACCTTAAGTAAATTATTGTTTACTGTATTCTTCCGAACTGTTTTTCAAGTTCATATTCCGACATTTCGATTATAACGGGTCTGCCGTGCGGACAGAACCTTACGTCGTCGTCGGACAGTACGCGTCTTACAAGTTCTCTCCGTTCCGGCGGGGAAATATCGTTTCCCGCCTTTATCGCGGCACGGCACGCCGTGGAATGATAGAGCCAGTCGAGCTTTTCGGGCATCATGGTTTTCGTTCCGCCCATGAGCTGACCTGCCAGTTCCGTTACTATATCGGCGATATCCGTCTCGCTCAAGTCAATCGGGCACTCCCTGACGACGATACAGCCCTCGCCGAAATCCTCGACGGCATATCCCGCGTTTCTGAACAAATCGAGATTGTCCGTGACGGCGATATACTCGCCCCGGCTTAACGTAACCGTGACGGGTCGCAGCAGAAGCTGTGAGGACGAATCCGCTCCGCGCCTTTTTAATTCGTTGAATAAAATACGTTCGTGCGCCGCGTGCTTGTCTATAAATAATAGTTTCTTTTTTGTCTGCGCAATTATGTATGTATTGAACGCCTCGCCTATAACACTGAAATCCTCCGCGTCCTTTTCGTCCTCGGTTTTCAGCGGTGCGGGTTCGGCGGTTTCCTCGTTTTTAATATTTTTTTCATATCCCGATATCAAATCGGGCGTTTCACTGTCGTTTAATGAGTACGACGGCAGGTCGGGTTCATGAAATTTTGTATATTGAGAGGATGAAGCCGTGACGACCGGCTGATGTTCGTTTTTTGGCTCGGAAACTTCTGATACTGTTTTTTCGGTATTTTTAATATCCGCAGTATCCTCTTCGTCCGCCGCCGAAATATCTATGTTTACTTTTCGTCTGTTAAATTCGAATCCGCCGCTTAGAACAGGCTTTGATTCATTTTCCGTTTTTTCCGCTTCGGGTGTTACGGTTTCGGAAATTTTCGGTTTAACCTCCGTCACGTTTTCTGGCATGACGGTCTGTTTTACCGGCTCTTTATTTCTGTTTATAAATTCATTTATCGGTTCTTTTTTATCAAGTTTAATCTGATTTCTGACATCGTTCGAGCGAATCGCGCCGAGCGCCGCATAATATATAACTTCGTAAATTTTACGTTCGTCGGAAAACCTTACCTCCGTCTTTGCGGGGGAAACGTTTACATCCACGCTCTCGGGAGGAATGGTTATAAACAGAACGCATGACGGGAACTTGCCGACCATTACGCTGTTTTTGTACGCATTGTCGAGAGCCGACGAGGCCGACGGAATTTTTACGTATCTGCCGTTTACAAAACAGTGCTGCATGTTTCTCGTGGCTCTGCCCGCAGTCGGAAGCGAAACAAAACCGCTGACCGAGACCGAATCGACCGTATATCCGCACTCGATAAGCGACGATGAAAATTCCCTGCCGAATACGGAGTAAACAGTATCTTTTAAATTGCCGGAACCCGACGTAGACAGAACGCGTTTATTATCCTTAATAAGCGAAAACGCGATCCCCGGGTGAGAGAGAGCAAGGCGCATAACCGCGTCGGAAACGTAATTTCCCTCGGTCGAATCTTTTTTTAAGAATTTCATTCTCGCGGGGGTGTTATAGAAAATATCGCGTATTATGAACGTCGTACCGTCGGGACAGCCCGCATCCTCACACTCTTTTTCCTTTCCGCCCTCGATAACGTACCGTGTGCCGATATCCTCGTCCGCGGTCTTTGTAAGAGTCTCTACCCTTGCGACGGCGGCGACGCTTGCAAGCGCCTCGCCCCTGAATCCGAGAGTCGTTATCCTGTCGAGGTCGTTTCCTGTCTTAATCTTGCTTGTGGCGTGGGAGACAAACGCGTTTCGTATATCCTCGCGCGAAATTCCGCATCCGTCGTCGGAAATTCTGATAAACCGAACTCCGCCGTTTTTGATTTCGACCGTTATACGCTTCGCTCCCGCGTCAACTGAATTCTCTATGAGTTCCTTAACGACCGACGACGGACGTTCCACAACCTCGCCCGCGGCGATTAATTCCGCGACGTGCTGAGGCAAAACATTTATTTTAGGCATATCCGCCGTCTCCTTTCGTCAAGTTAATTTATCTTCTTTTTTAATTCGTAAATGAGCGTCAGAGCCTCTATCGGCGTTAACGTATTTACGTCGGTCTTTCTTAATTCCTCGATAACGTCGTCGCCCGCCTCGCGTTCGAACGATATCTGTCCGGAATCTTCCTCGGCTGTCTCGTGTTTTATAACGACGGGGACATTTCCCGTTTCCTCGAGTTTTTTAAGAATGACCTTGCTTCTGTTTATAATGCTCTGCGGAAGTCCGGCGAGTTTTGCAACTTCAATACCGAAACTGCCGTCCGCGGGACCTCTTACGATTCGTCTTAAGAATGTAATTGAGTCCCCTCTGCGCTTTACCGACGTGTTATAATTTATAACTCCGTCGAATTCGTTTTCAAGCTCCGTCAGTTCGTGATAGTGGGTTGCGAAAAGCGTCTTTGCTCCGAGCTTCTTTTTGTCCGTAACGTATTCGAGCACGGCGCGCGCAATGCTCATACCGTCGTAAGTAGATGTTCCCCTGCCTATCTCGTCGAGAAGTATAAGACTTTTTGAAGTCGCATTCTCGAGAATCGACGAAACCTCGCTCATTTCGACCATAAACGTCGACTGTCCGCCCGCAAGGTCGTCCGAGGCTCCTATACGCGTGAATATGCTGTCGACAATGCCGATCTTCGCGCTTTTTGCTGGGACGAACGAGCCTATCTGCGCCATTAAAACTATCAGCGCGGTTTGTCTCATGTAGGTCGACTTACCCGCCATATTGGGACCCGTTATTATGAGCGTCCTGTTTTTCGAACAGTCCAGCAAAGTATCGTTCGGAACAAACGGAGCGCCGTCCGAAAACTTCTCGACTACCGGGTGTCTGCCGTCTTTTATTATTATTTCGTCCGAATTGTCAACGTCGGGGCGTTCGTATCCGTTCGTAACGGCTGAATACGCAAATGAACAGAGAACGTCCGATTTTGCAACTGCGTCGGCAGTCGCCCTGAGTCTGAACTGAGCGTCGGCAGCCCGCTGTCTGACCTGAACGAAAAGCTCGTATTCGAGTTTCGATATTCTCTCCTGCGCTCCGAGAACTTTTGATTCGAGTTCCTTAAGCTCGGGAGTTATAAATCTCTCGCAGTTGACGAGAGTCTGTTTTCTGATGTAATTGTCGGGGACAAGCTCTTTAAAAGAATTCGGAACCTCTATATAGTAACCGAAAACTCTGTTGTAGCCTATCTTGAGTTTCTTAATCCCCGTTTTCTCCTGTTCGGCGGATTCGATTGAAGCTAAAAATCCCTTGCCTCCGGAGACAATACTGCGAAGCTCGTCGAGTTCGGGATTGAATCCGTCTCTTATCATTCCGCCCTCTCTGACGGTAAACGGCGGGTCGTCGCTTATCGCAGAATCTATGAGTTCCGTTATGTCCGTAAGCGGGTCGATTTCATCGCCTATATCGTTGAGCATTGCGGAATGCCTGTTTTTTAACAGCACCTTTATCGGAACGACCTTTGAGAGAGTCTGGCTTAACGCCCGTAACTCCTTTGCGTTCGCTGCGCCGTAGACGATTCGCGTAACGATTCGCTCGATGTCGTTTATGCCCTGCATGTCCGCGATAAGCTCCTCGCGGAGCGACGCGTCCGAAAACAATTCCTCGACTGCATTGAGCCTCGAGGTTATATGCGTTACGCTTACAAGAGGCTGTTCTATCCACGAACGGATAAGGCGTTTGCCCATCGCGGTTTTCGTGTAATCGAGAGCCCATAGAAGCGAACCTTTTTTCTCGCGTCTGCGCTGAGTCTCCGTAAGTTCAAGGTGCTGTCTCGCCGACGCGTTTAACGTCATATACTTCTCGTCGTTATATAAATCAAAATCCTTAATATTCTCAAGTGAATTCTTCTGTACGGATATGAGATAGTCTATCGACGCGCCGAGCGCGCAGACAGCGTATTTTTTATCGGCAATCTCGGTCGAAGAAACGGTCTCGGGCGAAAACTGCTTTTTAATTGTATCGAGGCACTTGCCGTACTCAAAACAGTCATCCGAGAGATTTTCCGCAAAAAGCGAAACCTTTCTCGTCAGATATTCTTTTAATTTTTCGTATTTCTCTATGCATCCGTTTATAAGGATTTCGCTCGGAAGAAAACGGGCTGTTTCATTTATGACCTTATCCTCTGCATGTTTTCCCATAAACTCGGTTACGTGAATTTCGCCGGTTGAAACGTCCGAAAAGCAAACGCCCGCGCCGTCCTCTCTTAAATAAAGGCATCCGAGATAATTATTCTTATCCTCGTCGAGCATACTGCTCTCTATAACGGTTCCGGGGGTGTGAACCCTGATAACGTCCCTTGTTACAATGCCCTTTGCGCTCGCGGGATCCTCGGTCTGCTCGCATACGGCGACTTTGTAGCCCTTTGACACGAGTTTCGCTATGTACGAATCGGCGGCGTGGTACGGAATTCCGCACATCGGCGCGCGTTCCGGCTGACCGCAGTCCCTGCCGGTTAAAACGAGTTCAAGTTCTTTCGAAGCGATTTTCGCGTCGTCGAAAAACATCTCGTAAAAATCGCCGAGTCTGAAAAAGAGGATAGCGTCCTTATATTGTTCTTTAACTTTGAAATACTGCTGCATCATCGGTGTGAATGACGCCATATAATTGCCTCCTTAAAAATTTGTTCTCCAAATTTTTAAGAGAAGAGTGAACGGATAATTTTATTTCTCCGTCCGCTCCTCACTGTTTTTTTTATCAGCAGCCCGAGCATGCCGAGCAGTTGCCCGAGCATCCGCCCTCAGCATTCGCGGGCTCGCATGTATCGGGATCCTCGCCGTTTACGCACAGAGAGAGAATCTGCATGACATAGTTCATCATGTTGTCGACTTCCTGTCTTGCTTCCTCATACTTCTTCATGTTCTCGTTAATCATAACGTCGCCGTAAACGCTTCTGAATTCCTCGTCGAACTGCTTCATCTTAGCCTCGTCGGGAGTCTCCTTCTCCGCCTCCTGCTGATAGGAAAGCTGGATAAGATTGAGTTTACCGATAAGCTCGTTTAATTTATCGTCCGCCTCGTTGGCTTTTTTAGCTTCCATGAATTTGAGATATTTCTCATCCTGCTGAATAGCCTTGCCGAGTTCTCTTGTCATTTTAATTACGTCCATGTGTTTTCTCCTTGAAAATTATTTTTTTATTTATATATAAATGCTTTATATAACCGTGCTTTATATGAGATATAACCGTGTTTTATACAAGTTCTCCGTTTAAAATCCATGTAAGAGCCTTGGTAACTTTTATATTCTGAAACGTTCCGATAAGACTTTCGTCTCCCTTAAACAGAATCGTTATATTGCCCTCGGTTCTGCCTGCGAGCATGCCGTCCTCGTCCCCGGGTTCGACAAGCACTCTGTAAACCTTTCCGACCGTCGACGCGGTTCGTCTGCCCGCTATCGCCTCCTGAGTATCGCACAGTTCCTTAAACCATTTCGATTTTTCGCCCGCGGGTACGGGGTCGTCCATTTCGGCCGCCTTCGTGCCCTCGCGTTTAGAGTAGATAAACGTAAACAGCGAAGTAAATTCAACCTCTTCCATAAGCGACTTCGTCTGTAAAAAATCCTCGTATGTCTCGCCCGGGAATCCCACGATAACGTCGCTCGTAAGCGAGATATCGGGCATTTTTTCCTTAGCGTATTTTATAAGAGACAGATATTTCTCTCTCGTGTAATGACGGTTCATCTCTTTTAATATTCTGTCGCTTCCCGACTGGAACGGGAGATGAAGATGTTTCGCGGCCTTTTCGCATTCCGCCATCGCGTCGAGAAGCTCGAACGTGCAGTCCCGCGGGTGGGAGGTCATGAATCTGATAATAAAATCACCGTCAAGCGCGTTTATCTCTCTTAAAAGGGAGGCAAAATTCATATCGAAACCGCACCCTTTGCCGTAGGAATTTACATTCTGACCGAGGAGCGTTATATCTTTAGCTCCCGCGGCAATAAGCTCCTTAGCCTCGGCTATGACGTCCTCGGGACGACGGCTTCTCTCCCTGCCCCTTACGTACGGAACGATACAGTAACTGCAAAAGTTGTTGCATCCGTACATTATCGGAAGCCACGCCTTAGCTCCCCTGTCACGGCACACGGGCATACCCTCGGCTATCGAGCCGCGCGAGTCGCCCGGATTAATTTCAAAAACGCGTCTGCCCGTGCACAGAACTTTGTAAAGAAGTTCGGGGAGTCTGTGGAGTGCGAACGTTCCGAATACCAGGTTTACGAACGGATAGCTTTTTTTAATCTTTTCGGCTATGTGCTCCTGCTGAACCATGCATCCGCACAGCGCTATAATCATCCCGGGGCGCGTGACCTTTATCGGCTTCAGCGCTCCGACGTTGCCGAAGACCCTGTCCTCTGCGTGTTCCCTGACTGCGCACGTGTTAAAAAGCACGAGATCCGCATTTTCGGCATCATCGACGAATTCGTAGCCCATGGCTTTTAAAACGCCCTTTATCCTCTCGGAGTCGGAGACGTTGCCCTGACAGCCGTATGTATGCACGAACGCCTTAGGGGCGTCGTGGTATCTTGAAGAAAGTATCTGCGCAACGAGGGAGACGTAGTTTCTCTGTCTGTCCGTTTCCTCGTCGGATACGAAAATATTTTTTTTATCCTTAACGGTATCCACTTTATCCTCCGTGAATATGCGCCGAAACAATATTCGGGCATTTTACGCATTATAATAATATATAATAATATAAAATATAAAAAAAGTAAATACCAAATCGACAAAAAACTAACTGAACTTCGCCGAATTTATTCCGATTCTTTTTAATTCGATATCAACGGATACTTTCGGCTCGATATTTCCGATAACAGAATCCCATTCGTCTTCGAATTCATAATATTTTCTGCTCTGCGTAATCGAAAAACGCCTGTCCAGCGCAAAAACGTCCGTTTTTTCTTCATTAAGCATTTTTTTGAACAAATCGGACAAATCGTTTTCGATTTTTTCTTTCAAGAGAGCGTTTATCTCGCCGAGTTTTTCCCTGTTAAGTCCGTCGGGGGTGCCCGACGCGTATTCGAGAACGCCCGCACTCAAATTAAGTTCTATTGAAACATCGGGATTCGGCAGAGCTTTGTTCCCGGTCTTAACTTTCGCTCTCGATTTGAGGATTTCGACTGTTACGTTTACTGAGTCCGAATCTTTAAATGTTATCTCGCACTTATTGCTTTTTCCCGTCGAGAGAAGCAGATACGAAACCTCCTCGCTCGTGAGAGTGCACTGAGCCTTTCCGTTTTTAAACACGCGTGCGCCTTTTAAATTTACATTTTCCTCGTCCCCGCCCTTAACGCCCTTTTCGGTTGACAGAAGCGGAATGAGCACGCCTGCGTTTTTGTCGGAAAATCCGTTCATCATAGCATAAATTTCGCTGTTTCCGGCACATGAATAGAGCTTACCCTGTTCGATTATCTCCTGAACGCTTTTTGCTCCTATCGTCCCCGCCTGAGACTGCGAATTGAGAATATCCGATGCCTTGTTTTCGCTCACCGCAACTAGTACGTTTATGCGTGAGGCGTATTCGCGTACGAAAAAATCGACCGTTTCGGGAATCTCGTTTTCGACGGACGACCCGATAATTATAATTCTGTTTTGAGAATAAAGCGGATTTTTTCCGCTGACGAGCCTAAGTCTCGACAGAGCGTCCGAAACGCTGTTTCCCTTTACGGTATAAACGATCACCGCCTCGCTCGAAGCGGGCGAATCCGAACTGAGCGACTCAGTCGTATTGAGAGCCTGAACGGTCAGCACGAAGCCGTCCGCATCTCTGTCGATGCCCATTCCCTCGATAATCAGCCTGTTGCGCAGTTCCGTATCTGCCGACGAACACGACGAAAACATAGCCGTTATCAAAACAAAAACCGCCGCCGCGGCAATCATTCTTTTCATCAGTTAACCTCCGCTTTGTTTTTATTCTTTCGTATTTTTTCGATTATTACAACCGTAATCGGAATAACAATTCCTCCGCCTATGAAAAGCACTGTTAAAAATCTCGATTTTATAACGTCCGCAAGAATGTCCACATTCTTTGACATCATCATAGCGCCAATTCCGATTAAAACCGCACACACAAACGGAGAATACTTTCTTTTAATCTTTGTAAGCTCGTTTAAAAGATACGAATTTACAAACAGGAAATACGACATTTTCGCTATAAAGCAGAGCACCCACACAGCGGTTATTATTGCGTCGAGACGTTCGAGAACTCCGAATTCCGCAAGCACTGTAAGCGAGTACATCGGAAAAATCTGCTCATAGCCGAACTGTCCGAGAACGCCCGATATCATTGATGAAATGAGAATAAGCGACAACGAAGCAACGCCCGTCCACTTAAACATCGGCTTAACGGGACTCGAATTCAGAAACGGCGTCAGAATCGGGACGCTTGCTATCTCCGCCGTCCTGACCGCAGACATAAACCCCGCCTCGAATATCTCGATGCCCTTGCCCGGGCGTACTCCTCTGAAATTGAGAACGTCAAACTTTGACGCCGCCGTCGAGAATACGAAAATGAGCGATAAAACAACGATAAACGTAAACAGAACGGAACTTCTCGAAACAGATTCGATTCCCTTATATGCGACGCATGCGCACCCCGCAATAACGGGCAGAACAAACCAGCTCATATCCGAATCGGGAAAAATAATCGAATTAACGAACAGGTTGAATCTCGCCGCCGCAAGCGCGCTGTACGCAAGAAAAAATACAAGATAAAACACATCCGTAATAACGAAAAATTTATTCGAAGCACTCTTTGCTCTCGTCAGGATTCCGACCCCGGCGTCATTTTTTAAAAATACCGATTCGCATACCGCCGCAATGACGATAAAAACCGAGGTGTAAAGCATTGCAACGACCGTCTCACCCGGCTGCAAGTCGCGGTCAAGCCCCGCTATATACGTCATCGAAGCGAAAAGTCTGCTTAAAAACAGTACGGAAAACAGCTGTACGGGCGTAATTTTTCTGTTCGGCACGCTCATTCTCTTATATCGCTTCCTTTCAGATTCTGAATTTTAATTCTGCGTCCCGATACCTTTTTGATTCCCGCAAAGATTATATTGTCCCTCTGCACTCTCCTGTCAAACGGAGACGCGGGCGACATATACGGCACGCCGTACGGATTTACCGAACAGAGACCTGCGGATATCAGTCCGAACGCTATAAATATTCCGTACATTCCGAGCAGTCCGCCGACTGTTATGAATATAAATCTCAAAACCGCGACAGGCTGATATATCGACGGTATCGCGGCGGATGAAACGGCGGTTATGGCTACGATTATAAGCATCGGAGCGGCGATAAGACCGGCTGTAACGGCGGCGTCGCCGATAACGAGCGCGCCGACTATACTGACGGCGTGACCGACCATTTTCGGCACGCGCAGTCCCGCCTCCCTGACGATTTCGTAGATAAAATGAATGACCAGCGCTTCGACGAGAAGCGGGAACGGAGTTTTGCTCGACGAGGCGACTATATCGTACAGCACGTCGGCGGGAAAAAGCTCCTGATGAAACGTTCCGACTGCGACGAACATTCCCGGCAGAGCGACCGCAACGAAGAAACATATAAGCTTTAAAACTCTTATAAGCGAAGCGTAGTACGGGCGGTTGAAATAGTCGTCAAGCGAGTGAAAATTTTCTATAAATAAATGCGGAACAACGAGCGCGAACGGACTGCCGTCAACGAGTACTCCGACTCTGCCCTCAACTAATTTTGACGCCAAAACATCGGGGCGTTCCGTCATCCCAACGCCCGAAAAGAACGACGGCGCGTCGGTATCGAGGAACGGTTTTAATTCTCCCGCGCCGAGAAGCACGTCGATATCGATTTTGTCAAGTCTTGATTTTACGCTGTCGAGAACGTCGAGGGAAACGCGCTTTGAATCGTAACATAAACAGACCTTGGTTTTTCCTGCGGAGCCTATATCCGTCGTTTCGAAAACAAGGTCGGGCGTTTTCAGCCGACGGCGTATCAGCGTGACGTTGTCTTTAAACATTTCGACGAATCCTTCGCGCGAACCGAATTCCTGAACCTCGCTCTGAGGTTCGTCTATACCGCGCTTTGAATAGCCCTGCACGCTGAAAATCAGCGCGGTGCCGAGTCCGTCTATAAAGACAGCCATGCATCCCTCTATAACGGACAGAACGATTTTATCTAGTTCGAATTCGCTCTTACAGTCGCATTCGCCGGGCGCAAGATCGGTTATCATTTTCAGAAGCTCGTCCGGATTTTCCGCATTTTTTAAACATTCGCACACGGGAGAAACAACGCCCGTAACGGCAAGCAGATTATTATACATTCCGTCGAGAGAGACGAAAACAACAGTATTTTTATCCGTCTTGTGTTCATCGATAATAAGGTCAAAAGCCGCTCCGAAACGCTCTCTTAAATACACTTTATTTTTTAAAATATCAAAATACACTCCGCCGGGCGCGCTCTGCCCGGATTCAAATTCTGATTTTTCCAACATAATCAGCCTCGGTTTTATAAATTCAATATGATTATGACCGTATTTTTTTTGAATATTCGGAAACATTATGTACGAAAGGATTTGATAGTATGCTTACATCGTTTGTAAGGACGGTTATTCTTTATTTTTTTCTGACTGTCGTAATCCGTCTGATGGGCAAACGTCAGATAGCCCAGCTTCAGCCGGGCGAACTCGTTATAACAATTATGCTCTCTGAAATCGCCGCGATTCCCATGCAGGACAACGATACACCTCTTATGAATTCGGTAATGGCGGTGCTTCTTCTTGCTTCATTCGAAATAATAATGTCGGTAATCAGCATGAAAAGCATTAAGGCGCGGAATCTGCTTCAGGGAAATCCCGTTGTTATAATAAAAGACGGCGTTATCGAGCAGAAGCTGATAAAGGATTTAAGATACACCGTCGACGACATTCTCGAGGCGCTGCGGCAGAAGGATATTTTCGATATTTCAACGGTACAGTATGCGATAGCCGAAACGAACGGCGTGTTAAGCGTGATGAAAAAGTCCGCCGAGGAAAACGTTACGAGAAAAGATTTGAACATCCCCGCCGAAGACGAGGGTATGCCGTGCGTTGTCGTTTCCGACGGCAGAATAATAAAAACGGAGTTTTCGCTGTGCGGTACAAATGAGGAACAGCTGAAAAAGACGATAGAAAATAAAAAGACCTCACCCGAAAACATTCTGCTGATGACCAGGACAAAATCGGGCAAAGTCAATATTATTAAAAAGGAACGCTAACATATGAAACGACTCGTAACCGCGGTAATTCTGCCGTTTTTCTGTCTCGCTCTCGCAATATGCTCCGCGGTATATACCGACAGAACTCTGACAGCATCTATTACGGAAATAGAGAAAATGGAAAATGAAAACGAATTTGAACTTTCCCGTGCGCAGAATCTTTTCGGCGAGTGGGAAAAGAACAAAAAACTTCTCGCAATTCTATTAAAACACGAGGACGTCGACAAAATAGAAATGCACATTAACAATATCGTCTACGCCGCAAAAACGCAAAGCGAGGACTACAAAGACGTGCTCGACGATGCGCACGGATTCCTGACGGGCGTACGCGATGGGGAAAAACTGTCGGTTCAGAGTATTTTCTGAAAATTATGCTATAATAATTACGATACTCGGATGCTGACTTTCGGGCGTTACAAAATACAAATCCGCATGTTCCGAAACAATAATTATTCATTTGAAAATGCAAAAATCCCGCGCACTTCTTTACGCGGGATTTTAATTGTTTATTTAATTTTGTGCGAACTTCTTATTCTGAGAGGCTACAACTCTGTCCTTAACCCAGTCTACGGTTGTAACATCGTCGTCGCTGAACTGAGCGTCGAAATCCTCCCAGTACTTATCGGACTCGGAATCTACAAGTTTATCCTTGATGGTAGTATACCATGAGGGTTCGTCAGCCTGTCCTACAAAGTACATAACATGGTAGCCGTACTCGGTCTCGATAATGCCTACGTCGCCGGTCTTTCTTGCCTCGCCGGCATAGTTACCCTCAGCAAAAGCCCAGTCCTCAAATTCGGCTACGTACTGGTCGTTGTTTATCATGTCCTCGATAAGTCCGCCCTTGCTCGATGTTCCGCTGTCGTCGGAATTGTCGGCAACAAGATTTACAAATGCGTCTTCGTCGTAGTCCTTACCGCTCTGAGAAAGTGCGTCCTTGTAGCTTTGGAGAACTTTCTCCGCCTTCTCCTTAGCAGCCTGCTTCTGCTCATCGGTCGGAACCTCCTGTGTACCCTCGGTCGAGAATGCGCAGAGAATGTGACGTACGCTTACAGGCTTAACGGTATCCTGATAGGGTGCGCCGAGAGTATAGATTATATAAACGTATTCATCGGTGGAATACTTTGACATTTCACCGGCAGGTCTGTTATAATTGCCGTTATCATCAACGGAGTATACCCAATTTGCAGCGTCTTCGCTTACAGATGACGAAACAGTGGCGTAATCTGTCTTATGAAGGATGGTAGCACCGTCCTTTGAATAAGTCTCCTTATCGGACTCATAATCCTCGGAATCCTTATCGAGGAAAAGGATAGCCTGCTTCTTAAACGCGTCCTCTGTATTACCGTCGGCTTTAACGGCTGCGATAAACTCGTCAGCCTTAGCCTCTGCGTCGCTCTTTGCCTTATCCGTGTCTGCGGCCGTCGTATCGATATCGATTGTGTACCATCTGAAATCTACAACGTCGTAGTCCTTCTTATTTGCAGAATACTCCGCATTGATTTTATCGGCGGTGATATCGTTGTTGAATTCCTCAGTCTTAACGTCTTTGAATCTGGTAACATACTGCTGTTCGGTAATGATTTTTTTGAAAAGTCTCTCGGTAACTCCTCTGCCGTAGATTTTGCTTAAATAGCTCGATACGGAGTAATTTTCGCGCTGAGAGTCAAACTGGGTCATAGCCTCATTGATAGTCTCATTATCCTCTTCGGTAAGCTCGATATTATTTTCGAGAGCTTTTGCGTAGTATCTCTTTACGTTCGCCATATTGTCAACGGCGAGTTTTGCAAAATACTTGTCAAAGGTTTCCTCGTTGCCGTCGGAATCCGTATGAGTCTGATTTTCGGCGGGCTGATTGTAATCAAAGCCGTCGGCATATGTCGCGCCGTAATTCTTTGAATAGTTTGCGAATGAATTGTATACGGATGAATAGTAGAATGCGTACTCTGCAGCGGAATATGATTTTCCGTCAATCTTAACAGCCTTGAGTACTTTCTGAGGAACGCCGAACTGAACAACGGCGCCTACAACGATAGCTCCGACGAGAACAATGCAGAATATCCACGAAAGAACCTTGCTTATCGCGGCGGTATGATCCCTGCCCTTTGACGATCCTTTTTCGTTAGCTTTCGCGTTTTTGGAGATACGTTCTTTACGCTCCTTACGGTAAAGCTCTTTTTCTTTTTCTAAATTTTTATCCATTTGGGAAAAACACCTTTCAGAAATGAAATTAACACAGGTTATTTTAATACTTTTCTAAAAAATTTACAAGTATTTTTTGAAAATTATGCCGAAATACGTTTTAAAATTTACGAATTTCCGTCCTGAACCTGCTGATCCTGCGCCTGAGCCTGCTGATCCTGCGCCTG